>JAZMZT010000076.1:0-46987 GCA_045586125.1 Bacteroidaceae bacterium | reverse complement strand
GGGTAGATGGTTATATCGGTGCGGGTGGGCTTGCGGGTGATGGTACTGGGGGTGTAGATGAGTACGCCACCGGGCTTAACCATCGGCTCGAACTTGTCCATGGACTGCTGGTTCAGGATGATGGCGGTGCTGAACTTCTGCAGGATAGGTGAACTGATGCGGCTGTCGCTCAGGATAACCGTTACGTTTGCTGTACCTCCGCGGATCTCAGGACCGTAAGACGGCATCCATGAAACCTCCAGGCCCTGCATAAGGCCTGAATATGCTATTATCTTACCCATTGAGAGGACACCCTGTCCTCCGAATCCGGCTATGATTATCTCTTCTGTCATGATTTCTCCTCCTTTATTATCTGGGTGCGTTCATATCCATGACCAATTTGCCATCGACCTTGATGTCTCCCAGAGGATATTTCTTGAACATGTTCTCAACCATCCAGTCGTTGGCAGCCTTAGGTGTGAGACCCCAGCCTGAGTTGCAGTTTGATACAACCTCAACGATAGATGTTCCCTTCTTGTCACGCTGGTTCTCAAAGGCCTGACGAAGTGCCTTCTTGAGTTTGCGAACGTTACCGGGGGTATGTACTGAATGACGTGTTACGTAGCATACGCCGTCCAGCTGAGCAAGCAGCGGGGTGATGTTGAGCGGGTAACCCATGGTCTTTACGTCACGGCCGCGGGGGCAGGTGGTGGTCTTCATTCCCTCCAGTGTGGTGGGAGCCATCTGACCGCCGGTCATTCCGTAGATACCGTTGTTGATGAATACTATCACGATGTTCTCACCGCGGTTGCAGGCGTGCATGGTCTCACCGGTTCCGATGGCGGCAAGGTCACCGTCACCCTGATAGGTGAATACGAACTTGTCGGGCTGCACGCGCTTGATGCCGGTGGCAACTGCGCAGGCACGTCCGTGAGCGGCCTCAACTACGTCGAACTTATAGAAATCATAAAGGAATACCGAGCAGCCTACCGGTGATATACCGATAACATCGTGCTCTATGCCCATCTCCTCAATAACCTCGGCAATGGTGCGTACAACTACACCGTGGCCGCAACCGGGGCAGAAGTTAAACTGCTTCTCGGCCATGAGGCGGCTCTTCTGATAAACCAGATTCTCAGGTTTGATTATATCGTTTACTTCCATTACCGTGCTTATTTGATATTAAAGTAATTGTAGAGAGCGCTCTCAATCTCCTCGGGGGTGGGAACCATACCGCCCAGACGGCCAAAGAAGCCAACGGGCTTGCGGCCCTCAACGGCCAAGCGGATATCCTCAATCATCTGACCGGCACTCAGCTCAACTGAGAAGAGACCCTTGATGCGGGGATTGTCGGCCAACTCGCGGATCTGGTCGTAGGGGAAAGGATAGAGTGAGATGGGGCGGAACAGACCGATCTTGTGGCCCTTGGCGCGTGCCAGCTCAATGCTCTTCTGTGCTATGCGGGCAATGATACCGAAGGCTACGATTACGTAGTCGGCGTCATCGCACTGGATCATCTCGTAACGTACCTCGTTCTTCTCCATCTCGCGGTATTTCTTCTGCAGACGGATGTTCACCAGCTCGTGCTCCTGAGGAAGCAGGTTCAGGGAGGTGATGAAACGGCGCTCCTTACCCTCGGGGGTACCGTTGGTAGCCCAGTCGGGATACTCGGTCATGCGGGGACGCTGTGCGGGAAGATAGATTTTCTCCATCATCTGACCCAGGGCACCGTCGGCCAGGATCATGGTGGGGTTACGGTACTTAAACGCAAGGTCAAAGCCAAGGGCAATGAAATCGGCCAGTTCCTGAACTGATGAGGGAGCCAGGGTGAGCAGTTTGTAGTCACCTTGACCGCCGCCCTTGACAGTCTGGAAATAGTCGGCCTGGCTGGGCTGGATGGTTCCAAGTCCGGGACCTCCGCGTGATACGTTAATAAGCAGGCAGGGCAGCTCGGCTCCTGCCAGATATGATATACCCTCAGCCATCAGGCTTATGCCGGGGCTTGATGAGGATGTCATTACTCTGTGTCCCGTGGATGCACCGCCATAGACCATATTGATGGCGGATACTTCACTCTCTGCCTGGAGTACGGCCATGCCTGTGCGGGCGGTGGCATCGGTCTCCATCAGATACTCCATTACCTCCGTCTGCGGAGTGATGGGGTAACCGTAAAAGGCATCGGCACCGGCGCGGATAGCGGCTTCGGCAATTGCCTCATTGCCTTTCATAAGTCTCATTTCTCTTTCTTCCATAATTACTCCTCTACTTTTACCCTATAGACTGAAATAACTCCGTCAGGGCAGATAATACCGCAGTTGGTGCAGCCTATGCAGGCTTCAGGGTTGGCCATATAGGCGTAGTGATAACCCTTGCTGTTGACGGCTGTGGACATGCCAAGCACCTGTTTGTCGCAGGTGTATACGCAGAGCTCGCAGCCTTTGCAGCGCTCGTTGTCAACTGTGACGGCACCTCTGATTTTTGCCATGATAAATAACTGTTATTGGTATGATGATTGGTATAAACTATCTCGGTGAAAGACTCTCTCCCTTACGGGCTATCTCGGTCAGGTTGATCTCAAAGATCAGGGTCGAATAACCCGGAATGGCTCCTGTGGCGCTTGTTCCGTAGCCAAGGCCGTGAGGTATGTAAATCTTCCAGTAGTCACCGCAGTGCATATGCATCAGGGCGGTGATGACTCCCTCAATTGTACTGTTTACAGTAAATGAAGCGGGTATGTTTACCGACGGGTCAAGCGATGCGGTCTTGAATGACTGGTCAACGACCTGACCTTCTGGGTAATAATCGGTTGGGATCAGACGTACACGGTAATTGAAGCGTACGCTGTCGGTGTAATAGGGGACATCGGTCCCGGTTCCTTGCTCAAGTACCTCGCAGTAGACATAATCAGTCTTGGACCATGACTGTCCGGGATCCAGTCTGAATGAGAGGAGCCTGAAGCGGGATCCTTTTACCGCTGTTTCAGGCATTTCATTACCGCAATCCGAAGCCCTGTCCGATATGAAATCGGCATTGCGCTTCTTCCAATTGGCGTGGTCGTCAAACTCTTTGGTCTCCTTGCATGAGGAGACGGTCAGCATTGCAACGGCTGCCAGAACAGTGAATATGGCCCCTAAACGCTTCATGCTCAGAGTGTCTTGAGGACGCTGGTGATTGATACTGTGTCAGAGAGGATGTTGCAGAGGTCTGCAATCTTTACGCGCTGCTGCTCCATGGTGTCACGGTTGCGCAGGGTTACGGTCTGATCCTCGAGTGACTGGTGGTCAACGGTTACGCAGAAAGGAGTGCCGATGGCATCCTGACGGCGGTAACGCTTACCGATTGAATCCTTCTCGTCATACTGGCAGTTGAAGTGGAACTTAAGATCGTTCTGGATTGAACGTGCCAGTTCGGGCAGTCCGTCTTTCTTTACAAGCGGCAGGATAGCCAGCTTGACGGGAGCCAGAGGTGCGGGCAGATGCAGAACCGTGCGGGTCTCGCCGTTCTCAAGGGCCTGCTCCTCATATGAAGCGCACATTACGCTCAGGAACATACGGTCAACACCGATTGATGTCTCGATAACGAACGGAGTGTAACTCTCGTTGGTTTCGGGATCAAAGTATTTGATGCTCTTGCCGCTGTACTTCTCATGCTGTGAGAGGTCAAAGTTGGTGCGGCTGTGGATACCCTCAACCTCCTTGAAACCAAAGGGCATGAGGAACTCGATATCTGTTGCGGCGTTGGCGTAGTGAGCCAGTTTGTCGTGATCGTGGAAACGGTAGTGGTCTGCGCCGAAGCCCAGTGCCTGGTGCCACTTCATGCGGGTCTCCTTCCACTTGGCGAACCAGTCAAGTTCTGTGCCGGGCTTGATGAAGAACTGCATCTCCATCTGCTCGAACTCACGCATACGGAATATGAACTGACGGGCTACGATCTCGTTACGGAAAGCCTTACCTATCTGGGCAATTCCGCAGGGAATCTTCATGCGGCCGGTCTTCTGCACGTTCAGGTAGTTTACAAAAATACCCTGTGCAGTCTCGGGACGCAGATATATCTTCATCGAACCGTCGGCGGTTGAACCCATCTCGGTTGAGAACATGAGGTTGAACTGACGTACATCGGTCCAGTTGCGGGTGCCGCTGATGGGGCAAACGATGCCCTCGTCCAGGATGATCTGCTTGAGTTCATCCAGGTTGCCGTCGTTCATGGCCTTCTTGTAACGCTCGTGCAGGGCGTCACGCTTGGCTACGTGCTCCAGAACGTTGTTGCTGGTGGCGCGGTACTTGGCCTCGTCGAAAGAGTCACCGAAACGCTTGGCGGCCTTGGCAACCTCCTTTTCTATCTTCTCGTCATATTTTGCAATCTGGTCTTCAATAAGAACGTCGGCGCGGTAACGCTTCTTTGAGTCGCGGTTGTCAATCAGGGGGTCGTTGAATGCGTCAACGTGACCTGATGCCTTCCAGATGGTGGGGTGCATGAATATTGCGGAGTCAATACCTACTATGTTGTCATGCAGCAGGACCATGCTCTGCCACCAGTAGGTCTTGATGTTGTTCTTCATCTCCACGCCCAGTTGTCCGTAATCGTAAACAGCTCCCAGGCCATCGTAAATCTCACTTGAAGGGAATACGAATCCGTATTCTTTACAATGCGCTACAATCTTTTTGAAAACGTCTTCTTGTGCCATAATCAGCCTTTTTTCCGAAAATTTCCGCAAAGGTACTCTTTTATTTAATACAAAGGGGAATGGGCAGTCTTAAAAAAGGTAATAATGAGCCATTTGGATAAAGGTTGCATAATTTACGAAAATTGTTGAAAAGTTGACGGCCCAAAGGGGGTAAGTTGGGCCCGAGGAATTGGGAATTGTCGTTGAAAAGCAGTAATTTCGCGTCCAAAGTTTTTTGTAATGAGCGACGAAACAGAGGAAATTGATGAGGAGATCCGCCAACCGGAGGAGACCGGAGCGACGGATGACGGACAGGATGCAGGCCATTCTTCATATCATCCGGTTACAGACGATAACGGAATGATCCGGCACCAGTTGTCGGGCATGTATCAGGGCTGGTTCCTGGATTATGCGTCATACGTTATCCTGGAGCGTGCCGTACCTCATTTCGTGGATGGACTAAAGCCGGTTCAGAGACGTATCCTGCACTCCATGAAACGTCTGGATGACGGACGCTTCAACAAGGTGGCCAACATTGTGGGCCACACCATGCAGTTCCACCCTCACGGTGACGCCTCAATAGGTGACGCCCTGGTTCAGATGGGCCAGAAAGACCTGCTCATAGAGTGTCAGGGTAACTGGGGAAATATCCTTACAGGCCATCGCGCTGCAGCACCCCGATACATTGAGGCCCGACTGTCCAAGTTCGCTCTGGAGACTTTGTTCAATCCTAAGACTACGGAGTGGAAGGCATCGTATGACGGCCGCAACAGGGAGCCGGTCACACTGCCTGTAAAATTCCCGCTTCTGCTGGCTCAGGGAGCCGAAGGAATCGCCGTAGGACTGTCCTGTAAGATACTTCCGCACAATTTCAACGAGCTTTGCGACGCCGCAGTGTCATATCTGAGAAAGGAGGAGTTCCACCTCTATCCGGATTTCCAGACCGGCGGTGCCATAGACGTGTCGCGTTACAATGACGGTGAGCGCGGCGGTATGGTACGCATCCGCGCCAAGATTACAAAAGAAGCTGACAACAAGACTCTGGTCATAAACGAGATTCCGTTCGGCGAGAACGTGATGACTCTGTGCGAGTCAATAGTAAAGGCCGGAGAGAAAGGCAAGATAAAGATCCGCAAGGTCGAGAACCTTACGGCCGATAAGGTTGAGATCCGCATATCACTGGCTCCCGGTACGTCATCGGACAAGACCATTGACGCACTTTACGCATTCACCAACTGCGAGGTGAGCATATCGCCAAACTGCTGCGTGATTGATGAGAACAAGCCTCATTTCCTGACGGTAAGTGACGTGCTGCGCAAATCGGTCGATAACACCAAGGAACTGCTGCGCCGCGAACTTGAGATAGAGCGTGGCGAGATACTGGAGCAACTCCATTTTGCCTCACTGGAGAAGATATTCATTGAGGAGCGTATCTATAAGGACCGCGAGTTTGAAGAGGCTCCCACCATGGATGCCGCCTGCGAGCATATTGACGACCGTCTGACACCCTATTACCCGCAGATGATCCGCGAGGTGACAAAGGATGATATCCTTAAGTTGATGGAAATCAAGATGGCCCGTATCCTCAAGTTCAACAAGGAGAAGGCCGAGGAGGCTATTGCCAAAATGAAGGCCGACATAGCCCGCATAGACAAGGATCTGAGCAACATGGTTGCAGTCACCATCAAGTGGTTCAACATGCTCAAGGACAAGTACGGGGCACAGTACGAGCGCCGCACCGAGATCAAGAACTTTGACACCATTGTGGCCACAAAGGTTGTCGAGGCAAACCAGAAACTCTACATCAACCGTGCCGACGGATTCATAGGCATGGAACTCAAGAAGGACGAGTTTGTGTGCAACTGCTCAGACCTGGATGACATCATCCTGTTCTACAAGGACGGCCGATACAAGGTTGTCAAGGTGGCCGACAAACTGTTTGTAGGACAGAACGTGCTCTATCTTGACGTATTCAAGAAGAACGACAAGCGCACCATATACAACGTGGTTTACCGCGACGGCCGCAACGGCGCATACTTCATGAAGCGTTTTGCCGCCACCGGTCTGACACGTGACAAGGAGTATGACCTTACTCAGGGTAAGGCAGGCTCCAAGATAATGTACTTCAGCGCCAACCATAACGGCGAGGCTGAGGTGATAAAGGTTACTCTCAAGCCCAATCCCAAACTCAAGAAACCTGTCTTTGACAAGGATTTCAGCGAACTTATGATCAAGGGACGCCAGTCAATGGGTAACCTGCTGACCCGTAACGAGGTCAGGAGCATAGGACTCAAGTCTCTGGGTTCATCGACCCTGGGCGGCCGCAAGGTTTGGTTCGATAAGGATATCCTGCGTCTGGACTTTGACGGACACGGTGATTTCCTGGGTGAGTTTGACAGCGATGACCTGCTGCTGGTTATCAATGCCGACGGAGAGTACTACACAACCGCTCCCGATGCCAACTGCCACTTTGATCCGGGTCTGCTGCGCATTGAGAAATACAACCCGGGCAAGGTATGGACCGCTCTGCTGTTCGATGCTTCGCAGAAGGGATACCTCTATCTGAAGAGATTCAATCTGGATCCATCGGCCAAGCGCATAAATATCCTGGGTGAGGAGAAAGAAAACCGTCTTGTGCTGTTAACAGATACGGTTTATCCGCATCTGTTGGTTACACTGGGCGGCGCCGACAGTTTCCGTGAACCCATGGAGATTGATGCCGACAGTTTTGTAGGTGTCAAGGGCGTGAAGGCTCGCGGACGCAGGGTTACCGCATTCAACGTTAAGGATGTAGAGGAACTCGTGCCGCTGCGTATGCCGGAGCCCGAGCCTGAACAGCAGCCGGTTGATACGGATTCCGATGACAATGACAATTCCGCCCAGACGGATGATGAAAATACAGAAAAGGTTGATGACGGACAGCTCTCGCTGTTCTAGGAGACTGTCATCTGTACTTGTTGCAGTACTTCTGGCATCTCTTCCTCTGCGGGTGACAGCCCAGCGGCAGGCATGGACTCTGCCGGAGAGTATGGAGACCGTTAAAGTCAACTCGTTGGCAGTTGGCCGTTCACAGGCACGTGACACTTATCTTTCAGGCTCAACCTACAGCGGTTTTGCGTTTGGTTGGGAGAATGACGGTTGGGCAGGCTATGAACCCCACAGGTTTTTCCGCCAGGGCCGTCTCCATTCAGACCTCTATTTCAGTTATATGGAGAATCCTCTTGGAGGAGGGCTCACCCTGGAATTCAGCGGACGCACCTATGAGGGATTCATGTGGCATGCGGTAAAGAACAGCAAGTGTGATTTCCTGGCTGGTCCTGCCGTTATGTTGGAACTGGGCGTGCTCTACAATCAGCAGAACTCCAACAATCCCGTAAACATGGAGGGTTACTTTGGCGGAGGCGTCTGCGCAGACAATACCTTCCGTTTCTCATTGTTCAGGTATGACATGGCGCTGCAGGCAACTTTCTTTGCGCCTCTTGCCGGATTCAGCATGGCACCGGACTATGACCAGCCCTATTACTACATGCTGGCGTACAACGGCGGCCTGGGAAAGGCATTACACTTTATACATCCGTTCAACAACCTTGCGTTCACGCAGCAGGTGGCACTGGTGCTGCCCATCAAGGATAAACGCCTGAGGATGGGATTCACCTGTGACGGACTGAAAAACAATCTTGGAGGTCATTCGCGTTTCCTTTTGAACACTATGGCTACCGTAGGTTTTGCCATGAGGTATCAGACTAAAAAGTGGGACAGATGAGCAGAAGACTAAAAAACCTGGCAGTTGTGACGGCGGCGCTGTTTATGGCACTGCTTCCCGTCTCATGCTCGTGGAACGGCGAGGCACCGGACCGTGAGTTCGTGAACACGCCTCAGGGAAACTTCATGGCTCTGTGGACCATCATGGATGAGCATTACTGTTTCTTTGACCTCAAGAAGGAGAAACTGGGCGTTGACTGGAATGAGGTAAAGGTCAGGTATGCCTCGAGCATATCGGACAATATATCGGACAAGGCACTCTTTGAGGTGCTCTGCAAGATGATAGGCGAGTTGCGTGACGGGCATGTGAACCTGACAAGTCCGTATGACTACGGCCGTAACTGGAGCTGGAAGACAGACTATCCGGCAAACTACTCAAAGGACCTGCAGAACAAGTATCTCGGAAAGGATTATGTGATAGGCGGCAACGGTTACTATTACCGCATCCTTGACGATAATATAGGCTATCTGGTGGTGGAGAGTTTTGAGGATGCCATGTCAGACAGCAGGATGAACGTGATGTTCAACTACATGGCTCTGTGCAACGGACTGATAATTGACATACGCGACAACGGAGGCGGTCAGCTGACGGCATCTGAGTCACTTGCGTCACGTTTTACCGAGGAGAAGGTAACCGTGGGCTACACTTGCTACAAGACAGGCCCCGGCCATAATGATTTCTCCAAGCTGTATAAGAGTGAGATAAGTCCCGCAGAGTATGACCTCAGATGGATAAAGCCCGTAGTGGTGCTGACCAACCGCGGCTGTTTCAGCAGTGCGAATGACTTTGCCTGCTGCATGAAGGCGCTTGCAAACGTGACGCTTATGGGTGACACCACAGGCGGCGGAGGCGGTCTGCCCATGTCATCCGAAATTCCCAACGGATGGGTGGTCAGGTTCTCATCGGCCCCCATGTTTGATGCCGATACCAATCACGTGGAGTTTGGTATTGCACCCGATATCCGTTTGGACATGAAGGATGAAGATGTTCAGGCCGGTAAGGATACCTATATTGAGAGTGCCCGAGCATTCATAAAGGACAAAATCGTAAACTTTTGATATATGAGAAGAAGATTGTTTGTAATAGCCCTTGCGGCTATTATGCCGTTATTGGCATTTGCCGGAAAGGCTAAAGTTCTTAAGATTGATTTCAAGAATCCCATAGCGGAGCGTAATACGGGTTCATCGTTTGACATCAAGTCAATGGTTCAGGGAACCCCCAATTCCGTAACCCTGCTGTCATATCTGGAGGCAATCGATGCCGCCGCCGAAGACAAGAACATAGGCATGATATACATGACCCCCGAGAACATTTCGGCCGGTCTGTCACAGGTGGAGGAGATCCGTGCAGCCCTGGAGCGTTTCAAGAAATCGGGCAAACCGGTCATAGCCTACTGCGAGAATTTCGGCAACGCGTCATACTATCTGGCTTCGGTGGCCGATAAGATTATTCTTGATCCGGCATCGGAGAGTATGATTACCGGCGTGGGATCACAGATGATATTCCTCAAGGATCTGCTTGACGCCCTTGGCGTTGATGTCCAACTGATACGTCACGGCAAATACAAGTCTGCAGGTGAGATGTTTGTACGCAGCAGCGCCAGCCCCGAGAACCGTTTGCAGAATGAGGCAATGATAAACTCTCTCTGGAACACCATGTCAAGTCAGATTGCAGCCTCACGCGGTTTCAGTCAGGATGAGTTTAACCGATGGGTAGAGAATCTGGAGATGTGCCATCCCGATGAGTACAAGGCAAAGGGCCTGATTGACGAGATATGGTACAAGGATCAGGTTGACAAGTACCTCTGCCAGCAGAACGGAGTCAGGAGAATCCAGGAGGTGGGATTTGTAAAGATAAACAAGTACGCCACCAAGATAAAGAAGGGCAGCCGCAAGAATAAGATAGCCGTGATTTATGCCGACGGCGAGATTGTAAACAGCGGTTCGGATGCCGATATCGTAGGCTCCAAACTTGCAAACACCATCCGTAAGGTGCGTGAGGACAAGAAGGTCAAGGCTGTTGTATTCCGCGTGAATTCTCCCGGCGGCAGTGCACAGGCATCGGAGGCAATCAGACATGAACTGGAACTGCTGCGTGCCGAGAAGCCGGTCATTGCCAGTTACGGTGACTATGCGGCATCGGGCGGTTATTGGATATCGGCCCAGTCAGATTATATCTTCTCTGACGAGAGCACCATTACAGGTTCAATAGGCGTGTTCGGTATGGTTCCCAGCGTGGGCGACGCCATCCGCAAGAATGTGAAGGTAAATATTGAGAGCGTGGGCTCATCGTCACACAGCGATATGATGAACGGCATGCGCAAACTGGATGAGAACGAGGTGGCTTATGTCCAGAAGCAGATTGAGAAGATCTATGATGATTTCACCAGTCTGGTGGCCGACGGACGCGGCATCTCCAAGGACAGCGTGGACGCTATCGGCCAGGGACGTGTATGGACCGGAGCCGATGCCCTTAACATAGGTCTTGTGGACACTTTGGGCGGCCTTTATGATGCCATCAACTATGCTGCCGCAAGGGTGGGTCTTAGTAAGGCGGATTATCAGTTGAGCCGCTATCCCGTCGTGAAGGAGGTTTCGCTTCTCAAGATGCTGTCCGGCAATACTCCCGATGATCCCGAGGAGAACCTGACCACACGTGTTGAGAATCAACTCTCGCTTGGTGACATGTTCCCGGCAATTGCCAGGATGCGTCAGTTGCGCAGTCCGGCTCTGATGCTCCGTATGGAGAGCGTCATGGAAATCAAATGACGCTTTTGTTATTAATGTAAAAAGAGTTACTTTTGCAGCGCGTTCCAGGTTAGGGACGCGCTTTTTTGCGGGCGTGGCGGAATTGGTAGACGCGCTAGACTTAGGATCTAGTATCTGAGATGTGTAGGTTCGAGTCCTATCGCCCGTACTGGTACAAAAAAAGCCGACCATTTGGCCGGCTGTTTTTTATTGGGTGTTCAGATTAGAACTCGTATACGAGACCAAAGCTGAGAGCTGAGAAGTCAGCACCGAGACCGAAGTAGTTCTGCTTCTGTGCACCGGGATAAGCCAACTCTGCCTGGCTTGTGTGTACGTATTTGAGACCCTCAAACTTTGTTACTATTGACCACTGGTCTGAGAGGTCGAAGCGGATACCGGGCTGAACATACAGTCCAAGATTCCAGTAGTTGAAGCCGCTGGGTGATACAATCTCATATTCAAAGCTGCCCTGTACGAACATATGGAAGCTGCCCTCGTTGAGGAATGTATATCTCAGGAAAGGAGCAAAGCCGAATGAGAATTTCTGCTGGCCACTGAGAGATGTCGGGTTCTTGATGTTAAGACCTACACCAACTTCAAGAGCGTCCTCAATTGCCATACCGAATTCGGGGCAGAAATATTGAGTCTTTTCCTTGTTGTCAGAACCATAGACAGACTGGCTGTTGAAACCTAATGAACCGCTGAACCAATACTTAGCGTTTGCAGACATGCAGAGTGCAAGAGTTGCGATAACGAATAATACTTTTTTCATAATTGTTGTAATTAAGATTGATTGTTTTTATCCTTTTTATTTTGTTAGAATTGTCCTTAAAAAGTCCTTTATTCAGTCCTTGTTTGCGCCAAAAGTAGGGAACATTTGTTAAAGCAGCAAAAAAAACACGAAAAAATGTACCTGAAATGCACTTTTTGCGGCTTTTTGTGAGTTTTAGGGGCCTAATCGGCACCAAAAGATGTCATAATAAAGGTATAAGATGCTCTAAAATAACTATTTTTGCGGTATTATGACGGTGAAAGAGATTTACAGCATATTCCAAAAGTGTACAGGTGTAACAACTGACAGCCGCAAATGCGGATCCGGCCTTATGTTCTTTGCCCTGAAGGGGGAGCGTTTTGACGGAAATGAGTTTGTTCGCGGAGCGTTGGAGCAGGGGTGTCCTTATGCCGTGATGGACAATGGAGGTCTGTATGATGCAAAGGACAGCAGAATGATCCTTGTAGATAATGTGCTGTCAACTCTTCAGCAGGTTGCTGCGTTGCACAGACGTACTTTGGGTACTCCCGTTATAGGCATTACCGGCACAAACGGCAAGACCACCACAAAGGAACTTACCAATGCCGTCATGAGCACCACCTACAACGTTCTCTATACACAGGGTAACCTTAACAACTCCATAGGCGTTCCGCTTACCGTACTGGGGCTCAAACCTGAGCATGAGTATGCCATCGTGGAGATGGGTGCAAGCCATCCCGGTGACATTAAGGAACTGGTAGAGGTAAGCCAGCCCGATTTTGGTCTTATCACCAATGTGGGTAAGGCACATCTTCTGGGATTCGGCTCGTTTGAGGGGGTAAAGCGCACCAAGGGTGAACTTTACGACTGGCTGCGTGAGCACGGCGGTACGGCATTCGTGAACCGTGACAATGAACATCTGCAGCAGATGTGCAAGGGACTGCCGCTCATTGAGTACGGCAAGCCCGGTCATGACGGACTGCTGGTTGAGGGTGAAGTGCTGGAGTGCAATCCTTTCGTCAAGTTCCGCTGGCGCACTGGAAAGGGCGGTTGGCACACGGTGCAGACCAGTCTGATAGGTGCATACAATGTGGACAACGCGCTTGCCGCCATAACCATCGGCCTTAAGTTCGGAGTTAAGGAGCAGGATGCATCGGATGCCGTGGCAGACTACAAGCCTCAGAACAACCGTTCGCAACTGACCGAGACCGGACGTAACAGTCTGGTGGTTGACGCATATAATGCCAACCCCACAAGCATGGCCGCCGCACTTGAGAATTTCAGCATGATTAAGGCTCAGGACAAGATGCTCATCTTAGGTGACATGAGGGAACTTGGAGAGGCATCGGATGCAGAGCACAAGAAGATTGTAGAGGAGATCATCAAATACGGATTCACCCAGGTCTGGCTTGTGGGAAGTGAGTTTGAAAAAGCAGCCGCCGGTTCGGGATTCAGGCTGTTCCCGGACGTTGAAGCCGTTAATGAAGCATTGAGCAGTGAACCCGTGAACGGAAAGACTATCCTTATCAAGGGTTCCAACAGCATAGGATTGACTAAAACCAAAACCAATTTATAATTATGAAAAAACTATTTGCTCTTTTTGCATGTGTTCTTGTTTGCGGCGTGATTTCCGCACAGTTGAAGGTCTCCGTAATGGGTGATTCATATTCAACATTCACGGGTTCCATGCCCAAGTATTATGACACATTCTATCCCAACCAGTTCTGCGGCGTAACAGAGCAGAGCCAGCAGTGGTGGGCTCAGGTAATAGAGAAGAACGGATGGGTTCTTGAAAAGAACGATTCATGGTCTGGCAGTACCGTATGCTGCCGCGGTTACAACCACGACGACTATTCAGACCGTGCTTTTGTAACCCGTCTGAACTGCATCGGCGCCCCCGATATCCTGTTCATATTCGGCGGTACCAACGATGACTGGACACACGAGCCCTTTGGTGACTACAAATATTCAAACTGGACAAAGGAGGACCTCTATTTCTACCGTCCGGCATTCGCATACCTGCTTGACAACCTCAAGAAACTGTATCCCAACATGAAGATCTACTCACTTCTGAATGACGGTATGTCAGAGAACCTGGGCGAGTCAATGAGGGAGATCTGCAAGCACTACAATGTTCCCGTAATTGCTGTAGAGGGCATTGAGAAGCGCATGAATCACCCCACCGCAGCCGGTATGACCAAGATTGCCGAGCAGGTACAGGCCTTCCTGGACGCAGAGAAGAAGTAAGATGGTAAAGATAATGGGAATCATAAACGTGACCCCTGACTCCTTCTGGAGCGGGTCACGTGTTCAGGACAAAACCACTCTTCTGGAAAGAGTCCGCTTTATGATATCCCATGGGGCCGATGCCATTGACGTAGGCGGCTGCTCCACACGTCCGGGTGCCGTTCAGGCATCGGCCGATGAAGAGATGCAGCGCCTGGAATGGGGACTCGAGACCATTCGTGCCGAGTTTCCTGACATACTGCTCTCAGTTGATACCTACCGCCCGCAGATTGCAGAACGATGCGTTCGTGAGTGGAAGGTTGACATCATAAACGATGTTTACGGGGGCAATGATGACATGTATAAGGTGGTGGCCGATACGGGCGCGCAGTATGTGCTCATGTGGTCGGAAACCATTAAGGAGGATCCTGTGGGAGAGATGATGTCATTTTTTAGGGAGAGGCTCCGGATAATGGAGAAAGCCGGTGTGGATGTAAAGCGTAAGGTGATTCTTGATCCGGGATACGGATTCGGAAAGAGCGTGGAGCAGAACTACACCGTGCTGGCCCATCAGTCGGAACTCTGCAAGTTCGGACTTCCGGTACTGTCGGCCCTTTCACGCAAATCGATGGCGTGGAAACTGCTTGGGATCACTCCCGAGCAGGCGCTTCCGGCTACCGTCGTAATGAACACGGTGGCCATAGAGCAAGGCGCCGACTGGATACGCGTCCATGACGTTGAGGAGGCTGCCCATACCGTCAGGATTATGCAGGCTATAAAAGACAACAGATAAGATATGGTAGACTATTTTGTTTCATTCGGTATCAAGGACATAATTGACGTGCTCTGCGTCTCGCTGCTCCTTTTCTATCTGTACAAACTGATGAAGAGGACCGGTTCGCTTAATATGTTCATAGGAATCCTTGTGTTCCTGTTGGTTTGGATCGTGGTATCACAGGTACTCAAGATGCAGTTGTTGGGAGCCGTGATGAACAAGTTGGTCGATGTGGGTGTGATTGCCCTGATCGTGTTGTTTGCCGATGACATACGCCATTTCTTCCGTGACATCGGTACATCAACCCGTACCCGCAAACTGTTCCATTGGCTTGTACGCCGTCATAACGGTCAGGATCTGACCAAGTGGGAGCCTGTGGCAAAGGCCTGCGAAAGCATGAGTCACAACAAGGAGGGCGCCCTTATTGTCATCGGTGAGACCGATGAACTGCATGACGTGATTGCATCGGGAGAGGCTGTGAATGCCAATATCAACCAACTTCTTATAGAGAACATTTTCTTCAAGAACAGTCCGCTGCATGACGGTGCAATGATAATAGTGGGTGACCGCATTGAATCGGCCGCCTGCATTTTGCCTGTGTCACAGTCCGAGGAACTGCCCAAGTCATTCGGCCTGCGTCACCGCTCAGCCATGGGAATAACTGAGAAGACCAATGCCGTGGCAGTGGTAGTATCCGAGGAGACGGGAATCATATCGGTTTTCCATAAGGGTTCATTCCAGCGGGATATGACAGCCGATACGCTCATGCATTTCCTCTCGGAGAATGTCAGATAAGCAAACCTGTACTGTGCCAAACTGTCAGAGACGGGTGACACATTGCACCCTGATGGCGGTTTGGCATATTTTTGGCTCTTACCCCATTGCCCGATAAGGGGCTTTTTAGTCGCAAACAAATAACTAAAACAATAAGAATATGAACATCAAACCGTTAGCAGACAGAGTTCTGATTCTTCCGGCAGCAGCCGAGGAGAAGACCATCGGCGGAATCATTATCCCCGATACAGCCAAGGAGAAACCCCTTAAGGGTGAGGTAATAGCAGTAGGAAACGGCACCAAGGATGAGGCAATGGTACTCAAGAAGGGTGACCAGGTACTGTATGGCAAATATTCAGGCACCGAGCTTGAAGTTGAGGGTGAGAAATACTTGATTATGCGTCAGAGCGACGTTCTGGCAGTGGTTGAAAAATAATAAGGAGATACTATTATGGCAGCAAAAGAGATACTTTTCAATATGGATGCCCGCGACCTGATGCGTCAGGGAGTTGACGAGCTTGCAAATGCAGTCAAGGTTACACTTGGACCTAAGGGTCGCAACGTTATCATAGAGAAGAAGTTCGGTGCTCCCCAGATCACCAAGGACGGTGTTACCGTAGCCAAGGAGATCGAGTTGGCCGATTCATTCAAGAATACCGGCGCACAGCTGGTCAAGAGCGTTGCCTCAAAGACCGGTGAGGATGCAGGTGACGGTACAACAACCGCTACCGTTCTGGCTCAGAGCATCGTAAATGTAGGTCTTAAGAACGTTACCGCAGGTGCCAACCCTATGGACCTGAAGCGCGGTATCGACAAGGCCGTTGCAGCTGTTGTCGAGAACATCAAGAAGCAGTCAAAGGCTGTTGGTGACAACTTTGACAAGATCGAGCAGGTCGCTACAATATCGGCCAACAACGATGCCGAGATTGGTAAGCACATTGCCGAGGCCATGCAGAAGGTTTCAAAGGATGGTGTTATCACCATCGAGGAGGCCAAGGGTCGTGACACATACATCGACGTTGTCGAGGGTATGCAGTTTGACCGCGGTTACCTGTCATCATACTTTGTAACCGATACCGAGAAGATGAACTGCGTTATGGAGAATCCTCTGATTCTTATCCATGACAAGAAGATATCAAACCTGAAGGACCTGCTTCCTATCCTGGAGCCCGCAGTACAGAGCGGCCGTCCTCTGCTGATCATTGCCGAGGATGTTGACTCTGAGGCCCTGACCACACTGGTTGTAAACCGTCTGCGTTCAGGTCTTAAGATCTGCGCCGTAAAGGCACCCGGATTCGGTGACCGCCGCAAGGAGATGCTTGAGGATATCGCCGTACTGACAGGCGGATTCGTAATCAGCGAGGAGCGTGGCGTTAAACTGGAGCAGGCTACAATGGATATGCTTGGCACAGCCGAGAAGATTACCATCACCAAGGATAACACCACTATCGTTAACGGTAAGGGTGAGAAGGCCAAGATCGCTGACCGAGTTGCTCAGATCAAGGCTCAGATCAAGACCACCACAAGTGACTATGACAAGGAGAAGCTCCAGGAGCGTCTTGCCAAACTGTCAGGCGGTGTTGCAGTAATCAAGGTTGGTGCTCCCAGTGAGACTGAGATGAAGGAGAAGAAGGACCGCGTTGACGATGCTCTGTGCGCTACCCGTGCCGCAATCGAGGAGGGTATCGTAGCAGGTGGCGGTGTTGCATACATCCGCTCCATCAGCGCCCTTGACAAACTGAAAGGTGACAATGCCGATGAGCAGACCGGTATCCAGATTATCCGCCGTGCTATCGAGGAGCCTCTGCGTCAGATAGTATTCAACGCCGGTAAGGAGGGATCGGTAGTAGTTCAGAAGGTTCTGGAGGGCAAGGGTGACTTTGGTTACAACGCCCGCTATGACCGCTACGAGGATCTGATGAAGGCCGGTGTGGTTGATCCCGCCAAGGTTACACGTGTGGCTCTTGAGAACGCCGCCTCTATTGCAGGTATGTTCCTGACAACCGAGTGCGTAATCGTAGAGAAGAAGGAAGACAAGCCTATGCCCGCCATGAATCCCGGAATGGGCGGCATGGACGGCATGATGTAATGATAAAATTAGCTATATTAGCATCGGCTAACGGAACGAACGCACAGGCTATAATTGAGTCTGTGCGCTCGAACCGTTTAGATGCGGATGTCAGAGTGGTGCTCACCAACAAGGAGGATGCGGGTGTGATTGAGCGTGCCCGCAGACTGGGAGTTCCGGTGGAGATTGTTCCTTCAAAAGGACACCGTAACCGTGCAGAATATGATGCTCTTGTTGTTGAGGTGTTGCGTAAATATGATGTTGATACCATAGCTCTGGCCGGTTGGATGAGGATACTGAGTGAGGTTTTCGTAAATGCCTATGAAGGCCGTATCCTGAATCTGCATCCTGCCTTGCTTCCCAGTTTCAAGGGTGCTACGGCTATAGTTGATGCATATGAGCATGGCGTGAGGATTACAGGCTGCTCGGTACATCTGGTAACTCCGGAGTTGGATGCAGGTCCGGTGATAATTCAGGCAGGTGTGCCGGTAAACGGAACAGTTGATGAACTGGAGGCGCAGATTCACCGTATGGAGCACCGCATTTTTCCGCAGGCCCTGCAGTGGTTCTCGGAGGGCCGTATCAGCACTGAGGGACACAAGGTTATAGTGGCTCCCGCTGCCGATCCGGTAAAAAAGATTGATTACATAGAGGGTTGCCTGGTTTCACCGGCACTCGAGGAAAAAATATAGGCTTATGAGTAGAGAAGACACCCCCACGGCTCATATCGCAGCGCAGTATGATGATATAGCCAAGACCGTGATAATGTGCGGAGACCCTCTCCGTGCCAAGTTTATAGCCGAGAAGTATCTGGACAGTCCCAAACTCTTTAATGAGGTTCGCGGAATGCTGGGATTCACAGGTCTGTACAAGGGCAAGCGCGTATCGGTAATGGGTCACGGCATGGGTATCCCCTCTATCGGTATCTACTCTTATGAACTGTTCAACTACTATGATGTGGAGAATATCATCAGGGTGGGTACGGCCGGTGCCTTGACCGCAGACATGAAGATAGGCGATATGCTCTTTGCCCAGGCTGCCTGCACGGATTCCGATTACGGACATCAGTACGGATTCCCTGCCAGGTTTGCGCCGATAGCCGATTTCGGTTTGCTTGAGAGCGCCGCACGTGTGGCCCGCGAGAACGGATTCCCGTTCCAGGTAGGCAACATATACAGCGCCGATGTGTTCTACGATGAGTCTGACAAGCAGATGAAATGGGGCAAGTTCGGCGTGAAGGCTGTCGAGATGGAATCGGCCGGACTCTATATCAATGCCGCGGCATCGGGTAAGAAGGCACTGACCATCTGTACCATATCGGACCAGTTGGTTCACCGCAAGTATGCATCGACCGAGGAGCGTCGCAGCAGCTTTACCAACATGATGAAGGTGGCACTTGAGATAGCATAAACCTTATGAAAGAGATTCTGCAGCGCATAGATGACGCTTTGGGCGGCCGGTATGCTGCGGCAGAGCTTGAAATCATAAAGAAGGCACTGTGTCTGGAATATCTGGGCATCAGTGCCGTCTCTTTTTATACTAAAGAGAAACTGTCCGTTGATACGGAAAAGCTGGATAAGGCACTTGCGCGTTTGGCCAAAGGCGAGCCTTTACAGTATGTGATAGGTTCAACACCTTTCTGCGGACTGACTTTCAGGGTCGATGGGCGGGTCCTTATACCGCGTCCCGAGACTGCGGAACTTGTAGATTGGGTGGCTCAGGATGCTGAATCCCAAGGCTCATTACTGGATGTGGGTACCGGCAGCGGATGCATTGCCATAAGCCTGGCTCACCGTCTTCCGGGTTGGAAGGTGCAGGGATGGGATATCAGCGACGGTGCTCTTGAGGTGGCCCGCGATAACAGCCGTCTTAACGGAACCGAGGTTGAGTTTCGCAAGGTGGATATTCTTAACGCCTCCGTTGATTCCGGGTTTGATGTGATTGTGAGCAATCCTCCTTATGTTCTGGAGTTTGAGAAGGCTCAGATGGAGGATACTGTGCTGGATTATGAGCCTCACCTGGCTCTGTTTGTATCGGACTCTGACCCGTTGCTTTTCTATAAGGCAATTGCGGAGTTCGGGCATCGGGCCCTTAATACGGGCGGAAGGCTCTATTTTGAGATCAATCCCCTCCTGGTGGAGGAGATGAAGGATATGCTTATGGGTGCGGGCTACCGTGATGTTGAGGTCCGCAATGATATATTTGGAAAACCACGAATGATAAAAGCTATACTATGACTGAATCTGAAGGAAAGACACTTGCCGAGCGATACTGCTCGGGTGCCGAGCACTGCTGTCAGGAGGTGAGGCAGATGCTGGAGCGTCACAAGGCGGAGAGCGCTGACATTGAGCGGATAATCCGTCATCTGGTCAAGGAGGGTTATATTGATGAGTCCCGTTATGCCGCTGCCTTTGTCCATGACAAGGTGCGTTTTGCCAAGTGGGGGAGGGTAAAGATTGGCCAGGCTCTATGGCAGAAACGCATCCCTGCCGGTGTGGCCGATGAGGCTCTGTCCCGTATTGACGAGGATGAGTATCTGACGGCTCTCAAGGATGTCACCGCCTCACGTTACCGCCAGACTAAGGGCGCAACTGAGTATGAGTGCAAGATGAAGACCATGAAATCTGTCTGCAGTCGCGGATATGAGCCGGCGCTTGTGCGCAAGGTTCTGAACCTGCAGTATTCCTCTGATGATTAATTATGGAGTCGGGTGGTTTCAAGCGCCCGGGGCTTCTACGTAAACTGTTTGAGTTTGTTTTTCCGCATTACTGCAAGGTTTGCGGGCACAGGCTTGATCCTTCCGAGGAGCAGCTTTGCGTCAGTTGCTTTCTGGGTATGCCGCGGTTGGGTTACCGCGCTGATGTTATCAATCCTACTGAGCGGATGCTTCTTACTGAGAAGAGTCTGGTCAGGGCGGCTTCGGTGCTTCATTACAGCAAGGAGAGTGATTACCGTAATATCCTTTTTCATCTTAAGTACTGGCGGCATCCTCAGGTTGGAGTGTGGCTGGCTCGGGTGGGGGCTCAGGAACTAATCCCTCAAGGGTTCTTTGAGGGGATTGACTGCATCGTTCCTATGCCTATTACCTATTGGAAAGAGATAAAGCGCGGGTATAACCAGTGCTCATTTATTGCAAAAGGTATACGTAAGGCTACAGGCCTTCCTATAGTCAATAATGCTGTAAAGTGTGTCAAGGCTCATTCCAAGCAGGCTGGTCTTGGCAAGTATCAGCGTTGGAACAATGCTCAGGACCTTTTTGCGGTTACGGATCCATCGGCCCTGGCCGGGAAACATGTGCTGGTGGTTGATGATGTGATTACCACCGGTGCTACCTTATGCTCTCTTATTGATGTTATGGAGAAAAAAATACCTAATCTGAAGGTTAGTGTGTTCACTCTTGCAGTGGCAGACTGATTTCTTGTTAACTTTGTGCTTTGAATATGGAAGATGCGGTAAAACATATTAAGATTAGTGAGTTTAATTATCCGTTGCCGGATGAGCGGATTGCTAAGTTTCCTTTGGCTGAGAGGGATAGTTCCAAGCTGTTGCTGTACAAGCATGGGGAGGTTAGTCATGATGTTTTCCGTAATCTGCCCGAGTATCTGCCTAAGGGGGCTTTGATGATCTTTAATAACACTAAGGTTATTCAGGCCAGACTGCATTTCCGCAAGGAGGCTACGGGTGGACCAAAGTCTACCGGGGCTCTGATTGAGATTTTCCTTTTGGAGCCGGCTGAGCCTTCGGATTATCAGGTTATGTTTACTCAGACTGAGTCATGCAGTTGGTATTGTTTGGTTGGCAATCTTAAGCGGTGGAAGGAGGATACTCCCGTTTTGCGTAATACGGTTCAGATTGGTGGTCGCACCGTTACTCTTGAGGCTCGTCGCGGACCGATGCACGGTACCAGTTACCGCATCGATTTTACTTGGGACGGTGGTATAAGCTGGGCGGAACTTTTGGAGGCTGTGGGTGAGATTCCTATTCCTCCATATTTGAACCGTGAGTCACAGGAGAGTGACAAGACTACATATCAGACTGTTTATTCCAAGATCAAGGGTAGCGTGGCTGCTCCTACTGCAGGCCTGCATTTTACGGAGCGTGTGCTCAAGGATCTGGATGCTCACGGGATTGACCGTGAGGAACTCACGCTGCATGTGGGTGCCGGTACATTTCGTCCGGTCAAATCGGAGGAGATAAGCGGGCATGAGATGCATACCGAGTTCATTGCCGTAAAGCGCTCCACCATTGAGAAACTGATTGCTCACGGCGGTCAGACCATTGCCGTTGGCACCACATCGGTCCGCACTCTGGAGAGCCTCTACTATATTGGCGTCTATCTGAGTACCCATCCCGATGCTACTGAGGATGATATGCATGTCAACCAGTGGACTCCTTATGAGACCAATCCAACAATGACATCGGTCCAAGCTCTACAGCAGATACTGGATTACCTGGACCGTCATAATCTGGATGTGCTCAAGACAAGCACTCAGATTATCATTGCACCGGGTTACAGGTACCACATCGTAATGATGATGGTTACCAATTTCCACCAGCCCCAGAGCACCCTGCTGCTGTTGGTATCGGCCTTTGTAAACGGTGACTGGAAAAAGATCTATCGCTACGCCTTGGACAACGGTTTCCGTTTCCTCAGTTACGGCGACTCTTCGCTGCTTATTCCCTGACTTTACTCCTCAATGGTTATTTCAAAACTGTTTCCCTGAATAGCCTCTTCCTGACACAGTATGCCCGAGTAATAGACACGCATGCTGAATTGCTGGGTAGAGTCTCTGAGGATATCGTTTTTGATAACGACAAAGTGTCCGATTGTGTTTGACGTACCGAAAGTTACCTGTTGCCCCGATGAATCTACAACCATAATTACAGCGTTTTCGACAGGATTACCTTCTGTATCACGTACGTATCCACGGATGTATGTATAGGGTGAGTTAAATAGGGGCTTATCCTCTGCTGATATTCTGGCGGAATGATATTGCTGGTACTGGAACGGCATATGTATCTTTGACTTGGCTGGTTTGTCATAATCTATATTGGGATAGGCGTTCTCGGAAATGGCATGCCCATAAGTCTGGCCGGTTAAGAAGTTGTAACCCATACCGTTTCCGAAATTCAAGTATCCTATTTCCCCATTATCGGCCCATATCAGTACCTGTGCGGTGAAGGGATTGGCAATCTTGATCTGCTCCTTGAGGTTGTCATATGGATATGTAACCATGTAATATCTGCGACCTTCCTGTTCAATATAGATTGGCCCGCCTGTATCTTTCCATGAGAAAGTGAAAGGTCCTGTTATTACAGGGACAGTATCTTTTCTATAGTAGTCAGGCCCCACTTCGAAGATTGCATCACTTGCTATTTGAGTAAGCCTACGCTCCCTTTTCTTTTGGCTCATATACTCGAGGTTGCCTTTTCTGTCCGGCCTCTTGTATCCGGCTTTTACCGGGCGTATGGATAGTCCGGCATACCTGAACTCACTGGCCATGGTAAGGTTGATGCTGTCAAAATATACCATAGTGGCCTTGTCATCGGGCAGAGCCTTCTCGGCACGGCGTTCACGCAGATGGCTCATAGCGTTGCTGACCCATTGAATGCTTCCGTTCCAATTCTTTTGATTTATACCCACAACAATCTCATCAACGGCTGTGTTGGTCCAATATGCTCCAACAGAAGGGTTTACGTCCTTCTGCTCCAGATAACAATCGGCAGCGGGCAGGAACAGCGTATTCCCGTTCTTGCGGCATTTGAGCAGGAGCCCTTCTGTGCCGTTCATGCTGATCCAGGTCCTGTCACAGCTGTTGAGAAGCTCCTCCCATTCAACATGGGTAGGTATGCGCCACTTCTTTCCCAGCCTGGCTGTAGCGGCATCATTCTGTGGCTCAAGCGGGATATGGGCCGATGAGTCCTTCCATACGTAGTTGTCAAGTGAGTAGGAATCCTTTGCCTCAGTCTCTCCCCACGCAAAATAATCGCCAAGTTCATCCGGGCTGTCCGCTCCCAGATTGCATGTTGCCCACAAGACTCCGGTTCCCATATCTACATAATTGGTCTTTCTGGCCCACAGAAGAATGGCAACCAAAGCAATAAGCGGGATATAAATGATTCTGGCAATCCTGCGGGCCGATGAAGCCGGCCTGTTCATCATCTTGATACGGTCCTGGAGACTGTTCAGACGGAATCCGCATGCTATGGCTATGGCCTTAAGGCCTACAGCGTGATAGAGCAGTGAGTACTGGTATCCTTTGCGGTCATATCCTTTACCTATGACATCGGCATCAACCTGGAACTCATGTACGGCGCAAAGGTCACGGCGCATCATCCAGATAGCAGGATTGAACCACTGGGGGAATGTGATTATGTCAAATATGAGCAGCTCATACGAGTGTCCGAATGCTATGTGAGCTTTCTCATGCTCCACAATGACGGGGTCATTCAGGACTGTGGGGTCATCGGGCAATACAATGTCTTTCATCCAGTTGAATGGCTGGATATCGGACTCTGACACAATTATGTTCCACTTGCCGTTATTTTCAATACTGCGTCCGTTCCTTATAATTCTCCTTACATTGATTATAGATTCAAAGCGCGTTACCAGAATGAATATGACGCCGGCGGTATATACTATTCCCAGAATGAGCAGAACCCAGTTTCTCTGTCCCTCCTCCTGATACTCTACTGCCGGCACGTTCAGCTCTTGGGGGGCGGCTGTCTCAACCGGATTAGCCTGGCTCTGAACACTGGCAGTGGTGTAATCAATCTGAGATGGCTGCGTCGGGCCGCTGAACCACTCATAACCCTGCGTGTTTTGATATTTCTGATACTCATCCTCTGCCAGTTTCCTGCCGGACCAGCTTACTGATATCACAAAGAAGGGGAGGATATATGCCAACAGGAGAGAAGCGGCCAGTACCATGCGGTTAAAGCGGTGGAAGGTCTCTTTCTTGAGCAGATAGTGATACAGTATTCCAAAAGCGGCGGTAAGTACAGCCACCTTTAGTATATATATAAAGAATGCCTCCATAATCATTTGCCTGATTCAATCTGATCTATAATATCCTTAAGCTCATCGACGGATAGTTTATCCTCCTTAAGGAAAGTCATAACCACGTTCTTGTATGAACTGCTGAAGAATTCATCCACCAGTCCGCCCAGGCCCGATGCCCGGTACTCCTCCTTGCTTACTGCCGCAAAATAGCGGAAGTTGCTGCCAAATGCCTCGTGGTCCATGAACCCGTCGGCCTGCAGAGTGCGAACCTGTGTGGATAGTGTGCTGAAACTAGGTTTGGGGTCCGGATAAAGCTCCTGCAACTCCCTTACAAACATAGGACCATGAGCCCAATAATGCTCCATAATGACCTTTTCTTTTGATGTCAGTTTTCTCATAAGACACGTCAGCTAATGATTTTCACCGCAAAGCTAAAACGTTTAGCTGAGCCAGCCAAATTTTTTAGCTGAAATTTTTCATTTTCCCTTTACGGGAGCTGGATACACGTTTTGGGGCACACAACAACAAATTGGCCTTATGTTTTATGTATTATATATCAAATAGGAAAACTAATGCAAATATTTGCTTATAACTAATCATATCTGTATATTTGCACCATGAATAATACAATTGAGGATCTGGAATTGTACGGATTGTCAAACAGTGACATATCCGTTGATCTTGGAAAGAGGTTCAAAAATTATAGAATCGCTCTGAATCTTACCCAAAAGGAAGTATCAGAACAGAGCGGAGTTTCTGTTATGACATTGGTGCGTTTTGAAAGTGGAGAGTTTGGTTCCATTGGACTTAACAAATTCATTGCACTTATGCGTGCTCTGCAGTTACTTGAAAACATTGCCGATGTCATCCCTGATATGCCGGAAAGCCTGTATGACAAACGCTCAATACGTAATCAAAGACAAAGAGCAAGCAAGAGAAAATAATGAAAAACAATATAGTAAGCGTTAGATTGTGGGGACATGAGGTCTGTCTGCTTGAATGGAGAGGCGGATATAAACCCAGGTTCGGGAAACTGGGTGCAGTAGTGTCTTTTAATCCTGACTTTCATCTTTTAGGACTGGATCCAGATCCTCTGGGTCCATACAGCCTTTCTAAATACATTGTTCAAAAAGGTCTGTCAGATTTATGTAGAGCCACAGAATATGATGGTCTGCCAAGATTCCTGAGCGGTTCTCTACCGGATGATTGGGGCAATAAGGTCTTCTCTGCCTGGATAGAGAAGAATCATTTGCACAGGTCAGAAATAAGTTCTGTTGATAAACTTGCATTCATCGGAAGCCGCGGAATGGGAGCTTTTGAATTTGAACCGCAACTATATAGCCATGCTACTGATGATGTCATTCTACTTGATGAACTATATTCATTGGCAAGAGCTATACAGGAATCCAGAGAGGATGTTTCAATTGAACTGTCCACTGATACACGTATAAATGATTTGATGTCAGTTGGAATGAGTGCCGGAGGGCAACATCCTAAAGCTATTGTTGCAATTGATTGGGATACGAAAGAGGTCAGATCTGGACAGGTACTGCTTCCTGACAGTTTTACGCAGTATATCCTCAAGTTCCGTGATTCAGATAACTGGCCGACTGCCGAAGTGGAGTACAACTATTATCTGATGGCCAAGAGTTGTGGAATAACAATGGAGAAATCCCTATTACTGCCGGTTCAGGGAGTCAATCATTTTCTGACAGAAAGATTTGACAGAAAAAACGGACAGAAACAACACACTGCCACCCTACAGGCATTGTGCGGGGCTGTTTATTCTTATGAGGATATCTTCAGGGTCTGCCGTATGCTGCATCTTCCGGCTGGTCAGATAGAGCAAATGTTTCGAAGGGTGGTGTTCAATTACCTTACAGGAGTATGTGATGACCATGACAAGAACTTCTCATTTATCTTGACACCCGATGGCAAATGGAATATGTCACCGGCATACGATGTGACATTCACCGTAAATCTGCAGAATCCGTTCCGTAGTGACAGACATGCCATGACAATTGAAGAATGCAACAGAAATATCACTATGCCCCAATTCATCAGATTAGCAGAAGGCAATGACATTAGTGGTGCAAAAGATATTGTGCAGGAAATAGCTGATACGGTGTTGTCTTTCCAAAACAAATCCACTGAGCCACTGGTAAAGACAGTATGGAAGGAAATAATCTCGCCATATATCAAGACTCAAACTGATTGTCTGTAAGATACAAGGTGAAACGTCCCTATTGTATACCTGTTCATTCCGTAACACAATACATAGTTTATATTTATCTTTGTATTCCTTAAAGCAGAACAGTATGGATAGACCCACAGTAGCGCTGATGTATGATTTTGACGGAACACTGTCGCCGTCATATATGCAGGAGTATGACTTTATGGATGCCATAGGACTGACCGATAAGGAGTCATTCTGGAAGGCATCGCACGGCCTGGCTGAGAAACAGCAGTCCAGCACCATACTGGCCTATATGAAACTCATGGTCGATAAGGCTAAGGAGAACGGCATAAGCATCCGCCGCCAGCAGTTTGTGGAGTTTGGGCGCGGAATAGGGTTCTTTCCCGGAGTGGAGCAGTGGTTTGAACTCATCAACCGCAAGGGGGCCGAGATGGGTGTCAATGTGGAGCACTACATAATCTCATCGGGCCTTAAGGAACTCATTGAGGGAACATCGATAGCCAAATACTTCAAGCAGATATACGCCTGCTCGTTCATGTATGAGAACGACAAGGCCGTGTGGCCCGCCGTGGCAGTGGATTTCACCTCCAAGACACAGTTCATATTCATGATAAACAAGGGCATCTATGACATCTGGCGTAACGCCCAGATCAATGACTCCATGCCCGATGAAGGCCGTCCCGTGCCGTTCCAGAACATGATTTACTTTGGTGACGGTGAGACCGATATCCCCAGCATGCGCATAGTAAAGACTGAGGGAGGTCACTCCATCGCCATTTACAAGCCCGGAAGTGAATCCAGCCGTGCCCAAGCCCGCAACCTGGTACAGAGAGGCCGCGTAAACTTTGCCTGCCCGGGCGATTACCGTGAGGGCAGCGAACTCTACAACGCAGTAATAGCCACCATAGCCAAGGTAAAGACAGGCTCCGATTTCCACAAACTGGAGCGCCAGAACCAAAAGTCCATGCTCGAGGACTGAGCCCCTCATCCGTTTCTCTTTGCCGGAGTTTACAAAATAGGAATGACTGTGCAAAACGCCCCGTTTTGCCAGATTCCCAAAAGGCTGTAGGGTAGCTTTATCCTTATCTTTGCTACCCCTATGGAAAAATTCAATATTATTGTTTTGGCAAAGCAGGTGCCCGATACCCGTCAGGTGGGTAAGGACGCCATGAATGCCGACGGCACCATTAACCGTGCCGCACTTCCGGCAGTGTTCAACCCGGAGGACCTCAATGCTCTGGAGCAGGCCCTTGCCATCAAGGACCGTTTTCCCGGCAGCACAGTTACCATGCTGACAATGGGTCCTGAGAGAGCAAAAGAGATAGTGATGGAAGGCGTATTCCGTGGAGCCGACGGCGGTTATCTTCTGACCGACCGTCTGTTTGCAGGAGCCGATACCCTGGCAACATCATACGCCCTGTCAACAGCAATACGCAAGATAGGCAAGTTTGATATCATAATAGGCGGCCGTCAGGCAATTGACGGTGACACCGCCCAGGTGGGCCCCCAGGTGGCCGAGAAACTTGGTCTGAACCAGATAACCTACGTTGAGGAGATTCTGGATATGGACAGCAAGTCTGTAACCGTAAAGCGCGTGATTACCGGTGGTGTGGAGACTGTAAAGGCTCCGCTGCCCTGTCTGCTGACCGTGAACGGAAGCGCCGCCCCCTGCCGCCCGCGCAACGCACGCCTTCTGATGGGCCGCAAGAACTACGACGTTCCCGCATGGACCGTGGCCGATGTAAACGCCGATCCCGCCAAATGCGGACTGTCAGGATCACCCACCAAGGTAAAGAAGATTGAGAACATAGTATTCCAGGCCAAGGAGAGCAAGCGCTATGGTGCCGATGAAAAGGAGATAGCCGCTCTGATTGAGGAACTGGCCACAAACCACATAATAGGATAAGCCATGAACAGCATATTCGTATATTGCGAACTGGAAGGAGTCCAGGTGGCTCCAGTCAGTCAGGAATTGCTCACCAAGGGCCGTTCACTTGCCAACCAGTTGGGCGTAAAGCTTGAGGCAATAGCCATAGGCAGCGGTCTGGACAGCATAGATAAGCAGATACTCCCTTACGGAGTGGATGTACTGCATGTGTTTGATGACAAGGCTCTTGCACTCTACACCACAGCACCCCATTCAGCAATACTGGTCAAGTTGTTCCAGGAGGAGCAGCCGCAGATCGCACTGATGGGCGCAACCGTTATAGGCCGTGACCTGGGCCCGCGTGTATCATCGGCCCTGGGTAGCGGACTTACTGCTGACTGCACAAACCTTGAGATAGGTGAGTATGAGGACAAGAAGACCGGTAAGGTCTATGAGAACCTGCTCTACCAGATACGTCCCGCATTCGGCGGCAATATCATAGCCACCATCGTCAACCCCGACCACCGTCCGCAGATGGCAACCGTACGTCAGGGTGTGATGAAGAATGAGATACTCAAGGCAGACTATAAGGGTGAGATTGTTAAGCATAAGGTGGCCGATTACGTTAGCCAGGCCGACCTGGCTGTTACCGTGATTGAGCGCCACATGCAGAAACCCTCACACCATTTAGACAGCGCCAGCATAGTTGTGGCCGGCGGCTACGGAATGGGCAGCCGCGAGGGATTTGACATGCTGTTCAAGCTGGCCGATGTGCTGCACGCCGAGGTAGGTGCCAGTCGTGCCGCAGTGGATGCCGGTTTTGTGGATCATGACCGTCAGATAGGTCAGACAGGTATCACCGTACGCCCTAAGCTTTATATTGCTTGCGGTATATCGGGCCAGATCCAGCATATAGCAGGTATGCGTGAGAGTAGCCTCATCATGTCAATCAACCAGGATCCCGATGCTCCCATTAACGCCATTGCCGATTACGTTGTGACAGGCCGTGTAGAGGATGTGATCCCCAAACTGATCCGTAACTTAAAGGAGATTTCAAAATGAACAACTATAAGGATACCCCTGAACTGAAAGCCCGCATGCACTCTCCGCTTATGGAGCGCATAGTGGAGCTTAAGGAGAATTTCTACGCTGAGGCCGATAAGTACGACTATGCACCGGCCGATTTTGCCGATGCAATGGACAATTTTGAGCGTGTGCTGGAACTTACCGGCAGTGTCTGCGATGAGGTGATTGCCCCCAATGCCGAGTCTGTGGACCGCGAGGGCTCACACTGCAGCGGCGGCCGCGTTCAGTACTCCCAGGGTACTGCACAAAACCTCAAGGTAATGCATCAGGCCGGTCTGTCAGGATTCGGACTCCCCCGTCAGTACGGCGGTCTGAACATGCCTGTGACCGTATTCAGCGCAGTAGGTGAGATGATATCACGTGCCGATGCATCGTTCCAGAACGTATGGGGCCTGCAGTCTTGCGCCGATACAATAAACGAATTCGGCAGCCCTGAGCAGAAGGAGAAATACTTGACCATGGCAAGCAACGGCGCCACCATGTCAATGGACCTTACCGAGCCCGATGCCGGCAGTGACCTGCAGAGCGTTATGCTTAAGGCAACCGAGGACGTGGAGAACGGCTGCTGGCGCCTGAACGGTGTGAAGCGTTTCATTACCAACGGTGACAGCGACATCCATCTGGTACTGGCCCGCAGCGAAGAGGGTACCACCGATGGTCGCGGCCTGTCACTCTTTATCTATGACAAGCGCAACGGCGGCGTGAATGTTCGCCGTATTGAGGATAAGATGGGTATTCACGGATCACCCACATGCGAGCTGGTTTTCAACAACGCCAAGGCAGAGCTTTGCGGTGACCGCCGCTTAGGTCTTATCAAATATGTGATGTCATTGATGAATGGTGCACGCTTGGGTATAGCAACACAGAGCGTAGGTATTCAGGATGCAGCATGGCGTGAGGCTACAGCATACGCAGCAGAGCGCCGCCAGTTTGGCCGTAATATCGATACATTCCCGGCAGTATATCAGATGCTGGCCGTTATGAAGGCTAAGATTGAGGCTTCACGCTCACTTATGTATGAGACTTCACGTTACGTTGATATATACAAGTCACTTGATCAGATTGCCAAGGTGCGCACACTCACCCCTGAGGAGCGTCAGGAGAGCAAGCGTTACAGCCGTCTGGCCGATGCCCTGACACCTATCACCAAGGGTATGACCAGTGAGTTTGCCAACCAGAACGCATATGACAGCATTCAGATTCACGGAGGTTCAGGCTTTATGCGTGATTATGCCTGCGAGCGTCTGTACCGCGATGCACGTATCACCTCAATCTATGAGGGTACCACACAGCTTCAAGTTGTTGCAGCATTGCGCTATGTGACCAGCGGAGTATACTCACAGTACGTGAAGGATATGCTTGCCACACTGCCTGATTCAGACAGCAAGGCAGCCATCAGCGCTTTGGTTGAGAAACTGGATGCCATGACAGCTCATGTCCTGGATCAGAAGGAGACTGAGGTTAATGATTTCTGCGGACGTCGCCTCATGGAGAGTGCAGCATACTGCGTAATGAGCACCCTGCTTCTGCGTGACTCCATAGAGACTCCGGACCTCTTTGACAAGTCACTCAAGGTATTCCTGGACTACTCCCGCTCGCAGGTGGACGGTCATTATAGCGTAGTCATGACTTGGACTCAGGAGAGCATGGAATACTATAAATAAGTTATTGAATAACTATTTAAGAGACCGGCTAAAAGCATTTTTAGTCGGTCTCTTTTTTATATCTTGTTTTCTCAATCAAGAAAACATAGAGCTAAGGATAATGCAATAATATTAAACATATTTGTTTATAATTATTGTAATGTTTATCTTTGCGGTGATGGAAACAAGTAATGCTGTAACAAAGACCTCTGTGGGCGGTATGATTCGTGACAGGCTTGCTGAACTGAATATCAGTCAGACGGAACTGGCTGTAAGGGTTGGTGAGCATGTACAGACATTGTCGGCCATATTGTGCGGCAAAAGGGAAATGACTATACCCCTTTCTGTAAGACTGGATGAGGAACTTGGATTTGAACCGGGAACTCTGGCCGTAGCCCAGACACGTTATCTTGTGAACAAAGAAATAAGTAACAAGAGAATGGAATCAAAAGATGAAAAGAGGATGATGATTATGGAGAAGATCAAAGAGAATGGCGGTTTTTGGTCCTACTCCGGCAGACCCGAGCATATGGATGATGATTCGGTTATTGAGGCATCACTGGTTCATCTGGACCTTGAGGATTTACCTCTACTTTATGATATATGGAGCAAAGCTCACATCAAGAAGGTATGGAAGGAACGTCTGGTCAGCCAGGGAAAGAGGATGAACATACTGAATTACATTCTGGCCGTCAAGCTGTTTGCCATTAACAACCCCGATAAATACATTACAAGATATGCAAGATCTTACTAAACTCAAGTCCACTATTGAAGCCGGTCTTACCGATTCAACCAAAGAGGTTTTTGAATCAGTTTCAAAACTGGAGTGCATCAAAGACCTGATTCTATGTGGAGGTACAGGCATTTCCATACAGTTGAATCACCGTCTTAGCGAGGACCTGGACTTTGAACTGATTGGTGTCAGAAAAGAAAGGCCTAAATTGGATTTTGGAGGTATAATAAGGGAGATAAAAGGCGTTTTTCCTGATGCACAGGAAGAGTTGCTTGGAAGCGACCATTTTCTGGTATTCATAAACGACAGAAAGGTAAAGCTTTCATTCTTCCGCCCAGAGAATCCCGTAAAGACTATGGAGGTAGGCATTAAGTACAACAACCTTAAAGCACCCACACTGCAGGACCTCTTGGGCATGAAGGTTTATGCGCTCTGTGTACGAACAGTTTTCAGGGACTACTATGACATTTACAGCCTGCTGGAAAGTGGTCAGAAACTTGAGGAAGCCATAAGTTACGCAAGTTATCTGTCACGACACCAGATACGCTCCAAGGCGATGTACTCAAGACTGCTCTCACCGCAGTTATTCAGGAAGGAAGAAGAATTCAATTTCATGTCACCACGTTACGATGTTTCGGCCGAAGAGATCAGGGATCGTATAAAGCAGGCGATTGAGGTGGAAAATCTTAGATCTAAGGCAGATATCATTGACACTGGGAACTGATACTATTGTGTCACACCCAAAAGTGTTGAACCTAATGTGGAACGGCTGGCTGCATCTATTACAAATAATGAGTACTTTTGTGCCAGGTTTTTGAATAGATTCTGGTGCACAACGACAATAATGACATACTGAGGAGTGAGGCGCGTTACCGCAGACTCACGGAGACTCCGGTACCCAGGTTGGTTCTTAGCCTTGCCGTACCTACCATTATAAGTATGTCTATATCGGCCATCTACAATATTGTAGATTCATGGTTTGTGGGCCACATCAGCACTGTCGCTACGGCGGGTGTGGGTGTGGCTTTCGCATATCAGTCACTTATCCAGGCTACCGGATTCTTTTTTGGGCACGGGTCAGGCAACTACATGTCCCGTGCGCTGGGTGCCCGTGATGCCGATGGTGCCGGCAAGATGGCTGCCACCGGATTTCTGTCATCGTTTCTGGTGGGACTGGTGTTCATGGTGCTGGGCATGCTGTTTGTGACGCCTCTGTCACGGCTGCTGGGCGCTACGCCCGATGTGGTTCCGTACTCCAATGCATACCTTAGGTGGATTCTGATAGCTACCCCGTTCCTGATATCGCAGATGACGCTAAACAACCAGTTGCGCCTGCAGGGCAATGCCATGCTGGCAATGATTGGCATTGCGGTGGGAATGGTGCTGAACATTTTCTTTGACTGGCTGCTTATAAACCGATTAGGTATGGGAGTGAGCGGTGCGTCGCTAGCTACTTTGATCAGTCAGTTTATATCGTGGTGCCTGTTGCTGTGGGCTACCACACTGCCGGGTAACGTGCATATAAGTCTGCGCAACTTTGCTCCGTCACTGGAGCGTTACCGCGAGATAGGAGCGGGCGGACTGCCGTCGCTGATGCGTCAGTCGCTTTCCAGCATATCGGCCATCTGTATGAACTGGGCAGCTGCAAGCTATGCATTGGAGGGGCAGGAGGCATCGACCATTGCTGCGTTTACCGTGGTGGCGCGTGTTATGCAGACCGCGATGGCGGTGATACTTGGTGTGGGCCAGGGATTCCAGCCGGTGTGCGGATTCAATTGGGGCGCCAAACTATACGGGCGCGTGCGCGAATCATACCTCTTTACTATAGGGTTGTGTGTGGTAATCCTGCTGGTTACATCGGCGGCAGGATGGATATTCGCTCCTGAGATAATTGCTTTCTTCCGTGATGAGGATCCCGAACTTATAAGGATTGGAACTGTGGTACTGCGCTGGCAGTGTGTTGCATTCCCGCTGGTGGGTCTGACCACTCCGACCAACATGCTGTTGCAGAACATACGCCGTACAGGACGGGCCACCCTGCTGGCTATGACACGTCACGGAATAGCATTCTATCCCACGCTCTTTATACTGCCCGCTATCTGGGGCTTGCAGGGTCTTGAGGCAACAATGGCTATGGCCGATCTGCTTACATTCAGCCTGGCCCTGCCGTTTGCCATCAGTATGATACGGGAACTTTCAGCCCGCGAAAAAGGAGAATTTGCAGAGTAATAACTAATTTAGCGGCATGGAACAACTGGAACTGCTTAAGCGGCTCATTGCCACTCCGTCAACCACGGGTTCGGAGCAGGAGGTATCGGCCATATTGAAGGCCGATATGGAGAGTCATGGCTACAAGCCCGAGTGCATTGGGCTTAACCTGCTGTGCTACGGTCACAGTTATGATCCCGCCAAGCCTACTATTCTGCTCAACAGCCATATGGATACCGTAAAGCCGGTTGCAGGCTGGACAAAGGATCCGTTCACTCCTACCGTTGAGGACGGAAAGCTGTATGGACTGGGCAGCAATGATGACGGCGCAGGACTGGTTTCGCTGCTATATGCTTTCTATGAGTTAGACAGCAAACCTCAGTCTTACAACCCTCTGTTCCTGGCTACGGTCGAGGAGGAGCGTAACGGCCAGAACGGCATGAAGCTGGCAGTGCAGAGCCTGCCCAAGGTGGATGTGGCAATCATTGGCGAGCCTACCGGAATGCAGCCGGCTGTGGCCGAGAAGGGTTTGATGGTACTGGACTTTACTGTTCACGGCAAGGCCGGACATGCTGCACGTAACGAGGGTATCAATGCGCTTTACCGCGCCACTGAGTTGATTGAAAAACTCCGTACATTCAGTTTTGATAAGGTATCTGACTTGCTTGGTCCGGTCAAGTTCACCATAACGATGATCAACGCCGGAACGCAGCACAACGTAATCCCCGACACTTGTACCTTTACGGCCGATGTCCGCACCAATGAGCTTTACTCCAACCATGAGGTGTTTGACATCATCAGCGCAATGCTGCCCGAATATTGCGAGGTCAAGGCGCGTTCGTTCAACCTGAATTCATCAAGGATAGATGTCAGTCATCCCATAGTCCGCAAGGCCGAGAGCCTGGGCATGAAACCCTACGGATCACCTACGCTTTCCGATCAGGCAATCCTGACATGTTCCTCATTCAAACTGGGTCCGGGTCAGTCGGCACGCTCTCATACTGCCGATGAGTATGTAACTCTTTTAGAGTTGGAGCAGGCTGTACCGCGTTACGTTGAGTTGCTTGATGGGTTGAGTATCAGTGAATAATAATGCGTTTTAAGGCCGAATATGGCCATTTTAAGTGTTATTAACTGCAAAAATCCATTAAATACCCCTCAAAAATATACAGAATAAAAAATAAAGAATATCTTTGTAGCGCAATCACGAAACGGGTACACCGTTAGTGGTTGATAATCTAGATAGATAGTCCTTTTTATAAATATCATTGGGTATCGTTTGATGTGAATCACGCGCCGCCAAAAAAAGAGAAGAGGAACCTTATGGTAACTCTTCTTTTTTTTCCTATATTTACCGAACAGAAACCCGTAAACAGTCATGATTATGGAAAACGGATACGCTGATGGCATAAGCCGCATAGAGATCAACTCCCTCTGGGGGAGAAAGCACATAGTCTGGAACCTGCGTCCGGATGTGAACATTCTGAGCGGTGTGAACGGTACTGGCAAGAGTACCATTCTCAACAAGACCGTAGCCCGTCTGGATTTCCTGGCCGGAGAGAGCCAGGAGGAGACCCCTGAAGTACAGATAGATTATTTCCCTGAAGGCTCCACCAAGATCAAGTATGACGTGATTCGCAGCATAGACCGCCCGCTCATGCACAGCAACCTGCTTGAGAAAATGTCTGACAAGAGCGTGGTATCGGAACTTGACTGGCAGCTATACAAACTGCAGCGCCGTTACCTGGATTACCAGGTGAACATAGGCAACCGTACCATCCAGTTGCTGACATCGGGTGATCCCGAGAAGCTGCGTGAGGCGCAGGAGATATCGGCTCCCAAGATAAAGTTCATGGATTATATGGATGAACTCTTTACCGATACGGGTAAGAAGATAATCCGTACCAGCAACGAGATTCTGTTTGACCAGTTCGGCGCCACACTGCTGCCGTACAACCTGTCATCGGGTGAGAAACAGCTGCTGGTGATAATGCTCACAACCCTGGTTCAGGATCAGACCCCCGGAGTGCTGCTTATGGATGAGCCGGAGATTTCACTTCATATAGAGTGGCAGCAGCAGCTTATTCAGCGTGTGCGTTCACTCAACCCCAATGTGCAGATTATTATGACAACCCACTCGCCGGCACTCATCATGGACGGCTGGATGGATTCCGTCTATGACGTTGAGGATATTACCGTATAAGTGAGGGTGATCCTGCATGAAGAGACTTACAGACAATATTTCTTCCCGCTATTTTGAGGCGGCCGACCGACTTCTGCCAAGCAAGCGCAGAGGGCGTATCGTGGCTTTTGTGGAGAGTTATGACGATGTCTCTTTCTGGCGTGTGCTCCTGGATGAGTTTGAGACAAAGGATCACTATTTTCAGATAATGCTGCCCAACCGTGGCGGACTTACCAAGGGTAAGAAATCGGCCCTTCGCTCATGTATTGAGCATAACGGCCTGGGACGGAACCTGATTGCATGCGTGGACAGTGACTATGACTGGCTGCTGCAGGGTGTTACACAGACCTCAAAGGAGATTATCAGTAATCCGTATGTGATTCAGACTTACGCCTACGCCATTGAGAACTATCAGTGCTGGGCCGGCAGCCTGCATCAGATTTGTGTGCAGTGCACCCTCAATGACCACCGCCTGATTGATTTTGAGGCCTTTATGGAACTCTACTCAAAGGCTGTTTACCCGCTTTTTGTGTGGAACGTATGGTTTTACCGCAAGAAACTGCACAATAATTACAGCATGCAGGACCTGAACCTGGACATAAGGCTCAAGTCCGTAGATGTGCGCCGTCCCCAGGGTGCCATACTGAGCGTGACGGAGAGGGTGAGCCATAAGATACGCTGGATGGAGAACCACTATCCCGAGGCTGTTCCCGAGGTGGCCGCCTTGCGTAAGGAACTGACCTCAATGGGTGTCAGGGAAGATAACGCCTATCTGTTCCTGCAGGGGCATCACCTTGTAGAGAACGTGATCATGAAGCTGCTCATGCCTGTTTGCACCGTTCTGCGTCAGGAGCGTGAGGCTGAGATACAGCGTTTTGCTGTCCACAACCAGCAGTACCATAACGAGATAAGCGCATATCAGCACAGCCAGATGGGTCTGGCCGAAGCCATACGCAAGAACACTCACTACAGGGAATGCGAACTGTATGAGCGCATGCGTAATGATGTAAGGGAACTGTTAGTTATGCTTCCAGAAAGCGGGAGTGATAATGAGCAGAACGCTGAAGACCTCAAGTCGGCCAACCAGCATCAGGAAGGTTGAGAACCACTTGCCGATGGTTGGCATATCGCTCCACGGAATATTGCATCCGTGATTTCCTATTGTAAGACCTATGTTACTCAGACACGACAGAGAGATGCCGTAAGCCTCGGCTATGTCTATACCCATGGCCAGGTAGAAGAACCAGCCTATGAATACCAGTGCAAAGAAGAATATGCTGAAGGTGAGCACACTCTGACGTGTAGACGGGGGGATGACCTTGCCGTTGATGCGTACCGGCAGTACTGCGTTGGGATGCAGTATGCGGTTGAACTCATTATGTATGGACTTGAACAGCACGGCTATGCGGATTATCTTCATACCTCCGGTGGTTGAACCGGCGCAGGCACCGAAATAGAAGCACAAGCCCAGTATCATCCAGATGAACGGAGGCCACAGGGTGTAGTCTGTCGATGTGAATCCGGTGGTGGTTATGATGGCTGTCACATGGAACAGCGCGTTGCGCAGTGATGCGGCGGCGTCATAGGGGGTCGATATAAACAGGCTTATTCCCACAATGGCAGTGAACATAAGCAGGAACACGACATACCACTTGAACTGTGTGTCCTCAAGGAGTTTGCGTACCTGACCGCGGAATGCAAGGAAGAACAGCAGTCCGTAGTTGATACCGGAAAGGAACATGAAGAAGGTTATCACATACTCTATGGAATGTGAATTGAAATATGCGATGCTTGCGTTCTTGGTTGAGAATCCGCCCGTGGCAGCGGTGGTCAGGGCGTGGTTCACACTGTCAAACACACCCATGCCGCACAGTCTCAAAGCCACGGCGCACAGTACGGTGATGAGCAGATAGACAGTCATGATCCATCGGCCGCTTATACTGATGCGCGGATGGAGTTTGTTGCGGGTGGGGCCGATGGCCTCGGCGGCGAAGAGCTGAACCTCACCTACACCGAATATAGGAAGTACGGCAACCGTAAAGAAGACAATACCCAAACCGCCTATCCACTGAGTCAGGCTTCGCCAGAACAGCAGTCCGTGAGGTATCACCTCCAGATCCTGTATGATGGTGGCGCCGGTGGTGGTGAAACCGGACATGGTCTCAAAGAAGGCATCGGTGAATGACGGTATGTAGCCGCTTATAAAGAAGGGCAGTGAACCGAAGATTGAGAAAAGCACCCAACTTACGGCTACTACTATGTAACCGTCACGGCGGGTCATGGCTCCCTCTCTCTTGCGGGCGCTCTTGCCTATCATCATGAATGTCATGCCGCAGCATGCGCTTATGAGTGATGCCATGATGAATCCGAACATGTCGTTTTCACCGTAGAATATGGGCAGCAAAGCGCAAAGCAGCAGAATTCCTGATTCAATCAGAAGCAGGACTCCAAGTATGCGGTGTATGATCTTTACGTGTATCAATTGAAATACTTCTCTATAGTCTTAATCATTCCTTCAAGACAGAATACCACTACATGGTCGCCGGGCTGTATCTGGGTGTTACCGGTAACGATGATTGCCTCCTTGTTACGGATAAGTCCGCCGATGGTCACGCCGCGCGGGAACGAGATGTCCTTTATCAGGTTGCGGGTGATCTTGGCGCCCTCGATGACGTTGAACTCGGCTACATCGGCGTTGGCGAATGTAAGGCACTTGACGTTGGTGACATCGGCATCAAGCATCATCTGGTAGATGTGGCTGGCGGCAATCTTCTTCTTGTTGATTACGGTGCCGATATCCAGTTTCTCGGCCATGTTGATGTAGTCTATGTTCTCAACCTCGGCTATGGTCTTGGTCACTCCGAAACGTTTGGCTGCAAGGCAGGCCAGGATGTTGGTCTCAGAGTTGTCAGTCAGGGCTACGAAAGCCTCGGTATGCTTGATACCCTCGCTCATGAGCAGGCTGGGGTCACGGCCGTCGCCGTTTATTATCATTACCTTGTCGTCGCAGAGTTCAGTGAGACGCTCGCAGCGGTCCATGTCGCTCTCAATAATCTTGAGGCTCATGTAGTCGGGCATGAGCTGTGCGGTGCGGACGGCTATTCGGCTGCCGCCCATTATGATGACATCGCGTACATCGGGAAGTTCCTCCTTACCGGCAATCTTGCGGATGTGCGGGATGTGCTTTTTCATTGTCATGAAGTAGACAAGGTCACCTGCCTGCATGGTGTCGTTACCGCTCGGGATGATGGTCTCGCCTTCACGAAGTATGGCAACTATGTGGTAGGGCAGTTCCTTGCCCAGTTCAGCCAGGGGCTTGTTGAGAATCTGGGCGTTGTCACGCAGTTTGATGCCCATCATGACAAGGGCACCGCCTGCAAATTCCCACCACTGACGTATCCAACTGAGTTTCATTCCGTCAACGATGTCCTTGGCGGCCAGCATCTCGGGATAGATGAGTGAATCTACGCCTATGCTTGTGAAATACTCCTTGTTCTTGGGAAGCAGGTATTCGTAGTTGTCAATTCGTGCTACGGTTTTCTTGGCGCCCAGATAGTGTGCCAACTGACAGGAGATAAGGTTCCGGCTCTCGTCAGGGGTGACAGCCACAAACAGGTCGGCACTTCCGGCTCCGGCCTCCTTGAGACCGTGCAGCGATACGGGTGACTCCTGAATGGTAAGCAGGTCAAAACTTGAGTCAAGACGGGCCAGTTTCTCGGGGCTTTCGTCAATGAGAATTATGTCCTGGTTCTCACCGGCCAGAAGTTTGGCCAGGTGTATACCCACATTACCGGCGCCTGCAATTACAATTTTCATTTCTGTGATTTTTCGGGTTCTGTTGTCAGCTCACTGAGTGCGCTGATGATGGCATCTTCATCAATGTGACAGAGATGCAGAAGCTGAGGCGTGGAACCGTGCTCGATGAAACGGTCGGGCAGTCCCATACGTCTGATAACAGGATTATAGCCGTTATCGGCCATGTATTCTACTACTGCGGTGCCCAATCCTCCGGTTACCGCGCCGTTCTCAATGGTAATGATACGGCTGTATTTCTTTCCCACTTCTCTGAGTATGGAAGTGTCAATAGGCTTGAGGAAGCGCATATCATAGAGTGCGGCAGTCTTTCCGCTTTCCTTCTCCCATGTCTCAATGGCGTTCTCCGCCAGGTTGCCTATGGGTCCGATGGAGAGTACGGCAATGTCATCGCCCTCCTTTATCTTACGTCCGGTGCCGATGACAACGGGATTGAACGGCTTGCGCCAATCAGACAGGATGCCGCGGCCGCGCGGGTATCGGATTATAAAAGGTCCCTGGTCGGGGAGTTGGGCGGTGTACATGAGGTTGCGCAACTCGGTCTCGTCATACGGCGATGAGATGGTCAGGTTGGGGATGGGGCGCAGGAACGCCAGGTCAAAGGCTCCGTGATGGGTGGGGCCGTCTTCACCTACCAGTCCGGCGCGGTCCAGACAGATGACCACGTTGAGTTTCTGTATGGCCACATCATGAATGATATTGTCATATGCACGCTGCATGAACGACGAGTAGATGTTGCAGAAAGGCATCATGCCCTCTTTTGCCAGACCTCCCGAGAATGTTACGGCATGACCTTCGGCAATGCCTACGTCAAAGCAGCGGTCGGGGTAGACCTTCATGGGAATATCCATGCTGCAGCCTATGGGCATGGCAGGAGTTATTCCTATGATCTTTGAATTTTCACGCATGAGTTCCAACAGAGTCTCGCCGAATACGTCCTGGAACAGTGGCGGCTGGCCGGTACCGCTGCGTACTATGCGCTCGCCGGTGACCTTGTCAAAGAGTCCGGGGGCGTGCCAGATGGCCGAGTCCTTCTCGGCCGGCTCGTAGCCCTTGCCCTTGACAGTCTTTATGTGCAGCAGTTTGGGGCCGTGCATGTTCTTGATGTTACTCAGGATACGTACCAGGTTCTGGACGTTGTGTCCGTCCACGGGTCCGAAATAACGGATATCCATACCCTCGAACATGTTGTTCTGATGGGTGAGCTTTATCTTGATGCGGTTGTTACGTCGTATGATGTTGCGTCGGCGCTGATCGGTCATTAGTCCCAGTTTGTCCAATGCCCTTGACACGTAGTATCGGAACTTGTTGTATGAGCGTGATGTCTGAAGCTGTGTCAGGTAACTGCGCATGCCGCCAACGCTCTGCGATATACTCATGTTGTTGTCGTTCAGGATTATGAGCAGGTCGTTGTCGGTTATGGATGCGTTGTTGATACCCTCAAACGCAAGGCCTCCGCTCATGGCGCCGTCGCCTATAACTGCCACCACACGGCGAGATGAGTTGCCGTTCCGCTTATCGGCTACGGCCATACCCAATGCGGCCGATATGGAGTTGGATGCGTGTCCTGCGGTAAAGGTGTCGTAAGGGCTCTCGTCGGGTGAGGGGAAGGGGCGCAGTCCGCCCAGTTTGCGGTTGGTGCAGAAACTGTCACGCCGGCCGGTAAGGATCTTGTGACCGTAAGCCTGATGTCCTACATCCCAAACGATACGGTCATCGGGAGTATTGAAGACATAGTGCAGGGCAACGGTCAACTCGACAGTGCCCAGACTGGAACCGAAATGGCCGGGATTTTGCGAAAGCTCGTCAATTATCATCTGTCTGAGCTCATCGCAAACCTGTGGTAACTGCTCCGGACTCAGTTTCTTAAGATCGTCGGGAGAGTCAATGTTCTTGAGCAGGTTGACTATTGGTTGTTCCTCCTGGGCTGTCTGCATCCTCTCTGTTTTGTTGTTCAAACGGCAAATGTACCAAATTAGTACGAATATAAAGTCTTTTTATCTATATATTGTCTTTTTTAATATGGTGACGCAAATAATGATTATCTTTGGCAAACCGGAAAATTACTAAGCAAAAATGACATATTCAATCGATGATATTGTCCTTATGACGGGGGCCGAAAGACACGGTTTCTGCCCGGCCAGGATATCATGGCTCCTTACAGACAGCCGCTCCCTCTGTTTCCCCGCCGAAACCCTTTTCTTTGCACTTGTCACACGCCGCAACGACGGCCACAACTACATCCGCGAACTGTACAACCGCGGTGTAAGGAATTTTGTGGTCAGTTATCTGCCCGATGACATGGACAACTACAAGGAGTCCAATTTCCTGCTGGTTAGGAATACCCTTGCTGCCCTGCAGACCCTTGCCGCCGAGCACCGCAAGAGTTTTGACATCCCTGTGATAGGTGTCACCGGAAGTAACGGCAAGACCATGATCAAGGAGTGGCTCTATCAGTTGCTGGAGCCTGATTATGCGGTTACGCGTTCACCCAAGAGTTACAATTCACAGATAGGTGTCCCGTTGTCGGTATGGCTGCTCAACAAGCAGTCCGAGATAGGTATATTCGAGGCCGGTATATCCAAGAAGGATGAAATGCGCCAGTTGTGGAAGATCATCAAGCCTACCATCGGCGTGCTCTCCAACATAGGACTGGCCCATCAGGAGAACTTCCAGTCACTGCAGGACAAGTGCATCGAGAAACTGCGTCTGTTCCAGGACTGCGATGTGGTGATATACAACTGTGACAACGACCTTATCCAGAGTTGCGTTGACAAATCCATCATAACCGCCCGTGAGATAGCATGGTCACGCAAGAACCAGGACAAGCCGCTGTATATATCATCGGTCGTAAAGGGTGAGGCATCGACCGAGATAACCTACCGTTACATAGGACTGGAGAACAAGTTCACCATACCGTTCATTGACGACGCATCCATTGAGGATGCCCTGCACTGCCTGGCAGTCTGCATCTATCTGATGGTGCCGCCCGAGAAGATTACCGAGCGTATGGCAACTCTGGAACCTCTTGCCATGAGACTTGAGGTTAAGGACGGCAACCAGGGATGCATTGTGATCAATGACAGTTACAACTCCGATATATCTTCACTGGGTATTGCGCTGGATTTCATGGCGCGCCGTCAGGATGACAAGTCCCGCAGCCGCACTCTGATTCTGTCGGATATACTGCAGTCGGGCTGGTCAGTGCATGAACTGTACCGCAGGGTGGCACAGTTGGTAGAGAGCCGCGGCATAACCAAACTTATAGGAATAGGTGATGACATCTCATCTGAGAAGAAGCGTTTTGACGTTCCGGAGAAGTATTTCTTCAAGACCACTGACGATTTCCTGAAGTCAGATCTGATGAAGATGTTCCACAATGAGATGATCCTTATAAAGGGCGCCCGTCCGTATGAGTTTGACCGGATATCGGAACGTCTGGAACTGAAGGTCCACGAGACTATCCTTGAGGTAAATCTTCAGGCTCTGGCCGACAATCTGGACCGCTACCGCGGTATGCTCAGGATTGAGACCGGAATCATATGCATGGTAAAGGCATCGGCCTACGGATCAGGCGCCATAGAGGTGGCCAAGACCCTGCAGGACCGTCAGGTGGATTATCTGGCTGTGGCTGTGGCCGATGAGGGTGCCGAACTGCGCAAGGCTGGAATCACTACCAGCATTATGGTGATGAACCCGGAGCGGACATCGTTCGGTACGCTGTTTGACTACAAACTGGAGCCCGAGGTGTACAGTTTCCATCTGCTGGATATGATTATCCGTGCCGCCGAGCACAACGGTGTCACCAATTTCCCCATACATATTAAGATAGATACCGGCATGCACCGCCTGGGATTCGCTCCGGAGGATATGCCTGAACTGGTTCACCGCCTGCAGAGACAGACCGCGGTCATTCCGTGCTCGGTATTCTCACACTTTGTGGGCAGTGACAGTCCCGATTTTGATGATTTCACCAAACTTCAGATAGAGCGTTTCAATAAGGCTGCCGATGAACTGCAGGCTGCGTTCAAGCACCATATCCTGCGGCATATCTGCAACTCCGCCGCAATTGAGCGCTTCCCTGACGTACATTATGACATGGTCCGTCTGGGTCTGGGTCTGTACGGTATCAATCCTATTGACAACCAGCCGCTTGAGACGGTATGCACGCTTAAGACCACCATACTTCAGATACGTGAACTGGACAAGGGTGAGACCGTGGGCTACAGCCGCAAGGGTAAGATAACCAAGCACTCACGCATAGCCGCCATACCTATAGGTTATGCCGACGGACTGGACCGCCATCTGGGCAACGGCAAAGCATACTGCCTTGTGAACGGACAGAAGGCTTACTATGTGGGCAACATCTGCATGGACGTATGCATGATCGATGTCACGGACATTGACTGCCAGGAAGGTGACAGCGTTGAGATATTCGGCCCCAACCTGCCCGTACACATCCTTTCGGATATTCTGGGAACCATTCCTTATGAGATAATATCAACCGTTTCAATCCGCGTAAAGCGCGTCTATTACACCGAATAACTAACCTTTAATTCATATGTCAAACAACTCAGAATCAAAAGCCCAGCGGATGACAAATTTCCGTTGGTGGCTGTGTGCCCTCCTGTTTGTGGCCACAACAGTCAATTACCTGGACCGTCAGGTGCTGTCATTAACCTGGAAAGACTTTATTTCGGCCGATTTCCATTGGACCGACAGCCAGTACGGAAGCATAACGGGTTTCTTTTCCATTTTCTATGCGGTAGCCTGCCTCTTCAGTGGCAAGTTTATTGACAGGCTGGGTACCCGTAAAGGTTATCTTTGGGCTATTTTCATCTGGTCGGTGGGCGCCTGCATGCATGCTGCCTGCGGATGGGCCGCACTCAAATGGGTGGGTGTGGAATCAATGGAGGCTGCAAAGAATTCGGCCGATATAGTCCTGCTCATATCGACCGTATCGGTTTATATGTTCATGTTCTGCCGTGCGGTGCTGGCACTTGGTGAGTCAGGAAACTTCCCGGCAGCCATCAAGGTTACAGCCGAGTATTTCCCCAAGAAGGATCGCGCTTTCGCCACCTCAATATTCAACGCCGGTGCGTCGGTGGGCGCTCTGGCTGCTCCCGCCTGCATTCCGCTTCTGGCCGCCAAGTGGGGCTGGGAGATGGCGTTCATCATCATAGGTGCACTGGGCTTTGTATGGATGTTCTTCTGGTTCGGACTCTATCAGAAACCTGAGAAGTCAAGGTTTGTGAACCAGGCCGAGTTGGAGTATATTCATCAGGATGACGCAGCCGAACTGGCTGCCGCACAGGCTGCCCAGGCTGCTGCCAAGGAGGAGAAGTCAATACCTTTCTTCAAGTGCTTTACATTCCGTCAGACATGGGCTTTCATATGCGGTAAGTTCTTTACCGATGGCGTGTGGTGGTTCTTCCTGTTCTGGGCTCCCGCTTACTTCAGCGACCAGTACGGCTACCGCTCAGACTCCAAGGAGGCTATTCTGCTTATCTTTGTTCTCTATCTGATTGTAACCGTGGTAAGCATAGGCGGCGGTTACCTGCCCAAGCTCTTTGTAGAGAAGAAGGGTATGGAACCCTATTCAGGCCGCATGAAGGCTATGCTCATATTCGCTTTCTTCCCGCTGCTGGCTCTCTTTGCACAGCCTCTGGGCAAGTACAGCGCATGGTTCCCCGCCATCATCATCGGTCTGGCAGGTGCCGGACATCAGGCATGGTCGGCCAACCTCTACTCAACCATAGGTGACATGTTCCCCAAATCAACCATCGGAACAATCACAGGTGTGGGTACCACCATGGGTGGTCTGGCATCGTTCATGATCAACAAGGGTGCAGGTATGCTCTTTACCAAGAGCGCCGCACTGGGATCGGCATTCTCATTCCTGGGCTTTGAGGGCAAGGAGGCAGGTTACATGATTGTATTCTGCATTTGCGCCGTAGCCTATCTGATAGGATGGACAATAATGAAACTGCTTGTTCCCCAGTACAAACCCATTGTTGTCAAGTAATGTCTGAAGAGCTTGATTATAAAGCGGCCGATACCCGTTATGACGGGCGTATGCCGTATATCCGATGCGGACGCAGCGGGGTGAAACTGCCCGCAGTGTCTTTGGGATTCTGGCACAATTTTGGCAGTGTGGATGACTTTGACAAGGCTCATGCCACTGCCCGATGTGCTTTTGACAACGGAATAACCTGCTTTGATCTGGCTAACAACTACGGTCCCGAATACGGCACTGCCGAGGAGAATCTGGGCCGCATGATGGATCTTTCTTTCCGTCCCTACCGTGATGAACTGTTTATCACCACAAAGGCGGGTTATGACATGTGGCCCGGCCCATACGGCGAATGGGGTTCCAGAAAGTATCTTATGAGCAGTCTGGACCAGAGTCTCAAGCGCATGCGTCTGGACTATGTGGACCTGTTCTACTCACACCGCTACGACCCCGAAACTCCCCTTGAGGAGACCATGCAGGCTCTTGTGGACATAGT
>JAZMZT010000075.1:0-4267 GCA_045586125.1 Bacteroidaceae bacterium | reverse complement strand
GAATTGTTTGAACTGAACCGTCAGATTACAGCATATTCTTCTGGTCGTCTATGACCTTGAGCAGGTACTGACCGTACTGGTTCTTGAGCATGGGCTGGGCAAGTTCACGCATACGCTCCTCGGTAATCCAACCGCGGCTGTATGCTATTCCCTCCAGGCAGGCCACCTTGAGTCCGGTTCGTTTCTCTATCACCTCGACAAATGTACTGGCCTCACTCAGTGAGTCATGCGTACCGGTATCCAGCCAGGCAAAACCTCGGCTCAGGGTCTGAACCTTGAGTTCACCGTCCTTCAGGAACTCCTGGTTCACTGTGGTAATCTCCAACTCGCCACGGGCGCTGGGCTTGATATGCGCAGCCACATCCACAACCTTGTTGGGATAGAAATAGAGTCCCACCACAGCGTAGTTGCTCTTGGGCTTGGAGGGCTTCTCCTCAATGCTCAGGCAGTTGCCGTCCTTGTCAAACTCCGCCACGCCGTAGCGCTCGGGGTCACTCACCCAGTAACCGAATACGGTTGCCTTTTTATCCTCCTCTGCTGTGCGGACAGCCTCCTTGAGCAGTTTGGTCAGACCGTTGCCGTAGAATATGTTATCGCCCAGAACCAGACAAGCGCAGTCATCGCCAATGAATTCACGGCCTATGATGAAGGCCTGTGCCAGACCGTCGGGGCTGGGCTGCTCGGCATACTCAAAGTGTACGCCGTAATCTGATCCGTCACCCAGCAGGCGTTTGAATCCCGGCAGGTCATACGGGGTGGAAATAATCAGTATGTCACGAATCCCGGCCAGCATAAGGACGCTGATGGGATAATAAACCATGGGCTTGTCATAAATGGGCAGCATCTGCTTGCTCACGCCCTTGGTTATGGGATACAATCTGGTGCCGGAGCCTCCGGCCAAAACAATTCCTTTCATAATATTTCAGACTTTTTCCAGATAATTCAATGGGATATGGCTTATGGCCACTACCGCTACTCCCGGTATTGATACCAACAGTTTGCGGTCTTTGCGAATACGCTTTACAGTACCTATAGCGCCTTTGTAGACACCCTCGGTTACACGAACCTTCTCACCCAAAGTGTATTTGACATCAGGTTCAAGTATTTCAAGAGCAGGATGCTCGTATTGAACAGAAGTGATCAGAATAAAGTTTTCCATATCCTGGTCACGTATAGGTGCAGGTTCTTTCTTTGTGGTATCAGAGTAGATCATGAAATCACTTAAGTGACTGTGCTTAAACTCTTTGAGCCAGTCAATGGGGCATTTGATAAAGAAGATATTTGACAGACAGTCTGCATAAAAGACGTGATGGCCTGCCTCCTGAACTTCACGCATCAGGGGTTGCGTCATGTTTCGGAACGCACGCAGGGCATACCATCGGCAATCATCCATCAGCGGTTCTTGTACATGGAGTCGTAATACTTCTGATACTCGCCGCTGGTTACGTTGTCCACCCACTCCTGGTGGTCCAGATACCAGCGTACGGTGCGCTCTATGCCCTCCTCAAACTGGAGGCTCGGCTCCCACCCCAGTTCACGCTGCAGCTTGGTTGAGTCGATAGCGTAACGAAGGTCATGACCGGCGCGGTCAGTCACGTATGTTATCAGGTCCATATCAGCTCCCTCAGGGCGTCCAAGCAGGCGGTCAACGGTATTGATAAGGACCTTAATAATGTCAATATTTTTCCACTCGTTAAAGCCGCCTATGTTGTAGGTCTCGGCAACCTTTCCCTGATGAAAAATCAAATCTATTGCGCGGGCGTGATCCTCAACAAACAGCCAGTCACGCACGTTCTCGCCCTTGCCGTAAACGGGCAGCGGCTTGCGGTGACGGATATTGTTAATGAACAGTGGAATCAGTTTCTCGGGGAACTGATAAGGTCCGTAGTTGTTTGAGCAGTTGGTCACGATTGTAGGCATTCCGTAGGTATCGTGGAACGCACGTACAAAGTGGTCGGAACTTGCCTTGGATGCACTGTACGGACTGTGCGGCTGATACTTAAGATCCTCAGTAAAGAACTTGGAACCATAAGCCAGATGATGTTCACCGGAGCTTGCCTTGGTAGTAAATGGAGGCTTAATACCCTCCGGATTTGTCATCTCCAGAGCGCCGTAAACCTCATCGGTAGATATATGATAAAATCTCTTACCTTCCCAGTTACCATCCCAATAAATCTTGGCAGCCTGCAGCAGACTGAGAGTACCCATTACATTAGTCTGGGCAAAGGTAAACGGATCCTTGATAGAGCGGTCCACATGACTCTCGGCTGCCAAGTGAATGATTCCATCCACATTCTCATCCTGCATCAGCTTGAGCACACCCTCAAAATCACAGATATCCATCTTGACAAACTTATAGTTGGACTTATTCTCAATATCCTTCAGGTTATCAAGATTGCCGGCATAGGTCAATTCGTCAAGATTTATCACCTTATAATCAGGATACTTATTGACAAAAAGGCGGACCACATGGCTACCTATAAAGCCTGCTCCGCCGGTTATGATTATTGAACGTTTCATTTATCCAGAACCTCGTATTTTGAGTTGTTACTCTTAAACTCCGGCACAATCTCCTTCATTATCCTAACAATCTCCATGTCATCAAAGGTATATGACTGCTTAAGCAGGCGCTCCTCATTCTCCACAGCCACAGCATAATCATACTCGCGAACCTTGGCAATCATGATCTTGGGATGGTCTGTAGGCAGGGTGTTCTCGCTCGATGCAAGCACCTCCTCATACAGTTTCTCGCCGTCACGCAAGCCGGTAAACACAATGTCTATGTTCTTGGCACCGCTAAGTTTAATCATACGCTTGGCCAGATTTACAATCTTAACGGGCTTACCCATATCAAATACGTAAATCTCGCCGCCCTTGCCCATGGTTCCGGCCTCAAGCACCAGCTTACAGGCCTCAGGGATAAGCATAAAGAAACGCACCATCTCCGGGTCAGTTACCGTTATGGGACCGCCGTTCTTTATCTGCTCGCGGAAGATAGGAATTACGCTGCCGTTTGATCCCAGCACGTTACCAAAGCGTGTGGTCACAAACTGTGTCACGCCCTCTACCTTGCCGTCCACAATGGCCTGGTTCAGTGACTGGCAGTAAATCTCGCAGATTCGCTTGGAGCAGCCCATCACGTTGGTGGGGTTCACGGCCTTATCGGTGGAAATCATCACGAACTTGCCGGTCTTGTATTTTACAGCAAGGTCGGCAATCACGCGGGTACCTTCTATATTGTTCTGCACGGCCATGGCGGGGTTGTCCTCCATCATGGGCACGTGTTTGTAGGCGGCAGCATGGAGCACGTAATCGGGCCTGTGGCTGTCAAAGATAATCTCCATGAACTTGCGGTTGGTTATGCTGCCCACAATGGTAAAGCACTTGATTTTTGGGTGATGCTCGGCCATGTACAGGCGGACATCGTGCATGGGGGTCTCGGCCTGGTCAATCAGAACCATCTCGGCGGGGCTGTACTTGGCAATCTGACGTACCATCTCGCTGCCTATGGAGCCGGCAGCACCGGTAATAAGGATACGCTTGCGGCGCAGGTTCTGACCAATGGCGCCCATATCCACCTCAATCTTGTCACGCGGCAGCAGGTCCTCAATCTCAATGTCACGCATGCGCTCGTGGCTCAGGGGCGACTTGCCGTCCCACTCCTCGGCCTGGTTCATGACCATTATCTTGATGCCGGCATCGGTCAGGGCGCTTATTATGGCCTGATTCTCGCGGAAATGGTCGGTCTGCAGAGGGCTGATCATCACGGCGTGGATCTCATCCTCGCGCATTATGTTTACCAGGTTGGCGTTTTCGGGGTACACGCGCACACCCAGCAGTCGCTGGCCCACAAAATCACCGTTGGGGCTTATGAATCCCTTCAGTGTGTATTTCTTTACGTCCTGGTTGAATATACTCTTGGCCAGGCTGACACCGCCCTCAAGCACACCGTAAATGAATATGTTGGTGGTGCGGGTATCGGTTCTGGAGAGTTCAAACATGAACTTTACTATCACGCGCACAATGAACATGCACATGGTCACCGCCACAACAATGATGAACTCGCCGTAGAAATTGGGCATCATGACCGCTGTCACCTCCAGTATGCGCAGCAACTTGCTTACACCGTAAGATACGATTGCGGCCGATAAGGTGGCCGATGTGATATTGGCCAGGTCATGGAACGTTGAGTAACGTACCACGCCGTGATAGGTATGGAATATCTTGAACGATATGGCGTAGATGCCTACGTTGATAAGGATTCCCC
>JAZMZT010000074.1:0-3325 GCA_045586125.1 Bacteroidaceae bacterium | reverse complement strand
GCCTCATCGGCACCCTCTTTCTTGGGGCCGAAATACATACCGCCGGTAAGCTCGCGGATGCAGATGAAATCGGCACCGCTCACTATCTCATCCTTGAGGGGCGACTTGTGCACCAGGCAGCCAAAAGTTTCTATGGGGCGGATGTTTGCAAAGAGTCCCAGTTTCTTGCGCATAGCCAGAAGACCCTGCTCGGGACGCACTTTTGATGTGGGGTCATTGTCATATTTGGGATCACCCACGGCGGCAAACAGCACGGCATCACAATCCATGCAGGTGCGGAAAGTCTCCTCCGGGAAGGGATCCCCCACCTTGTCAATGGCATCGGCACCGCAAATAGCCTCGCGGTACTCTATCTCATGTCCGAACTTGCGGGCCACGGCATTTACAACCGCCACACCCTGCTCCATTATCTCGGGGCCGATACCATCGCCGGCCAAAACAGCTATCTTAAGTTTCATATCATTGTCTCAATTTTGTTCATCATCTTAACGGTTGCCTTGATTGCGGCCTCGGTCTGGTCGGCATCCAGTCCGCGGGTCTTGAATTCGGTGCCTTTAAAGTTCCATGTGATAATGGTCTGTACAAAGGCATCGGTGCGGCCGCCGGGCGGGATTGACACGGTATAGTTGGTCAGCACTGGGAACGGTTTGTCCAGACCGGCATATATCTTGCGCAGCGCACGCACAAATGCATCATACTGACCGTCACCGGTGGCAGCCTCCTGATAGGGCTGTCCGTCAATCTCAATCTTTACGGTTGCCTGCGGACGCAATCCCTGGGTAAGGCTGAGCGAATAGTTCAGCACACGGATGCGCTGCTCCTCCTGTTCGTGGTGCAGGACATCATGAACAATGTACGGAAGGTCATCCTGAGTAACCTGCTCCTTCTTTACACCCAGTTCAATAATGCGGTCGGTAACCTTGCGCATGGACTCCTCATCCAGTTCAATACCCATTGCCATAAGGTTCATCTGGATATTGGCCTTGCCGCTGTTCTTACCCAGAGCATACTCACGAACGCGGCCAAAACGCTCAGGCAGCAGTGCATTATAGTAAAGGTTATCCTTGCGGTCACCGTCAGCATGAACGCCTGCGCACTGGGTGAACACGAATTCACCCACAACCGGCATGTTGTGCGGAATATGGATACCGCTGTCCATCTCAACCTTACGGCTAACCTTGAACAGGCGGTTCTCATTAAGCCCCGTCTCAACGCCGATCTGGTCCTTGAGTACGGCCAGCACACTGCCCAGCGGCGCATTTCCGGCCCTCTCGCCCAGTCCGTTCACAGTCACATGCAGGCCCTTCACGCCAGCCTTAACAGCCGCATAGACATTGGCCACAGCCAGGTCATAGTCATTATGTGCGTGGAAATCAAAATGGATAGCAGGGTAACGCTCCACCATACGGCGGCAGTACTCCAGAGTAGTGTCAGGATTCAGAATGCCCAATGTATCGGGCAGCATCACGCGCTTTACAGGCATCCCCTTGAGGGCATCCATCAGGTCAAACACATACTTGGGAGAGCGTTTCATGCCGTTGCTCCAGTCCTCAAGATAGACGTTCACCTCCATGCCGCGGCTCACTGCGTACTCAACGGTGCTGCGGATATCGCGGATATGCTCATCGGCCGTCTTGCCCAACTGTGCGGTCACGTGCTTGAGACTGCCCTTGCAGAGCAGGTTCATCACGCGGCATCCGGCACCCAGAATCCAGTCGGCCGAGCGGTTCTGGTCAACAAATCCCAGCACCTCGACGCGGCCCAGCAGACCGTTGCGCTGAGCCCAATCGGCAATACCCTTCACGCAATCCTGCTCGCGGTCCGATACCATGGCCGATGCAATCTCCACACGGTCCACGTTCAGGTCCGACAGCAAAGACTGCACAATGCTCAGCTTCTCCTGATTGGAGAAACTCACGCCCGATGTCTGCTCGCCGTCACGCAGCGTGGTATCCAGAATCTCTATGTAGCGTCCGCGAACGGCACGGCCCTCATACGCCTCGATATCGGCCTTACGGCTTAGCAGGTAATCAATATCGTCAAAGCCGTTCAGAAGGCAGTGCTTCTTATAGGCGTCAATCTCAAACTTCTCACTGTGTCCCGTAGCAAGACTGGTTACGGTCTGACTCTCCAGATCCACCCTTACAACGGTACCGGCATCCTTCTTTATACTTGAAAGCAGCTCGTCACGGAACTTGGTGCTAACGGTAACCGGCAACACAAAGCAGTTCAAAAGGTTGCCGCGGTGTATATCGGCAAAACGGTCCGATATGACCACCCTGATGCCGTATCCCGCAATTGCCCATGCGGCATGTTCTCGGCTGGAGCCCGATCCCCAGTTGGTGCCGGCCACCACTATCTCGTGGCAACCCTTGTGGGGGCGCTCGCTGTATTCGGGGCGGTTCAGGACAAAATCCGCCTTGGGATTGCCATCGGCTCCGTAACGCAAATCATGCATGAACGCATCGCCAAAGTAACTCAGGTCACGGGTGGTGGCGGCCATGTATCGGGCCGGGATTATCAGGTCCGTGTTACAGTTGTCTATATTGATTGGAATGCAGGTTGATTCCACTATGCTCATTTTCCTTTCCATAGTCACAAGAGTTTACGGGGGTCAGTAATAACACCTGTCACGGCGCTGGCGGCCACAGTGAGAGGGCTGGCCAGAACGGTTCTGGAGCCGGGTCCCTGTCGGCCCACAAAGTTTCTGTTTGAGGTCGATATGCACAACTTTCCTGCCGGAACCTTATCGGGGTTCATGGCCAGGCAGGCCGAGCATGACGGCAGACGCAGCTCAAAACCTGCATCCTCAAGTATCTTGTCTATACCCTCCTCTATTATCTGACGGCGCACAGCCCATGATCCGGGTACCAGCCAGGCGGTTACTCCTGGAGCCTTGCGGCGTCCCTGAACCACGCTTGCAAAGGCGCGGAAATCCTCTATGCGGCCGTTGGTGCAGGCACCCAGGAAACACCAGTCAACGGGTGTACCCTCCAGTTTCTGCCCGGGCTTGAACTGCATGTAATCCAGCTGGACCTTTAACTGCTCACGCTCCGCTTCAGACAATCCTTCATATACAGGAACGGTGCCGTCAATTGCGATTCCCGCACCGGGATTGGTCCCGTAGGTAATGCGCGGTGCAATGTCATCGGCATAGAATGTTACCTCGCGGTCAAAACGGGCGTCATCATCAGTGCGCAGCTCGCGCCAAGTGGCTACCGCACGGTCCCAATCGGCACCCTTGGACGCATACTCGCGCCCGTGCAGCCAGCTGAACGTGGTCTCATCGGGGGCAATAAGACCGGCACGGCTGCCCATCTCAATG
>JAZMZT010000073.1:0-1854 GCA_045586125.1 Bacteroidaceae bacterium | reverse complement strand
GTAGTGGACCGGTCCGTCCGAGTCACGCGTTATGGTCATTTGGGAACACTTGCGCACTGTTACCTTGGGGTTGCGGTCAATCATTCTGTTGAACAGTTGGAAGGCCATGAGCGGAGCGTCCAGAGGCGTGAACGGATGTATCACGACTACGTCCATCAGACCGTCCTGCATGGATGCTGTGGGTGCTATGAAGGCATTGTTGCCCCACTGGTCAGCATTGGCACAGGTTACTATGAAACAGTCAAATGTCTCGCTCGAGTTATCAAATGAGAGCTTGTAGGTCTTATCCTTGTAGGTGGCAATCTCCCTGAGAATGCTCTCCATGTAGGTGAGCACTCCGCGCGTTCCTGCTTTTGAGAATGTATCGGTTACTTTGGCATCGAACCCGACTCCGCAGGTGCAGAAAAACGGGTGGTCACCAATCATTCCGTAATCTATTTCCGAGAAGATAGATTTGTCAAGCCATTTTACTGCCTTGAAGGGGTCCATCGGGATTCCCAGATGGCGTGCCAGACCATTGCCCGAACCGCAGGGGATTATGCCCAATGCGGTGTTGGTTCCTATAAGTCCGCGGCCAACTTCGTTGACGGTTCCGTCGCCTCCTACAGCTATGACAGCATCGTAGTTCTGGGCGGCATATTGGCAGGCAATTTCGGTGGCGTGTCCGCGATACTGCGTGGAGACTATGCTGAAATCATAGAGGTCGCGGTTTACAAAACGCTCTATAATCGGAATGACAGGTATGAGCCTGATTGTTCCCGATGTCGGGTTGTAAACAAACACTATTTTCCTCTTGGGATTCATGAATTCAGCATAATTATAAATAGCGGTGCGAAGATAGCGAAAAAGATTGCAGCAATCGGCAAAATGACTAATTTTGCGCCGTTATGAGCAAACTTAGCGAAAGATGTGCACAGTATACTCTCCCGCAGGAGGGTAAGGCACAGGGCATATATCCGTATCACAGGTGTATCTCAAGCCAGCAGGATACGGAGGTTATCATGGAGGGACGCAAGGTCCTGATGTTCGGTTCCAACTCTTATCTGGGACTGACCAATCATCCAAAAGTAATTGAGGCTGCAGTTGAGGCTGCAAAGAAATACGGTACAGGATGCGCCGGCTCACGTTACCTGAACGGTACACTTGACCTGCACAAGGATTTTGAGGCCGAACTTGCCGAGTTCGTGGGAAAGGAGGATTCCATGATATTCAGCACCGGATTCCAGACCAACCTGGGCACCATTTCCTGTCTGATGGGCCGTGATGATTATGTCATTTGTGATGATCTGGATCATGCATCAATCGTGGACGGCCGACGCCTCTCATTTGCCAAGCCGCTCAAGTTCAAGCATAACGACATGGCATCGCTTGAGAAGACCCTGCAGCGCTGTGAGCCCGATTCACTCAAACTGGTAGTGGTGGACGGTGTGTTCAGCATGGAGGGTGATCTGGCCGACCTGCCCGGAATCGTAGCACTCAAGGACAAATACAACTGCGCCGTCATGGTGGACGAGGCTCACGGACTGGGCGTTATGGGTGATCATGGACGCGGTGTCTGCAACCATTTTGGCCTTACCGACCAGGTGGATATCATAATGGGTACATTCAGCAAGTCGCTGGCTGCCATTGGCGGTTTCATCGCGGCCGATGCCTCCATAATCAACTGGGTACGTCACCACTCACGCTCATACATTTTCAGTGCCAGCAACACTCCGGCCGCAACCGCAGCCGCACGTGCCGCCCTGCAGATAATGAAGAACGAGCCCGAGCGCATTGCTCATTTGTGGGATCTTACCAACTACGCCCTTACCAACTTCCGTCAATTAGGATTTGAGATCGGCAACACATCGACCC
>JAZMZT010000072.1:0-4185 GCA_045586125.1 Bacteroidaceae bacterium | reverse complement strand
GGTGACAGCATCTATTACGATTCTATAGTAAAGCATCACGTTCATGGCTACAACGGTCAGAAGGCCCGCATTCTTGCCGTTATTTACACTCCAATCTAACCTTATATGTATCAGTTATCAGAAAGAACTCTGGGCGATTGGCTTGAGCATTGGGCTCAGGTGTCCCCGGACAAAGAATACATTGTCTACTCTGACCGCGACCTCCGTTTTACCTGGAAACAGTTCAACGAGAGGGTCGATGACATGGCACGCGGTCTCATTGCCATAGGCGTAACCAAGGGAACCCACGTAGGTCTGTGGGCCCAGAACGTGCCCGACTGGCTTACATTCCTCTATGCCTGCGCCAAGATAGGCGCCGTTTGTATTACGGTAAACACCAACTACAAGCAGAACGAGTTGGAGTACCTGTGCCAGGACTCCGATATGCACACCCTTTGCCTTACCGACGGCACATGGGAGAGCAACTACGTGGATATGGCTTACACCATGCTGCCCGAATTGCGCGAATGCCAGCGCGGACATCTGGAGAGCAAGCGTTTCCCCAAACTCAAGAACGTGGTTTACATAGGCCAGGAGAAATACCGCGGCATTTACAACACCGCCGAGATACTGCTTCTGGGTGAGAATACCGATGATGACGAGTTCCAGCGTCTGCGCAAGTCAGTAAGCTGCCACGACGTTGTCAATATGCAGTATACATCGGGTACCACAGGATTCCCCAAGGGAGTCATGCTGACCCACTACAACATAGCCAATGACGGATTTCTGACCGGTGAGCACATGAAGTTCACCCAGGATGACAAACTGTGCGTATGCGTGCCTCTGTTCCACTGCTTCGGTGTGGTTCTGGCTACAATGAACTGCCTTACCCACGGTTGTACCGAGGTTGTTGTGGAGCGTTTTGACCCGCTGGTTACGCTGGCATCGGTCCACAAGGAGCGCTGCACCGCACTCTACGGCGTGCCCACCATGTTTATTGCCGAATTGAACCACCCCATGTTTGATATGTTTGACCTCTCATGCCTGCGTACGGGGATCATGGCAGGTTCTCTCTGCCCGATAGAACTGATGCGCAAGGTTGAGGAGAAGATGTATCTGCATGTTACAAGCGTATACGGCCTGACCGAGTCTTCACCTGGTATGAGCCAGACCCGCATAGACGATCCCGATGAGGTACGTTACACCACCGTGGGCCGCGACTATGAGTTCGTGGACGTAAAGGTGCTGGATCCTGAGACCAACAAGGAGGTTCCGGTTGGCGTTCAGGGTGAGATGTGCTGCAAGGGATTCAACGTGATGAAGGGTTACTACAAGAACCCCGAGGCTACAGCCGAGGTTATTGACGAGAACGGATACCTGCACTCAGGAGACCTGGGTGTGATGGATGAGAACGGCAACTACCGCATTACAGGCCGTATCAAGGATATGATTATCCGTGGCGGTGAGAACATCTACCCGCGTGAGATTGAGGAGTTCCTCTATCATCTGCCCGGTGTACGTGACGTTCAGGTGGCCGGCGTTCCCTCCAAGAAATACGGCGAGGAGGTGGGTGCGTTCATCATCCTGGATGAGGGTGCCAAACTGACCGAGGAGGAGGTACGTGACTGGTGCCGCGGCAAGATTGCCCGCTACAAGATACCCAAGTACGTTTTCTTTGTAAAGGAGTATCCTCTTACAGGAAGCGGCAAGATTCAGAAATTCAAGTTGCGTGAACTTAGTCTTAAGCTTTGCGCCGAACAGGGAATAGAAGTTATCTGAGATGGAAATCAACGAACAGATCAAACAGATGGCCATGCGTCTGCGCGGACTCCGCGAAGACCTGGAAATGACCGTTCAGGAGGTTGCCGATAAGTGCGGCATCACCCCTGAGGAGTTGGAGCGATATGAGTCGGGCGAATCGGACATTCCGATGAACTTTTTGTGCAATGCAGCCAATGTGCTTGGCGTGGAGCCCCTGGAACTGTTCTCGGGCGACGCCCCCAACATGAGCAGTTACTGGCTGGTACGCAAGGGTAAAGGTCCTGTAATAGAGCGTCAGAAAGCATACAAGTATCAGGCCCTGGCCATGGGATTCAAGCATGCCAAGGCATCTCCGTTCATCGTGACGGTAGATCCCAAGATGGAGGAGCACATGCATCTTAATTCACATGATGGACAGGAGTTCAACCTGGTGCTCAAAGGCACTCTGCTGCTGAGCATCGGCGGAAAGGAACTGGTACTGGAGCCCGGTGACAGCATATACTTTGATTCAACACAGCCCCACGGAATGAGGGCACTTAACGGCGAGCCCGCAAGGTTCCTTGCCATCATATTCTAAGCCTTACAATGTTAGAGAAATACCTTAAGAAAGTTGAGTTTGATTCACTGGAGGATTTCCAGAAGAATTTTGAGATAATAGTACCTGACAACTTCAATTTCGGCTATGATGTGGTCGATGAGTGGGCCCGTACCAATCCGGACAAACTGGCCCTGCTCTGGACCAACGACGAGGGTGCCGAGACACGTTACACTTTTGCCGATATCAAGCGCAAGAGTGACCAGGTGGCATCGTTCTACCAGTCACTGGGCATTGGCCGCGGCGACTGCGTGATGATGATGCTCAAGCGCCGTGCCGAGTTCTGGTTCTCAATCGTGGCCCTGCACAAGCTGGGTGCCGTGGCAATTCCCGCCACTCACCTGCTTACTCCCAAGGACCTCATCTACCGTGCCAATTCGGCCCATATCAAGATGATTGTATCGGCCGATGAGCCAATCATGATACAGCATGTGAACGACTGCCTCAAGGATGCGCCTTCAGTCAAGGTGCTGGTGGCAACCGGCTCTTACTGCGAGGGTAACTGGCACAGCATGGACGAGGGTATGAAGAATGCCGCTCCGTTTGTGCGCCCCGAATATGTGAATGACAACCACGATATATCTCTGCTGTACTTTACATCAGGTTCAAGCGGCAACCCCAAGATGGTGGCTCACAATTTCCTCTATCCTCTGGGACATATCGTGACCGCCAAGTACTGGCACAACGTAAACGAGCAGAGCCTGCATCTTACCGTGGCCGATACCGGCTGGGGTAAGGCCGTATGGGGCAAACTCTACGGACAGTGGCTCTCAGGTGCTGCAGTATTCGTATATGACCATGAGAAGTTCACTCCCGCCAACATCCTGGAGGCCATGGCCAAGTACAAGGTTACGTCATTCTGCGCTCCTCCCACCATCTACCGTTATCTGATTCGTGAGGATCTGAACCAGTATGACCTGAGCGCCCTCAAGTACTGTACCACTGCAGGTGAGCCGCTTAACCCCAGCGTATTTGAGTTCTGGAAAGAGCATACCGGACTGGATATCCACGAGGGATTCGGCCAGACCGAGACCGCAATGACCATCGGCACATTCCCCTGGATGACTCCCAAACCCGGTTCACTGGGCGTGCCCAATCCTGCATATGATATGGACCTCCTGACCAATGACGGACGTTCGGCCGAGGACGGTGAGAGCGGTGAGATCATACTGCATACCGATAAGCGTCTGCCGCTGGGTCTGTTTGAGGAGTACTACCACAACCCTGAACTTACCAAGACCGTACATAACAACGGCATCTATCATACCGGTGACGTGGCTTGGCGTGACGGTGACGGCTACTACTGGTTTGTGGGCCGTACCGATGACGTTATCAAGAGCTCGGGTTACCGCATAGGACCGTTCGAGGTTGAGAGCGCCCTTATGACTCACCCCGCAGTTGTGGAGTGCGCCGTAACAGGCGTGCCCGATGAGGTTCGCGGTCAGGTGGTCAAGGCAACCATCATCCTGGCCAAGGAGTATAAGGATATGCCCGATAAGGAAGCCCTCATCAAAGATATCCAGAACCACGTCAAGAAAGTTTCCGCTCCCTACAAATACCCCCGCGTAGTGGAATTCGTAGATGAATTGCCAAAGACAATAAGCGGTAAGATAAAACGAGTGGAGATAAGAAATAAAGATGCAGCAAAATAAAAAAGGCGTCCCGACGGACGCCTTTTTTTATTTTACAAGTTCCATACCTGCTTTTATCGCTTTTTCGTTTAGCGGCAGGTACTTCCAGTTACGCTCTGATACGGAGTGCTTGATACCTTCCATAACGTACTCCACATCCAGGATGGGGCGGATCTTCATGAACGCTCCAAGCAGGAACATGTTGGCTACCTTTGAGGC
>JAZMZT010000071.1:0-21743 GCA_045586125.1 Bacteroidaceae bacterium | reverse complement strand
AGTTGCTTGCCCTGCAGCGAATGAACCACCTCGGGATGGAACTGAACGCCCCATGCGCGTTTCTCGGAGCACTCGAATGCAGCGTACTTGACGCTGTCTGTAGATGCTGTCACATGGTATCCTGCAGGAATTGCAGTGATTGAGTCTCCGTGACTCATCCATACCTGTGAGTTCTTGGTGAAACCCTTGAACAGAGGGCACTGGTCATCGATGAAACCCAGTGATGCGTGACCGTACTCACGGGTACCGGCCTGCTCCACCCTGCCGCCGTAGGTATAACTGAGCAACTGTGCTCCGTAGCATATACCCAGCACGGGATACTTTCCTATGATACCCGAAAGGTCGGGACGGAAAGCGTCATCGGCATAAACTGAGAGGGGTGAACCGCTCAGAATCACGCCTATTACGTCGGGGTCATTCTGTGGGAATTTGTTGTAAGGCAGGATCTCGCAGAAGGTATCCATCTCTCTGACTCTGCGTCCGATAAGTTGGGTGGTCTGTGAACCGAAATCAAGTATTATTATCTTTTGCATACAGGTATTGTGTGTTCTTTCCTTTTAACGGCCGCAAAATTACTAAAAAAGATCGATACTCAATCCGCCAATTATCCACAATCCGGGCTGCGGAACGCTGCCGTAATCAAAGTATTTTCTGTTGGTCAGATTATTGCCCTCCAGGTATACTCTGTAGCGTCCCTTGTTCCAATCCAGCCTTGCATCAATCACGCTATATGGCTCATAATCACGTACCTGGCCGTCTGTATCGGTAAACGTTCCGGCGCGGTCCTGGTATCGGCCCGTAACGGCGAGTTCCAGATTCAGGGGCAGGTTGAAACGGATACCGGCCACCGCCTTGTGTTTGAGATATTCAAGGGTGGTACGGCTCTGGATATTTGGAACATCAACCTTCTCCTGATTTATGTAGTTGTATGCAAAGTCAACAGACTTGAGCAGGCTCTGACCGGGCAGCAGGGTCTCAAGGCTGACGTTTGCAGTCAGTTCGGCACCCAGAGAATTCACCTCGGTAAAGTTGACCGATTCCCAATGACGCAGGTTCTCGGGCTGTGTCAGGTCCATGATCCAGTCAATCATATTGCTGCAGCGGTTATAATAGACCGAGGCCGATGCCTGAACGCCGCGGTAATCGGCATACTTCAGACCCAGGTCAACGGCTTTCAATTCCTCAGGTTTGAGGTGCTTGTCGGCCTGATATCCACCCACGCTGTAGTAGAGTTCGGTAACCGACGGCAGACGCAGCGATGTGTTGTAGGTGGTAAAGAGCTTGAGTCTGTCACCCAGTTTTACGCTCATGTCCACGCCGGGATAGAAACGCATGTCCATACCGTTCCATGAGTTGCGCACGCCAACCACTCCGGCACTCATTGAGAACCATTTAAGGTTTATGTTGTGCTCAAGAATGAAACTTATGTTGGTGCGGTTCAGGCCCAGAGTGTAGTCACGCTCAGTACCCTTGATATGTTTAGGCTCGGTCAGAGGCTCACCCAGGTTGCCGCTCACCAGATTCTCGTTCTTGAGTTCGGCACCTATGGCAGTGCGGCCCAGCGTCCAGTCAAACCAGCTGTTAAAGCCCACGCCGGCCACATCAGAGCGGTGGTAGTTGAACTTTACCGCATCCTCACTGCCGCGAATAAGTTCAAAACGGTCCTCATTATGGTTCCACCATGCGCTGGGGTGGATATGCACGCGTCCCACCCTGTTTTCGGCCTGCAGCGCGGTATAGGTCTTGACTGTATGCTCAAACTGGTCATCAAACTTGGCCGAATAGAAAGTGTTGCTGCCCCAGTCCTTGATGCTGGCACCGGCATGCCAGTTCACCTTGATGTTGTCATCGGTATAGCCGCCTTTGTAGAACGCCTTCTTGTACTCCATGTCGGCATTCAGACGGCCCGCCTTGCTGCGGCTGTATCCGTCGCTGCGTCCGTAATTCACTGACAGCATGTTGTTCCACCCGTTCCTGACTGCATCGGCCCTTGCGCCTGCGGCAGCGTAGCCCCAACTACCCGCCTCAGCATGAGCCTGGGCCGATGTCCGTGCCGCCGTCTTGGTCACGATATTGATGGCACCCATCAGTGATGATGATCCGTACGCCCTGCCGGCAGGACCCTCCAGCACCTCGATATGGTCAATGTCGCTCATATCTACAGGAAAATCAAACGAGTTGTGTCCGGTCTGCGGATCACAGATGTTTATTCCGTCCAGCAGGATGGCCACCTGCTCAAAGTTGCCGCCACGCACGCCCACATCGGTCTGCGCGCCTATCGGCCCACGCTGGCGAACATCTACGCCAACTGCATATTTAAGGATATCGTTTATGGATTGTACCGGGTATGAGTTTATCTGCTCCTGGGTCATTATCCCTATAATTCGTGAAGCCTTGGGCAGCGGGGTCTTGATCCGGGATGCCGTAACCTCAATCTCATCGGTCTTATAATCAATGGTATCGGCCTCCTCAGCATAGCCTTTGGCCATGCACATAAGGAGAAAAACAGAAAAGGTAAAGATATGTCTGTTCATAGCAAAGCGTTTATTGAAGGCCGCAAAGATATAATTATTAACTTTGCAGAGCAATGGAAAAAATGTTAATTGAACACGGAATAAAACCTACAGCAAACAGGCTGCTGGTACTTAAGGCGCTGGCCGACAGCCACCGTCCCGTCACCATGTCCGAACTTGAGGACACCATTGACACGATTGACAAGTCGGGCATATTCCGCACCCTGACCCTGTTCAAGGAACACCACCTCCTGCACCAGATTGATGACGGTTGTGAGGGGGTCCGATACGAACTCTGCCACGCCCACGGCGATGTGGACGATGACCGCCACGTGCATTTCCACTGTGAGGTCTGCCACCGCACGTTCTGTCTTGAGGAACTGCCCATCCCGCAGGTAAAATATCCTGACGGCTTCCAGGTTGAGACCGTAAACTACATGGCCAAGGGCATCTGCCCCGAATGCGCCAAAAAGAGCCGCCTGTAATGGAAAAGGTTCTGCTACATACCTGTTGTGCGCCATGCAGCGGAGCCATCATTGAGTGGATGCTGGCTAACGGCTACAAGCCCACCGTCTACTACTGCAATCCCAACATATACCCCTATGAGGAGTACCTGGTTCGTAAGCAGGAGTGCTCCAGATATGCCGCCGCACAAGGTCTGGATATAGTCGATGCCGATTATGACCACTCCCAATGGCAATGCTGCGTAAAAGGTCTTGAGGGTGAGCCCGAGCGCGGTGCCCGATGTCTGGAGTGCTTCAAGATGCGTCTGCTCAGTGCAGCCCGATATGCATCCGAGCACGGATTTACGCTTTTTACATCAACCCTTGATTCAAGCCGATGGAAACGCCACGACCAGATTGTGGAGGCTGGCCAATGGGCAGCGGCGCAGTTCCCGGGGCTGACTTTCTGGGATAAGAACTGGCGTCAGGGAGGTTTGCAGGAACGCCGATTACAGATCATAAAAGAGCAGGATTTCTACAACCAGCGCTACTGCGGCTGTGAGTTCAGCATGCAGGCCATGCATGATGACAAGAAGATGGCCCGCCAGCACATCAAAAAGCTGGTATCGGTGATGACTCCCCTGAGCAAAGCTGCCCAGTCTGCAGCCATTTGGGAGCGTTTGGAGCAAAATCAGGCGTTTAAGGATGCAACCGATATACTGGCCTATTGGTCAATGGATGATGAGGTGCTGACCCCCGCATTCATAGAGAAATGGACCGCTTTAGGCAAACGTTTCTACCTGCCTTCAATACAGGGCGATGACCTTATAGTAAAACGCTACGAAGGCACATTAAAACCCGGTGATCAATTCGGAATACCCGAGCCTGACGGTGAGCAGGTAACTGACCTCACCCCCATCACGCTGGTGTTGGTTCCGGGCCGGGCGTTCGATGCCGCCGGTAACCGTATGGGACGCGGCCGCGGTTTCTACGACCGCCTGCTGCCCCAGCTACCGCACGCCGTTAAGGCCGGCGTCTGCTTTGACTGCCAGAAACTACCCGCTGTGCCGACAAATGACAATGACATTAAAATGGATTTTGTAATATGATACTCTGGTACTCAGGATGCGGCAACAGCCGCTTTGTGGCCGATACCCTGTCAAAGGAACTAGGTGATGACAACATGGTGTTCATCCCCGAGGCCGCCCGCCAGGGAACGGCTTTGGAATTCGGCCCCGATGAGGCACTGGGAATAGTCTTTCCCGTGTATTCATGGTCAGTACCCAAACTGGTATCAGAGTTCCTGCGCACGGTCAGCATCAAAGGCAAACCATCCTATATATTCGCAGCCTGCACCTGTGGAGATCAGACCGGTCTTACGTATGAACATCTCTGCAAGGACCTCAGCAAACAGGGATTGCAGTTGGACGCATTCTTCTCATTCCAGATGCCCGAGACCTACATCAACCTGCCCGGTTTCAATCTGGACACCCCTGAGAACGCCAAGCGCAAGATTGACGGCACAAAAGAGAGCCTCAGTGAGGTCATCGGCCTTATAAAGCAGCGTGCGCAGGGTAATTATGACAAGTTGCGCGGAAGCAAGACATTCCTCAAATCAAACATTCTAAAACCCCTGTTCTACGGCCTGCTCATAACCGACCGCAAGTTTAACGTGTCTGATGATTGTATAGGCTGCGGCATCTGCGCCAAGAACTGCCCCCTGCAGAATATCACAATAGAGAATGACCGCCCCAAGTGGAACGGTCATTGCACCAACTGCATGAGTTGCTATCACCGATGCCCAAAGAACGCCATCAACTTTGGCAGCGCCACCCAAGGCAAAGGTCAGTATCACTTTTGACGCAAAGGGGTCGTTTCTTTCAGTCGCTTCGCTTGGTGAAAGCGTCCCTTCGGGCCGAGCGCGTTTTGCGTCAAAGTGACGCATTCTTAAACGACCCCTTTGCGTCAGTTTAGAGTCTGAAGGTTATAGGAACGGTGTATTGAACGCGTACAGCCTCACCCTTCTGCTTTCCGGGAGTCCAGGCCGGCATAGAACTTATCACCCTTAATGCCTCAACATCAAGTTCAACGCCTTCGGGACCTGCACTCTTCACAACAGCCGGCTCAACTATATTACCATCTTTATTAACCACAAAAGTAATTATTACACGACCCTGAATCTTGTTTTCCTTACATCTCTCAGGATATTGTAAATTACTTCTCAGGTATTCCAGCAGAGCTTCTGTTCCACCCGGAAACTCAGGCATTTCCTCCACTACCATAAACACCTGGGAAGTATCGGCCTCCCCAATCTCATATTCTCCAATATCCACCCAATCGACATCGGTAGGGGGTGCATCCTGCGTCTTCAAATTCATCTCACTGTTTGTATCCTGTTTGCAGGCCGATGCAACTATAACTGACAATGCCACTGCGGGCAACATGAGCAACACTCTTAAGCGCGCCCAAGGATTTGTTGAATGTCTGTTCATCATAACAATTCTTTTTTTGGTTGAACAATTTGAAAAATTATTTGTAGTTGTCGCAAAACTGCCCTGCAGTGCAGCGCGGACAAGACAAATCTGATAACGGCGGCCGTCAAAGCCATCATCCAGGACCTGCGCATCGGCCTCAAACTCATGGACCTCCAGCAGGCTGCGGCGCAGCATCCAGGCAGCGGGATTGAACCACTGGAAGGCGCAGAACAGCTGGGCCAGGATAAGGTCAAACGAGTGGTGATGGCGTACGTGCGCCTGCTCATGGGCAATTATCATGGCACCGTTTAACTCATAATCCTTACGTGAAATCACTATGCAGTTACGCCAGCTGAACGGAGCGTAGTTGCGCTCGGTTATAACCAGACGGGACCCGTCGGCCAGCATTCTGGAACGGCGGTGACAGATAATCTCGGAACTCAGTATGCCAATGGCAATCCGCAGCATAAACACAATCACACCGGCCAGATAAATGACAGTCAGAATTGAAGTCAGGCTCATATCACTGCCCTCTTCCGATGTCTGCGCCGGAGTAACATCCGGTCTGGCATCGGCATAAACCCTAATTTCACTCATCACATATGATATGGGGGCCGATGCCCGGTTGCTGATGCTCTGGAAATGCATTACCGGAATGACGGCAGCAAGTGCAAGTGTTGCCAGCAGCACAAAACGGTTGAAACCGTGGAATGTGGTTCGGCTCAGCGTGAGGCGGTAAACAGTCACCATCAGGGCCAACGATACGGCGGATACTATAAGGTAAATCATGACTTTGCGGTTTCAAGCATGTTCAACATTTCAATAAGTTCACGTACATCGGAGTCACTCAGACCCGATTCCATAATAAAGGTATTGACCATAGATCGGGCCGATCCGTTAAAGAGCTTGTCCTTCATCTCGGTCAGCGTCCATCTAGTGTACTCACCTTTCTCTACCAACGGATAGTAGATGTGCTTGCGTCCCTCTTCCTGATACGATATGAATTCCTTCTTCTCAAGAATACGCAGGAACGTAAGTATTGTATTATAGGCCGGCTTGGGATCAGGCAGGAAACCCACCACGTCATCGACGCTGCAATGGCGATGCTCCCAGAGCACGCTCATTACCATCTGTTCTTTCTCGGTCAATGCTTTCATTGTTCTAACTAATCTTTTAGTTGACACAGCAAAGAAAAGTCTCCGGAACCCGGAAAGCAAGAGAATCCCGCACTATTTCTGCAATTGTGCGGGACTTTAACCTAAAGTTTTAGTTGTTAACACTTTGGCGGGAGACGGCGGACTCGATGAGCGGGATGGAGACGGCGTCCTTGATTAGGACGGTCTTGTCGGAGTCCAGCAGGTAGAGCGATGGGATGGCGGTAAGGTTATAGGTACCCTCAGAGCGCATAACGCACTCGCGGTCGTAGCCGTTTATCCAATCCTTGGGCATCTCGTTGCGGTATCGGAGCCACTCGTCCAGGTCCTGGTCGGGATAGATGGCAAGCACCTTGAGACGGCCCGATGCAATATACCGGGAAAGCAGGTCCGATGCACATATCTCCTCCCTCACCGTACGGCACATCTCGCACCCCGGGTTATTGATGAACACAAGCGTAAACTCCGCCTTAATCCCGTAAAGTGTACCCTCAAATCCGTCAAACAGCGTATATCGTATATTATTTGCCTTATGTCCCAGACGGTTCTGCGAGAGAATGTCCAGGCGGTAACGCAGACGCTCACGGGTAGCCTCATCGGTAAACGGGCTGGCAATACGTACGCGCAGCACCGGCATATAGAGTTCATCGTCACGCAGCGCAGAGTTTGGATCGGTCAACACCTCACGTGCCGCCATCACAAACATATCAAAACATTTCTTTGAGGCCGATGCCCGCGACATCACGTCTTCAACGCACCCGGGCCCCACATCCGGCACACGCTCCAGCACCTGCACCCAGCCGGAAAACAACCGGATGAAAGCAGCACTGTCGGCCAATGTTATCTGAAGGGTATCACCAAAATCAAAATCCCGCCACCAGTTGCGCGCATAGAAATCATCAATCCGCTCCTGCCCCGAAAGCATGGAAGGAGCCACAGGCACCTTATAATACTCTGCGACCTGCTTATCGGCCACAACAGCCGTGCGTCCTCTGCCGTTCCTGCATCCGCCAACAAACAGTAAGAGAACCACCGATAATATTATCGCACAACTCCTCATTAGGTTTAACACATTGGCACGAAAACTAATAAAATTATTTCAAATAAATTTATTTCAAATAGATTTATTAGTTTTTACGGTTCGGTGTACGAGACGCAGCGGACAGACAGGCAGAATGATTTGGTAAACGAACCGCCGCTACTGGACAAGTAACCATTAGAAATATTATTGCTGGTTCTGTTTGACCAAAGCCCCGAGAATTTTCTTATATCTGTATAGAACTGAACGCTGTTGGACCAGATACCCTGGTATGAGCCATGACAAGGGTAATATATCTCTGCTCCGTTGGGTAATCTTCTCTTTTCAACCAGATTTTCGGTCGTTGCCACCGTACCGGACGGTGTAGCCATACAGTTGTCGGGAGGCAGTCTCCAACCCGGAGGACAGGGGTCAAATATGCTCTTTGTCGTAAGGTAATCCGAACCCAGTTTGGTATCATACCAGTTTGTTGCTTCGTTATAGACACGTCCTTCAGAATCAGCATCACTTTTGCTCCAACTGCCGGTTATATTGATGTTGGTTTCCGGATGATATATTGAATAGCGTATATAATCATCGGTCACTCCGGCTGTAGTAAGTTGGGCATCGGTCCTGTACGGTATCCAATTCTCGTCATTATACCGGTTGTATATAATTACGCCGTTGTTTATTGCATTCCAGTTTTTTGAAGAGTACGGGAACGGATCCTTTCTTCCAAACTGATAATAGAGTGAACCGTTGCCATGATGCTCAGTTACAGACTTTGCGCCCAGATTGCGGTCCATAATGAATTCGTCCTTAAGCGCTCCGTCGGGACTTTTCCAGATATTTCCCCTGAACCTGTGTACCTGTCCTCCAACTACGTCATAAGCGTAACGGGCCTCGTAACCGCTTCCATCACTCTCAGGGGTGAGCAGACGCAAAGTCGCATCCGGATTATAATCTGTCACCCAGAAATGCCAACTCCACAGGAACACATCATCCAGCAGAGTCTGTCCCGCATCTGTGAAACGGTGAACGCCCAGCACAATGTTACCCTCCAATCCGGCTGGAATGGCAAACTCAAAATAATCCGTATAATCGGTTCCGGTACGTTTTATCCATTTGAAGTTGACATCCTCAACCAACTCGACGGTACTGCGGATAATCTCCATCTTCCATCCGTAACTTCCCGGTTCAAGAGCGTTGTTACTCACCTTCTCGTAACCGTCGGTAGTGTTCCAGAAATCATGTACGCGCCTTACCAGCACACGAACCGATTTCCATACACCCTGGATTGACGGCGGCTGTACCATATAAGAGTTGGCAAGCGGTGCTGTGGTAAAATCCTGCATGTAAAGATTCTCCACACGGGCATCAGTATCACTGTTACCGGCATCGGTCAGGTTTATAGTATAAGAGTATCTGTATCCGGGAAGCAGGTTAAAGTCCCGAACCAGATCTGCTCCCAGGTAGAAGCGGTATGCCACACGCCTGGATTCCGAGTCAGTACCCACAATAAGCAGGTATGTGGAGTTGGGCAGTGCCAGACGCGGTTTGTCAGCCGGCACCCCGTTGGTTATCTGCCCCCGTTTGTTTGCCGGTACATAGAACGTAAACTTACGGCTGTTGGCAGTACCTGTACCCGATGCCCAATCCGTTGCCGGATAGACGAACGGCTTGACATCCTGTTCTGTAGGATAGGTATCCGGGAGCGTATAATCCGTGTAATAATAGAGTTTCTCAACCCCTGTGCATACCGTTACATAGTCAACGGTAACAGGATTGGCGGAAGAACCGGTAGAATTATTGACAGTAACGTCTATCCTGACCGCATTGCGCACAAGCGTGACATTTATAGGCGCCATACCGTCCGTTACGGTAGCTGTGGTCTTTCCGTTCATTATGATATTCCATCCCGATGCCCATCCGCCGTTGGCACCCGTATCGTCTATTACGGTTTTGCCTACTCTCACTGCATCGGCCAGAGTGCGGCATCGGCCCAACTCGGCAGTCTCATCACCGGTATTGGCCACAATCAGGATAGTATTGGCTGATGTAGACGTAAGCAGTCTGATATCAGTTGATGGTGTATAATCGGGATAGTAACAAGCCTTGAGTAATTTCGCGTTGCCACTGGTCCCGTCAAACTGAAGCACCCAAAGGTCCCTTACCTGGACATTCTCCTGTGTTGACGGGTCGATATAGGCGGATCTGGTAGCCAATTCCGTTGACTGCATCGGCTTTAATGTAAGGTCCATACGTACGCTCGTCTCAACTCCTGCAACAGCCATATCAGTCTCAAGCCTGTCGCTGCAACCAGCCAGGACTAACAGAAGGATCATTATGTATTTGGCGTATCTCATTCCACTATATTATCTGTTACACAACGTACCGGATATGCTATTGAATTGGTTCCGCTACATCCTCTGGCCCGTAAACCGGCATATCCATCCATATCTGAATAATAAAGGGCACAATTTTGCTGGCCTGCCCAACCCACATACTCCTCGACACTGTTATAACCGCCCACAAGGCCAGCCCCGGGAATGATGGCTGTAACCTTATCGGACAAGACGATATTGGTGGTCACGGATTTATTGGCGGTAGCATTCACCACATCCGATGACGGCACTATCCATCCTGGCGGACATGGATCAAATATGCTCTTGATACTGGCTTTAGTGGCCTTGACATCACCCCAGTAGCACCCAAAACTGTATATGTTGTTTATCTGCCACAATACTGAAGAAACGATACTCCAACCCAACTTGACAGTAGGATGATTTACCGAGTAAGGAACATTGTCCGTAAGCCCTGTGCTTTTAATATCATTGATTCTGGATGGTGCAAAACCGTCAAGCACATTTAAAACAGGATGAGCGTTCGCACCGGTTCCAATCAACGGAGTCAGAGGATCCTTGCGTCCGTGCTGATAATAAAGGTGACCTTTCTTGGCAGTCATGACATATGGAGCCGCTGCTATATTGCCCAGGTTTCGGTCCATGATGAAACCGTTACGGAATCTTCCTGTTTTCCAGGCCGCGTAATTGTACCGGTGTACCTCACCGTTTATTACAGGGTATGAGAACTGCAGTTCTTTGCCTTCATTATCAACGTTTGGAGTAAAGTTGATCGCGTCATTCGGATTGTAATCAGTTACCCACATCTGCCAACTCCAGATACACTCGTCACTTACCTGAGTCTGGCCGGCATCAAGATAACGGCGCAGACAGATAACAAAATTGCCCTCACCTGCCCCCTCTTTGATTGCAAACTCAAAAAAGTCCTGATAGTCAGTGCCGGTCTGTTTTATCCACTTGAAGTTTACATCTTCCTCAAGCAGGAACTCGCTCCAGAGTATGTCAGCCTTCCAGCCGTTGCAGCCGGGAAGCAGAGCATTGTCTGCATTGGGGAAATAGCCTACGCCAGGATTCCAGAAATCAAACACACGTGACACCGGAATGCGGAAATTCTTCCAGGCTCCGGTGGCCTTGGGCGGGTTTATTATGTATGTATTGGCACGTTCCGTACGGCAGAAATCAACCAGAATATCCTCGGCCACACGGCCATCGGCATCAGTGTCACTGGGGTCATTGATGGTAAACGTGTAGGTGTACTTGCCGCCGGGCAGCAGGTTACAGTCATCGGCACTGGTTCCAAGCGGGATACGGTACTCTACGCCACGCTGTATGGATGATGCATCGGTGTAGGTGCCCAGTACACGCAGGTATGATGCTCCGGCCGGAGTGTGATGTGCGCGCATGGTGGGGTTGGAAACAGAAGGCACGCTGCCGCACTTGTTTACCGGCAGATAGAATGTGAAACGGCGGGTTTTGGCATCCACCTCGGTGCCGTCGGTCCACTCCATGTCGATGTAGTCTATGCGGTCCTGGCTGGCTGCGGCGGGGAACCTTTCAGGCAGGTCATAACTGGTGTAGAAGAACAGCTTGTCGGGAACCGAGCAGATGGTTACCGATGTGACGGTTATATCGGGGGCGCTGTTCTCAAGGGTGTTGTTGATGATGGTGATGTTGGCCTTGCATATACAACGCTTCAGGGAGAATGAGACCGATGCGCCCGATTCCGTGAGTGCCAGATCCCTGTAGGCGCTCATTATGGGGCAGCGCTTGCCTGCAACCAGGCGGGTGGCATCGGCCTCATCGGCTATGGGTTTGAATGCGTCCATGAACTCACCCAAATTGTCGCAGTCGGCAAACGCCAGGTTGGAGTCAAAGGTGTTGGCTATCAGTATGATTCTGTTGGCCACCGATGTGGCAATGAGTTTTATGGCCTCGGCGGGGTCAAAATCCTCAATGTAGCGAGCCTCACGCAACAGCGCGTCGGCAGTAGTACCTCCAAACTGCAGCACCCAGAGATTATGGATGGATACATCCTCCTGAGTAGCCTCATCGGCCACGTATGCCCCCTTGGTTACCGGCATAAAGCTTACCTCCGGCTCAACAGACATATTAAGCCGAACCGCCACCTCACCCGGCACAAGAGGCAGGTCAACACGTTCCGTGCATGAGGCAAGCAGCATCATGACTGAGACCAGTATCGTATATATTATTCTCATTTTCATAACTGTCAGATTGTACCTGTATCGCCGCCTCCGTCAATCCAGTCCTCAGCAGGAGTAATTGAGAATGTACCTGTCAAAGGCCCGTCAATAACCGCATCCTGTGGGTCATACCCGTGCCAAGGCTCAGCCGTAGCGTCAAGTTTGACAAAAGCCGAGTTGATGGTGAGCGTATAGGTATATGAGTACTGCGGCAGCAGCCTGTGATAGAACGGCACCGACACCTGGCTGTCATCGGCCATGGTTATGAGCAGACGTGGTATGGTATAAATATAGTGGTACTCCTCGTCGCGTGCCACATAGTTGAGCGCAAACAAATAGTAGTCCGATGTCACCGTCGTGGGGGCCGCACCGTGCAGAAGGTCTATCTGCGGATCGGTATCGGGATAGAGCACATCGCCCACGGGATCGGCTGTCATCTGCTCTATGCTGTCGGTGGCCAGGTTGAACTTGGCATCCTGATATACATCCTTCATCTCCACCTTCTTTACATGAACCTGCGTAAGGTCATCACCGCATTGGAAACGGACCGTTATCCTGGCTCGGCGGTCTATGAGCAGGTTATCCTGCGGGAACTCATATACATACTTGCGGTTAAGATGATTGCCGTTTACAGTAACCTCTACCGGGAGGCTAATAAAGAATTCATCTCCTCCGCGCGTAAGGCTGTACCCCCTCTTCCGGGGCTCCGGAGCCGATGCCGGCACATCCCAGTCGGGTGACTTGGCGGGCGATACCACTGTCAGACAGAAACGGTTGGTGCTGGCTGCATTCGCTCTCAGTCCGTAATTGCTGTCATCGGCCATCCATACTCCGGCGGCACTCACCTGACACGGAGTCATCCAATCCTTGGCATCCTTCTGGCGGTAACTGCCGTTATATCCTGTGTAAAGACGCGATGTAACATCAAGCAAAAGCATACGGTATGTCACGTCCGATGGTGCACCGGCCTTGGTGGCAAGTCCCGTAAAGGCAAACTCCACCATGCCGTCATCAGGCTGCTGCCTATCCTGCACGCGGCTGCATCCGGCCGCCAGCGAGGCTGTGATCAATATATATATAAGTCTTCTGTTCATCGTTACGGTTCCGCGTATGATACGCAGCGCACGGGATACAACACGCCGGCGTTATTGGTATTACCTATCATTATATATGGTTGAGAGCCTCCGTTCGGAACTCTGTTGGTCCAATAGTTCAAAGTGTTGGCATATGTGTATGTACTTGCAGGACCGCCAAAAGCCGATTGGCCCACATTAGGCCGATAAATCACGGCACCGTTAGGTAAGGTGCTGATACTTATATTATTGACTGTTTCGGTTACAGTTCCGCCAGGGAATGTCATGCTACCCTGTTGAGGGACTCTCCAACCCGCAGGACAAGGGTCAAAAATACTCTTGGCCAATAGGTTGGCATTGCTGCTTGGACCCAGTTTGGTATCACGCCAGTTTCCTGCTCTTATATATGCTAACTGAGCATAGTCATCAACATCAGAATTTGACCACTCCGGAATAAGTATGTATGTATCAGGATGATATATGGAATATCGTACCAGGTCCGTCAAACCGTTTTCGGACTCCAACTGCGTCTTTGTCTTGAAAGGAAATACCAACGCGTCATTGTAACGGTTATAGATATCAACCCCTTTTGTGGGTGCCTGGTTCATACCTGATGCATACATAAACGGATCTTTGCGTCCCCACTGATAATACAAAGTACCATGCCCGTGACGTTCGGTCTGAGAGAGAGCACCCAGATTGCGGTCCATCATGAACTCACCGGCAAGTGCGCCGGTACCTTTCCATATATTACCACTGAACCTGTTTACCTGGCCGCCCACCACATTATAGGCCCACTGAGTATCATCGCCGTTACCGTCAATCTGGGGAGTAAGTATGGGCAGCGTTGCACCGGGATTATAATCCGTCACCCACATATGCCAGCTCCACAGGAACACGTCATCCAGTAGAGTACGGCCGGCATCGGTAAAACGGTGCACTCCTATCACAAAGTTACCCTCCATACCCTCGGTAATGGCATATTCAAAGTAATCCTGATAGTCCGTACCGGTACGTTTTATCCACTTGAAGTTGACATCCTCAACCAGTTCCACCGTACTCCTTATTATCTCAGCCTGCCATCCAAAGGATCCTGCGCCAAGGGCGTTGCCGCTCACCTTCTCATAGCCGTCGGTCACGTTCCAGAAATCATAGACACGGCGTACCGGAATGCGCACGTGTTTCCAAACGCCCCCCAATGTAGGCGGCTGTATCATATAACTGTTGGCAAGCGGGGCCGATGTAAAATCCTGCATGTTCACATTCTCCACACGGCTGTCGGCAGTATAATCGCCCGCACCGGTAATCTCAAACTCATACCCGTAATCGGTATTGGGCAACAGGTCAATGTTCTCTGTCTGGTCTCCGCCAAGGCAGAAACGGTATGACACCGGCTGTCCCTGGGAGTCGGTGCCTGCCACCTGCAGCCATGTAAAGCCGTCAGGTGCCAGCAGCAACTTGTTCTTGGGATCGGAGTTGGTTATCGAGCCTCTCTTGTTGGCAGGGCAATAGAACGTGAAATTGCGTGCACCGCCATCCTCCTGCCCTTCGGCCCACATCGTAGCCGGATATGTAGTATACCTGACCTGTTCTTTTGACGGATAGGCGGCAGGCAGCTCATAGTCGGTGAAATAATAAATATCCTTGACAGCCTTACATATACGTACCGAATCTATGGTAACGGGATTTTCCGTACCGCCGGTGCTGTTCTTGATCTTTACATCCAGACGAACTGCATTACGTTTCATGGGCACGTCCAGGGACAGGGCGGATCCGTTTATAACGGCATCGGCATGACCGTTCATCAAAACATAATAGTCCCCGGAGTAATACTCTCCCAAGGCTCCCATATCATCGGTCACAAACTTGCTTAGACGTTTCACGTCATTCAGGGTGCGGCATTTGCTGAACTCTATTGACGGGTTGTTTGTGTTAGCCACAAAAAGCAGGCGGTTCGGGGCATCCGATACAATCAGCTTCACCTTGACATCATCAGTATAATTGGCATAATAACGGGCCGATAAAAGACTGGGGTTACCGTCCATACCGTCAAACTGCAGCACCCAGAGGTTCCTGACTCCGCAATTCTCGTGCGCCGTTATGTCCATTGAGGCCTTGGTGGCACTGGCGGACGGGACAGTCGTCAGATTCAGGGACACCTCTATCTCACGGGGCAGTCCGGGCATGACGGTATTTTCCGTGCAACCGCACAGGAGCGATATCAGCATGAGTATGTACAAACCTCTCTTCATTCCTTCATTCAATCAAAAGCATTGTCTGAGACACAACGTACGGGGCGTCCGTTCGCATTCTGATCGCCTATACCATTACTACCGTTTAAACTTCCGTTTGTGCACCACAGGGCAACAAGGCCGTCATTTCCTCCGCCACGGTCACATAACATATCTCCCGTTGGGAAAACTGCCTTGATCCCGTCCGTAAGGGTCAGATAACGGAATCCTCGACCAGCATCAAGAATATTATTCAGTGTGTATGTGTAGTTGTTCAGTACATCCCTTGCAGGAACCCTCCAGCCCGGCGGGCAGGGGTCATACACACTCTTCTGCCTGCTCAATGTCATCTTTGGATCTCCCCAAGGGAGAGTGGAATTGGCCGATACTGACGTTTTCTGCCAATAATTAGTTCCCCACAGGCTCAGGCCACATATGTATTTGCCCGGATTTGAAATAGCATACAGCACATTGTCTGTATAACCTGTTGCACTTGAAGACACGATTTCGTATCCAATGTCCGAAGGTCCCTTATAAACTGTCTGAGTGGGGGCCATCGGGTCCTTGCGCCCCCACTGGTAGTAAACAAATCCCTTGGTCCTGGCCACATAAGGACCAACTGACAATGCACCCAGATTACGGTCCATGATAAAGCAGCCTTTGTAATCACCGGTCTTCCAGGAATTGTAGTTATATCGGTGCACATCGCCTCCCGGGACCGAATATGCAAACCTCAGTTCATTGCCCTCGGAATCCACCTGCGGAGTATAATTGAGTGCCGGATAGGGATCATAATCCGTAACCCACATCTGCCAGCTCCAGATATAATCAGACAGCATGGAATGGTCCGAATCCAGATACCTGCGCAAACCTATCACCATGTTTCCGTGCTCGAATCCGCAAGGCAGCGCAAACTCAAACCAGTCACGGTAACCGTTTCCGTCGTCCTTTATCCACTTGAAATTTACATTGTAATCTATGGGCATCTCGCTCCAAATGACCTCCACCTTCCAATCGGCCTGGCGCGGAATGAGCGCATTACGTTCATCCTTGTAATAGCCGTCCACCGGATTCCAGAAATCATAGCACTTGGCTACAGGTATGCGGTAACTCTTCCATGCCCCTGTCACCGTAGTCGGGTTAATTATGTAGGTGTTGGCATGCTCCCAGGAGCAGAAATCCACCACCGCCTGCTCAGTCTCACGGCTGTCGGTCAGGGCATCGGCCACGTCATTGATGGTAACATCCACATCATACTTGCAGTTGGGCAGCAGATTGTAATCGGTCTCGCTGGCGCCCAGCATAATCCTGTATTCCACCGGGCGGTCCAGCGACGGATCTTCCGGGTCGGGATACGTTCCGGTTATGCTCAGATAGGTGGCTCCGTCGGGTGCATAGGCGCTGCGCAGATGAGGGTTATGAGGCACTGCTTTCGTACCGCTTTTGTTTACCGGCAGATAGAATGTGAAACTGCGTATGTCATCATCACCGCTGCCTATAGCAGTTCCGTCGTTCCAGTTCATGGCGGGATAGTCTATGCGGTCACCGTCATACTTGGCCGGGAACTTATCAGGCAGAGTGTAACTGTTAAAGAAGAATGACTTGGAGGCAACAGAACGTACGGTCACGCTTTTCATTTCTATCTCCGTGGCACCCGGCATCTTGGTGTTGTTGGTTATCCTTACGTTCACCTTGCAGATGGTACGCAGCAGGTCTATGTTGAATGTCAGTCCGGCCTCGTTAAGCGTCAAGTCCCTGTATCCGCTCATGAGTGATGTCTGCCTGCCCGCAACCGCTGTAGTCAGGTCCGATTCGCGAGTCACCGCCCTGTATGACTCCATGAACTCATCCAGGTCCACGCAGTGGCTGAACGCGATCTCATCATCAAATGTATTGGCAACCAGCACCACCCTATTGGGAACGCTTGATGCTATGAGTTTGAACATTTGGTCAGGGTCATAGCTGTCGTAGTAACGGGCCTCACGCAGCAGAGCCGATCCGTCGGTACCGGCAAACTGCAGCACCCAAAGGTCATGTATTGTGGCGTCCTCCTGAGTGGCCTCATCCACAAAAGCACTGCGCGTAAGGAGCATATCGCCCATGGGAGCCGCCTGGAGCGCCAGATGTACGCTCACGGGAGTGCCGTCGGCCAAAGGAGCCTGCAACGTCTTGTCATTGCAACCCGCAAAGCCCACTGCCAAAGCAGCCATAAGCAGTATTTTATCTACACCGTGTTTCATACAATTAAATCGTTCCCTTACCTGCATCGACGGTGTCCCAGTCACCCGGGTTGAACGTAAACAAATCAGTCACCGGCTCGTCTAGAACCACATCCTGACTGCCCGATGTGTCATCCCAGGGCTGAGCCGTTATGGCCAGCTTTACGAATGCCGAATTTATGGACAGAGTATACGTATAAGAGTACTGCGGCTTTAAGTTATAATGAAGCGGCACTGAAACCACGCCCGTTCCCATGGTAACCTCCAACTGCGGCACATCATATACAAAATGGTACTCGGCATCAATCCTGTCATAATTGAGAGCAAACAGGTAGAAATCAGAGCACACCTGGGTTGCGTCCTCTCCGTTAAGGAGTTCAATCTCCGGATCGCCTGTATCATGAATGACCACACCGGTAGCATCAAGCGTGGGATTGAGCAGGCTGTCCGACCCGAAATCATATGACATTGCCGAGTATATATTCTTGATAGCCAGTTTGTTTACATGGACCGATGCCAGATCCTGGCCGCACTCCAGTTTTACGGTCAGGCGGGCCCGGCGGTCTTTCATCTGCTGCTGATCGGCCTGATAGATATACTGACGGTTCAGGTGATTACCGCCCACATTGACTGTTACGGGACTGCTTATAAGGAGTCCGTCGCCCGTACGGGTCAGGTGATATCCGTATCTGGTTGTAGTTGAATGGACATTAAGTACCCTCCAGTCAGTCTGTCTGGCAGGTGTTACTATACTCATCCGGTAGGTAGAGTTCCACTCGGCACGCAGGCCGTACTCCGGATTATCGGCCATCCACTCTCCAGTGGCAGGATTAACCTGGCAAGGGGTCATCCATGCCTTGGCATCCTTGTTGCGGTACGAGCCGTTATATAATGCCGATGCATACTCGGTGTTTATGGCATTGTATTGGAACAGCACCACACGGTAAGTATCATCAGCGGGTGATCCGGCCCTGGTACCCATAGAGATTTTGAATTCAACCGGCTCATCCGTAGCCATAGCATCACCACCCTCGCGGCTGCATCCTACAGCGGCAAGGACAGGAATCATGGTCAGTATGAGCAACTTTCTAATCATATCTCATCGGCATACTCACCCGGAGTCCAATCTGTTTTTACCGTCACTCCGTCCAGATGCACATAGTTGTCTATGGTAATATTGAAATTGTAGTTGTATCCGGCTCTGAAACCGTACTGGGTACCGCCCGTGTGCTCCACGTTGCCGCGCGTTATGGGCAGAGTCTTGCGGAAACCGTCAATTACCAGGATGGCCTCCAGGTCTCCGTCGGCAGCCAGTTCCTGGGGATAGAGCATCACGTTGAAACTGGTGGGTGTGGTTGATTTGAACGATCCGCCGTTTCCGCCGCTTGCGCTATACTTGATACTCCTTGCCACGATGCTGTCACCGTAAGTGAGAGGAGTAAGTTCACCTGTCATGGCGTTGAATGTTCCGGTCACGCAAAGCGGAGTGGTCTTGCCGCCGGCCTTGCGTATTATGATTGAGTCAACCGTATGCGTGCTTATGGATGTCATGGTATTCTTGATCTTGCAGTTGAAACTGAGTTTGGCCAGCACATGTTCAAAATGCAGATGCAGGTTGCTCTCCACACTGCTGGGCAGCATATCCTTGTTCTCGGTCTGGCTGGCGTTCTCTGTCACATACATAAGGTCCTGGTTAAGGTTTATGTTGAACGGAATCTCAGTGGGACTGACGGCATCCTCAATATACGGGGCATACGCATAGACATCGGCGTTTGTCTTATCCGTGTTTGTCGATATGTAGAGTTGCGGTAGTTCTTCCCTGATGACAGAGTTGTAGAAAGACCAGGAGGTGCTGGTTTTGGTTACCTTGATATTGTTGTAGCCCAGGTTATGCTCCTCAAACTGCAGTCCTGTGGGATTCTGGCTCTGGTCCTCATGACAGCATATAAACAGCCCGAATGTCTGACGCTCGCGAAACTCCACGCCGTCTATTGTGAACTTGGTACCCTTGGCGCCGCTAGGAATAAACGGCTCCGGTTCCGGCTCCAACGGTCTATGGCCTGTGCAGGCAGTCATCAGAACCAGCATGAATAATGCTATATGCTTAAAGTACCTCATATCAGTCAAATACTACATTTGTATGTACGCTTCCCGATTCGGTCCAGTCATCAATTGAATAACCGGTAAGGGTAATGGGCGATGAATCTCCCACATCGACCGTAATCTTGTAGCGGATTGTACGGTTGGCCGGCCATTCGCTGGGCGACGGTATTGAAACCACCTTGGTGATTTCGGCCTTACGCACATCGGGATCAGGTGCGGTATCATAGAAACCGTATGTAATCTCTATATGTGCCGATGGATCCAGAGTCTGCGGCAACAGGTACAGACGGCCCAGGGAGTTCTGTACGGGCACCTCAAGAGCAGGTGACTCAGGTATATAATCATCACGCAGGTGACCGGTTGACGTATTCAGTTCATAGTTAGCATCGGCTGTACCTCCGCTCCATTCAAAATAGGGAGCGACAGTTGTAAAGGTTGCCGTACGTGTAGCAATTATATTTATAAGCCTTACTCTCTCAATCTTTACGCTGTAGCCCGACGGAGGTGTTCCCTTATAGTTCATGTCAAACAGGATCTGAGTCAGGGCATGATGGAACACAGCCGGAACCGGACCGATCTCCTTGGTAGCGTTCAGTATCGGACGGGCAATACACAAATCCGGCTGGTTTGCAATATCGGTTGTGCTGGCCGTGTAGGTAATTCCAGGCATGCCCGATGCCGGATAAACCGGAACTATATTGGCCGATGCCTTTGGGGTGTACATAAAGAAACTCAGGTTACCCGTCACCGTCCAATATGACGGCGGTGTGGTAGTCCAGACCGTAGACGGTTTGGTTACTTCCTGCCCCTTGAGGTACCACTTGTTGGCGGCCGATCCGTTGTAGTTCCAGATAGCCATCACGTCAAAACTTGTCAGGTTTGGTGTGGTAAGCGGGTCGACGGCACGCGTGGACGGGCCCATCTCCACGCTCATGGCTATGGGAGACAGAGAATCGGGCACCGGACATTCACCATAATCCACAGTGAGGATATGGTTCTCATTATGATCACATGACACTGCCGCCAGCAGCACTGTCAGTGCCAGGGTATATTTGATCGGTCCTATCCTCATCTTATCAGTAAATCCACTCCTCAATGCTGGGAGTAAAGGTTATTCCCGTGAGTGAGAAATCAATGTTATACACATACTGCTTGCCCATATGCCACAGGCGGAACACATCATCAAACGTGTAGGTCTCTTCAAGCACCAGGGGTGAACTCCAGTCAATTCCGGTATTGGCACGCTGCTTAAAATGCACGTCAATAATCTGATTCTGCTGCTCTGGCAGGATTATACCATCAGCGAACGGCTCATAAACCGCTCCCGGCTCAAGGTAATAGTCAACAGCCGGTTTGGGAATCTGCCGGTCATGCGCCGTACTGGAACCAAACCCCCACTCGGCCTTGAGCGGTCCGCTGCCGTAAACCGTAAGCGTTCCGTCGGTGTAGACGTTGCGGATGGTGATGTCCGTAATGCGGATCAGGTCCAGCACATCGGCCCTGACCTTGAACATAAGGCGGGCCTGGCTGTGGCGGAACGACATAGGTACGCTTGCGTGAACGCCTGCCAGCGGATATGATGCCGCATAGAGCACCTCGGTCTGGGTGGTGTAAGTCTCGGGGACCACAACATCGACCTGGCTGGTGTTCTTTGATGCGTTCCAGGTGCAGGTAAGCGTAAGTTCCGTGGGGTCTGTGGCTATGCCCAGAAAATCCAAAGTACCTGACAACGGCCAGTAACGGGGTGTGGCCGATTTCCACTCGGTCACATCCTTGGCATACTCAACTCCGGTAAAGTAATTGCCGTTGTTTGAGGGACTGACCTCATCCTGCAGGTAGGTGGAGAGCCAGATATGGAAACCGTCTGGCATATCGGTCCCGGTAATGGCGGCACGGGTGGTCTGCTCCGTGGCCGGTGAGAGAGTGATCTCGTCACTGGCCACAGGGCGCA
>JAZMZT010000070.1:0-12676 GCA_045586125.1 Bacteroidaceae bacterium | reverse complement strand
CTGCCCTATACCCGTCTGCCACATCCCCGCTATAACGGCAAGCGCATTCCCGCATATGAGATGATACGGCACTCGGTTACCATCCACCGCGGATGTTACGGAGGCTGCTCGTTCTGCACCATATCTGCCCATCAGGGCAAGCAGATTGTGAGCCGCAGCCGAGAGAGCATACTCAGGGAGTTGCGTCAGATTACACAGATGGAGGATTTCAAGGGGTACGTATCGGACCTGGGAGGTCCCTCGGCCAATATGTACGGCACGGGCGGACGCGACAAGAACAAGTGCCTGCACTGCAAACGCCCCACCTGCCTCACGCCCAAGGTCTGCCCCAACCTGGGCACTGACCTGACCGCCCTGACACAACTTTACAAGGATGCCGATAAGGTTCCCGGAATCAAGAAGACCTGCATTGGAAGCGGTATCCGCTATGACATTCTGCAGTACCGCGACCCCGACCCCAAGGCAGACAAGTCTCATCTGGACTATTCACGCGAACTCATAAGCCGCCATGTGAGCGGCCGACTCAAGGTGGCACCCGAGCACACATCGGACTCAGTCCTGGCACTTATGCGCAAGCCGTCGTTCCTGCAGTTTGAGCAGTTCAAGAAAACTTTTGACAAGATAAACAAGGAGTGCGGTCTGCGTCAGCAACTTATACCCTATTTCATAAGCAGTCATCCGGGCTGCTCAGAGCAGGATATGGCCGAACTTGCCATTATCACAAAGCGTCTAAATTTCAAACTGGAGCAGATTCAGGATTTCACGCCCACGCCCATGACCCTGAGCACCGAGATATTCTACACGGGCATAAATCCCTACACCATGCAGCCGGTCTACACCGCACGCACCGACCGCGACAAGCAGGCCCAGCGCCAGTTCTTTTTCTGGTATGATCCGTCCCAGCGTCACCGTCTTATCGCCGAACTCAGACGTATAGGTCGCCCCGACCTTATTTCAAAACTATTCTGACATTGTCCGTTTTAACTTTTCAGGTTGGGCCGTATATTCATTACGACAAACTTGAAACAGCAACAAAAACAAAATAAGGACAATGAAAAAGATTATGATGGCTGCCCTGATGATGGCAGTATGCCTCTCAGCAGGCGCAAAGAAAAAAGAGGTTAAGGAGATTCTGTTCGGCGTTAAGTCCGGAGTTATCACTGTTACATCCGATATGGGTGAGATGCCTGATTTCTCAGCAATGGGAATGGGCGGTGGCGGTCTGGCCGCTTTCGGTGACTCAACTTTCCTGGAGAGAATGAACAGCTTCAACTCAGGCGATATGAGAGAGCAGATCTACTTTGACGACTACGGAAAGAAGACTGCACGTATCAGCGTTTATGGTGAGAACATCACCCGTACAATTGCCATAGGTGACACCACCTACACCATCAACGAGAAGGAGAACACTGCAACTGCAATGCCTATATTCGGCGGCGGACGTAACAGTCGTGGCGGCGGCATGGGCGGCTTTGGCGGCGGTTTCGGTATGGGCGGCGCCCAGATAGGTCAGCTTGGTACTATTGACTGGATGAACCTGGACAAGAAGACCATTCGCCGTAACAAGATCAAGGAACTCGGTGAGGAGGTAGTTGCAGGCGTTACTTGCAAGAAGTACTCAATGAGCCCCAGCAACCAGATGGGTTTCACACAGAATATCACAGTTTGCGTTTACGAGGGAATTCCTCTGTCAACCGTAACTGAGAGCGACTGGGCTACCACAAGCCAGACTGCTCAGAACTTCATTGCCGAGGATGTTGATCCCGCATTCTTTACCCTTCCCAAGGGCTGCCAGGTAAGTGAAATGAACTTTGGCGGCGGAATGATGATGATGGGTGACTTTGGCGGTGACTTTGGCGGCTTTGGTGGCGGCGGCTTCGGCGGCGGCTTCGGTGGCGGCTTTGGTGGCTTCTGATTTATACGATATGAAAAAAGGGTGGCTCGTTTGAGTCACCCTTTTTTGTTGGTCACGGTTTCAAGGTTACTTGACAAGAACCTTGTCAACTGTAACCTTTCCGTTACGTACTGTCCTGCGGATAACTATCTCGCCAGACTTGGGAGTATCAATCTGTATACCGCTCAGGTTAAAGTACTGAACATCATCCTTGGCAACCTTAGGAGCATTGACAACTGTCAACAGCTTGGTTACCACACCCTCCTGTGCTGCAACAAGCTCATCGTACTTGGCCTTGTTATCGGCACTCTTCAGAATGAGGACTGCACTGGTAACATCGACAGCAGTTGTCGAAGATGATGACTTGGTAATCTCATAGGACAGAGCCAATGAGCTGCCGTCAGTTACCCTGACACTGTCATCAATGAACAGAACCCTGCTCTGCTTTGTCTTGTAATCCTCGCCGGCGATATTCAGGTTGGTAGAATCTGTAGTGGCAGTGAGGCTTGCATACTTGGTGTCATTTGAAGTCAGTTCAAAGCCTACATAATAGTATGCCTGAGGCAGTCCTTCAATTACGGTGCTCAGTTTACCGTATGCGCTTCCTGCAAAGTGCAGACCGCCTACAAATACATGACCGTCGGCCTCCCAATCCATTGCTTCCTTACCGGGATAAGCTGTACCGCTGTTCCTTACAGTCCAACCGGGGAATACGGTGGTGAAATCCTTATCCTTTATGATTCTCCAAACCTTACTGCTGCTCTGATCCAGATCGCGTCCTACCTGAGCCTCATTATAGAGGTAGTAGTTAGGAATAAGAGCGCTTACATTCAGGCTATCCAGAATATGGTTGGGATCACCTGCCTGATAAAGCTTGAGGATCTGCAGGATTGCTGCTTCACGCAACAGGCTGTCCATATGGGCATTTGCATCCAGATATTCATCGACAGCAGACTTGATCATTGCCTTGTCAGCACCAAAGTCATAGCCAAGAGTATCTACAAGTGCATACAGATCCTTGGTCTGTCTGGTCTTTGCGTTGTAGTAATCATATCTGAATATATATCCGTTCCTGGCAGCAACCAAAGCGTCATGAGCGGCACTGATCTCTGCATCTGTAGGAGTAATCACGTTATACTGAAGGGCTGTATTGTAACCCCTTACCATAGCTGCATACTCATCAAAGTCATTGCGTTTGGCTGCATCAATAACACTCTTGGTCTCCTGAATCAGAGTTGCATAATTCTCCATCAGAGTCAAACGGTCTTCAAGTGCCTTCATCTCACTCTTGTAGGCCTCTATCTCAGCAGTGATCTGGGCAGTGGTCTGGGTAGAGCAATCATAGTTGGCATTGCTCGTCATGTGAGTGTTCAGAGTCTGGTATACTGCAAGTCTTACACTGTCACCCTTAACGGCTGCAAGCGCGGTTGCCACATCCTCCTGGGTTGTATAGAACAGGTCAACTGTATCCATGCGCAGTTTCAGGTCTTTTGAACGGTCGTTCACATAAGCAACAACTGAATCATACTTGCTGGGGAAGTTGCCCTTATATACCTTACCTTCAGCAATGGCCTGAGTCAGGACATCGTATTCACGGCATTGGTACTTGGCAGGAGCAGCATCAGCAAGTCTTGTCTCAGCCAAAGCTACAGCATTGTTAAGTTTCTTGACGTAATCTGTTGACAGATCCTTCTGGGCCATCTTACTGATGGTGTAGTTACCAAGCATGATACCGCTTGAGTTTCCGCCCTGACATACCCATTCAAATACGTACTTGCCGGCTGCAGGTACCTTGAATGAATACTCGAATGTCTCAACTTCATCGGGCCACTTACCGGTACTCTTATCCTTGACTGTGCTGCTTGAAGCAATCTTTGTTTCAGGAGCGAATGTACCCAGGGTTGTCTTGTCGGCAACACCTGTAAAGGTGTCAAATGTATAGGAATTCTCATTGCCTGAAGGTGCCGGATAGAATTTGAGGCTTGTAGTAGTACCGCCTTCTGACAACATCTTCTCCCAGGCAGTTGCCTTGAACTTTATTGAATAGTCGCCTGCCTCAGTGAAGTTGACAGAGGTATATACATGGCCTAAATACTTTTCGTCTGTCCTTGCCTTGGAGTCTCTGGATGCAATATAGAAACCGCAGTTGTCTATGTTGGTATAAGGATAATCCAGAATATAGACGCGTACCTTGACTGTGCTGCTTGACGGAGCGGGTTCACCGTCACCCTTCAGGAACGATGTACCTGACGAAACATAGTTATGCATCCAGCAACTGGGAGGATAAACACCGGTGTTGTTATCACGGTCATTAAACTCGCTTCTCCAGTCTGAATGTGTATATTCAACAGCATCGGCAGGAGTTGTGGTAAAGTCACCGAAATGATAGTTCAGCACTACATCCTTGCCCTTGGGTGTACCTATACCGAACAGATGTACAAGCTCAATTTCATAATCACCGCTCAGATCATTCTGATAATTATCCGGACGGGTGATAACAAGGCTTGACTCATTGGCGTCCCAACTGGGTGTCCAGACCTCATTGCCTACGTAAGCAATTACATAATTTGAGCTTTCGCCCTTATCATCAATCTCAAGTTGACGTGAGAACTTGAATTTGAGTTGTCTGGTTTTGGCATCAAGACCAAACGAGCCATCCTCATACTGTGATTCCTGCATTACAGGAGGCAACTCCTTCATTGAGTAAACACCGTCAAATGCATAAGGATTAGGTGTGGCTAACTCATTGTAGAAATCAGGCACGTACTTACCGGCATTGATCCAGACAGAATCCAGTGCCTTGGGGTACAGACTTCCGGTATACTGCAGTCCCAGTCCTTCCTTATCGGTAGGATTCTTGAAAGATACAAGAACCTGCTTGTACTGCTTGAACTGAACCTTCTGTGCCTGACCGGCAACTTGGATTGTAGGAGTAAACATGTACATATAACCGTCACCATGATACTCAATGGATGCGATAGGTACGTTCTCCCATTTGTCGTTATCCCTTAGACCCCAAACGGTAACGTATCCCGAATTAGGAACCTCGACGGCATCAATACCGGTCTCCGCTTCGGCAGCCTTGGCCAAAGCAGCCAGATTGGTTTCGTAACCAAAGTCCACGCGCATCTTATCCTTATCATACTCGCAACCTGCTATCCATGATTTGGTAAGAGACAGATTGTCAAGCGAATACTCAATACTGTCTGTTGAGAAGGACAGACGTACAAAGAACTTGTCAGGCTGCTTGATATAATTCAGGGTCTCTCCTTCGGGGAGTGTCTTTCCCCAAGCGGCAAGCTGATCGTCGGTGGGACGCCAGCACCAGTCATCGACCCAGCTGTAATCACCTTTATACATTACATATCCATCGGCCTCGCGGTCGCTGATATAATAACTCATAATGGTAATCTTTTCCCACTTGCCGTCTTCAAAATCATCCTTGGAGAATGCAAAGTCCTTTCCGCTCTTGTAACCCATTGAGAAGGTTGCACGCTGATGATGATAACCACGCATCAGGTCGGCATAGAACAGAGGATCCCATGTTACATTCGGACCGGTCTTGGATGCCTTGATGTAGAATGTAAGACGATAAGAAGTGGAGTCCTCTATGTCAAGACCGCGAACATACAGGTCACGACGATAGTTTTTGGTACTGCGGGTTGATGTGCTGTAATGGCTTGATGAGATCTTTGATGCATCAATACCGCCGGTTGTGTACTGGAAGTATGACTTACCTCCTGACTCACCGTACTGACCGAAAGCTTCATTACGTCTGGAATCATTACCGCCATCATTTACAATGGTATAGGAGTCTGCGGCGTAAACGTTATTGGCTTTCTCTGAAGCACTTGACGATACCTCAACACCGTTAAAGATGATAATACCGTCACCGGGATTTGTCTGTGTCCATTCAGAACTGGTGGAGTCAGTTCTTACTGCAAAGATTTCCCAGTCAGCAGAACCGTCGTAAATATCTCCGGTCGAAGAACGCGGAGTAGAGGTTCCAAGCTTGGAATAGTATTCCAGGTACGTGATGGTGTCAATTGGAGTACGGCTCCATTCAATGTAAGATTGCTCGTCTGTCAGACCCTCGGTAGCCTCAAAATCCTGATGGAAGATTACTTTGGCGTTCCTGGGATCATTAAGATTTGGCTGTGCAAATGCAGATACACCTAAAAAAAGCATACCTGCAAAAATCAAGTAACTTTTTCTCATAAGCATAAATTGTTAGTTAGTAAATCAGTAGAGAATTCATTATTAGTCCTTTTTAAATATCTTTCTCAGAAACAGTAATATGCGAATATGGTGAATTTTTGTTAAAAAACCCACCATATCACATATTTTTTGTTGATTTTTTTCGCTAAAAGGCCAAAAACATCAATTATGCAAAGTAGACTGAACAATCTCGCTCAATGTAGGGTGAGCGTGGATAACAGACTGCATCTTTTCAAGTGTTCCGCCCAGGTTGATTACGACGGAATTTTCATGGATCAGGTCCGATGCGTGAGCACCCAGAAGATGAGCTCCCAGGATTGTACCGTCCTGTCCTGCAATGATTTTGCAGTAGCCGTCTGTCTCATCCATTGAGACGGCTTTTCCGTTGGCGCGATAGAATGACTTGAGGCAGCGCACCTCAAGATTCTGCTCCTTGCACTGCTCCTCGGTGAGGCCGACGGTTGCCACCTCGGGAATTGTGAATACCGCTGCGGGGATCAGGTCAAAACGGATTGAGTCTGTCTGTCCGCATATGGAATTCAGAGCACGGAGTCCCTGATAGGTAGCGGCATGTGCCAGCATGATTCCGCCTGTCACATCTCCTACGGCGTAGATGCCGGGAACCGATGTCTCAAAGCGGTCATTGACCGTGATGCCCTTGCGGGTATAGTCAACACCTGCAGCCTCCAGGTTCAGGCCTTCAACGTTGGGGCGTCGGCCCACTGCCATCAGGATCTTATCGGCCTGGACGGTGAACTCTTTCTCCTTCTTGAGGTATGTTACGGTATTGCCGTCTATGCGGGTTACCTGTGCCTGTACCTCAATGTTGATGCCGCGTTTGGAGAGTGACTGCTTCAGGCGCTTGGCCAAATCAACATCAAAGCGCGGCAGTATGTTGGGGCAGAACTCCAGCACCGTTACCTCAGTGCCGAAACTACGGAATATGGAGGCGAACTCCAGTCCTATCACCCCCCCGCCTATCACGCACAGGCTTGCCGGAACCTCCTTGAGGTCCAGAATCTCCTTTGACGTAAGACAACTCTCAGCACCGGGAATGGGCAGTGAGGCCGATACGGATCCGGTTGCTATGATGATCTTATCGGCAGTATATTCCTGACCGTTGCACAGCACTGTCTTTGAGTCCTTGAACTCAGCCCTGCCGCGCACCACCTGAACGTTCTTGAGCAGGATGTCTATGCCTGAGCGCAACTGCTCCACAACAGCCTGCTTACGCTCGGCCGCAGTTGCAAACGACGGCTTGCAGTCCAGGCCGGCCTTAATGTTCTGCTCTATGAGCTCTGCATAGTGGCAGAATGTCTTGGTGGGTATGCAACCCTCATTCAGACAGGTTCCGCCCAGCGGCCCTTCCGAAATGAGGGTTACTTCCATTCCACGTTTTGCGGCCTCGACCGCGGTCTCATAGCCGCCCGGGCCTGCTCCTATTATCAGCAAGCGCATTCGTCTTGTATTTTTAGAATCGGGTTACGTGCCGCTGTGGTCTCATCGGGACGTGATATGGGTGTGTTGTGCGGTGCACCGTGCAGGATATCGGGATCCTGTGCCGCCTCGGCGGCAATCATGCGCATCACATCAATAAACTCGTCCAATGTCTCCTTTGACTCTGTCTCGGTAGGCTCAATCATGATAGCCTGATGGAACAGCAACGGGAAATAAATTGTAGGTGCGTGGAACCCGAAGTCAAGCAGACGCTTGGCTACATCCAGGGTTGCGGCACCCTCCTTGCCCTCGCGTGCGCCGTCGTTGATGAGTCCGTCAAACACGAACTCATGCTTGCATACGGTAGGTATGGGCAGTTTGTAGCAGTCCTTGAGTGACTCCTTGATGTAGTTGGCACCCAGGGTAGCCAGTTTTCCGCACAACTTTACGTTCTGTCGGCCCAGCATCAGGATATATGCATAAGCTCTCAGTATCACGCCGAAATTGCCGTTGAATCCCGATACGTTCACGCCCAGGAACGGCACCAGCTTGTCACATACGCCTACAGGACCGCTACCGGGACCGCCGCCTCCGTGAGGAGTGGAGAATGACTTGTGCAGGTTAAGGTGCATCACATCGAATCCCATATCGCCCGGACGTACAGTGCCTATGAGCGGGTTCATGTTGGCTCCGTCATAATAGAGCAGACCGCCTGCGGCATGTACCAGATCGGCTATCTGGCGGATATCCTTCTCAAACAATCCTAAGGTATTGGGGTTCGTCATCATTATACCGGCAATGGTGTCATCCAGCAGAGGTTTGAGTTCCTCGACATCGACCAGACCGTTGGCGTTTGACTTTACAACCACCACATCCAGGCCGCATACTGCCGCACTGGCGGGATTGGTTCCGTGTGCGCTGTCAGGAACGATAATGCGGGTACGCTTAAAGTCACCGCGTGACAGATGGTACTCGCGGATAATCATCAGACCGGTAAGCTCACCGTGTGCACCTGCGCAGGGCTTGAAGGTAAAATGCTTCAAGCCGGTTATTGCTGCAAGCGCCTTGTCCATTCCCTCGTAAACGGCATCAACACCCTTCAGGTCTTTCTGCAACGGATGCAGTCCTGCGAATGCGGGCATCGCGGCAATCTCCTCGTTGATCTTGGGATTGTATTTCATTGTGCAGCTGCCCAGCGGATAGAATCCGGTGTCAACGCCAAAGTTCATCTGACTCAGGTTGGTGTAGTGACGAACTACATCCACCTCGCTTACCTGGGGCAGTTCGGGAGCTTTGCTACGGAGCAGTCCGGCGGGTATTTCCTCTGTGCCCTTGCACTTGCTGCAGGTCTGGGGAAGCGAATAACCTGTGCGTCCCGGCTTGCTTAACTCGAATATCAGTTTATCGTAGTACTTCATAGTCAGAGCGCTTTTACAAGTTCATCAATATCGGCATAACTGCGTTTTTCGGTAACGCAGAAACTAACGTAGCCTTCCTCGGTCTCAAGGGCTCCCAGGAATCCGGCATCGGCCAGGCGTTTCTGAACCTCTGCTGCGGGGGCCTTTGACTTGAGTACGAACTCCTTAAGGAATACGGCGTCCTTGAACACTGGCTCAAACTTACCTGTCTCAATGAGTTTAGTGTACAGGTAGTGTGAGCGCTGGTAGCACAGGTCGTTCACCTGTTTCATGCCTTCCGGGCCCATAAGTGACAGATATACCGTTACCCAGAGTGCCATCAGGCTCTCGTTTGAGCAGATGTTGCTGGTGGCCTTCTCGCGGCGAATGTGCTGCTCGCGGGCCTGCAGTGTGAGCACGAATGCGCGGCGGCCCTCCTTGTCACGAGTCTCGCCTACAATTCGGCCGGGCAGTTTGCGCATGTGGTCCTTGGTGCAGGCCATAAAGCCCACATACGGTCCTCCGTAGCACAACGGAATACCCAGCGGCTGGCCATCGCCTACGGCAACATCGGCACCCCACTCGGCGGGTGTCTTTACCACTGCCAGGGCCGATGGGTCGCAGTATACCGTAAGCATTGCCTTGTCGGCGTGCAGGGCATCGGCCATACCCTCCAGATTCTCAATGATTCCAAAGCGGTTTACTGAAGGTACTATTGCTCCGGCTACATCACCCTGGGCAATGAGTGCCTCAAGTGATGCCTTGCTGGTCTGGCCGTTCTCCTGTGCTATCTCCTTTACGGTTATTCCTGCGTACTTGGCGTAGGTGGCTATCACTCCCCTTACGTGGGGCAGCAGGGTGTTTGACACCAGTACGGTGTTCTTTTTCTTGGCCTGGGCCACCATCATTCGCATGGACTCGGCGGCGGCTGTGGGGCCGTCGTACATGGAGGCGTTGCTTACGTCCATTCCGGTCAGGGTGCAGATCATGCTCTGGTACTCGAATATGTACCTTAGGGTGCCCTGGGATATCTCGCACTGGTATGGGGTGTAGGCTGTTATGAACTCGCTGCGCTGGGTTATGTAGTGGATTACGGCCGGGGTATAGTGGTCGTAGGCTCCGGCTCCGGCAAATACCTTGAGCCTGGGGTTCCTGGCGGCAAGGCTTTCAAAGAAATCTCTTACCTGCTGCTCGGTCATTGCATCGGGCAGGTCATACTCTCCTTTGTAGAGGCAGTCCTGGGGGACGTCGGCGTAGAGATCGTCTAGGCTGTTTACACCTATCCTCTCCAGCATGGCTTTTATGTCCTCATCGGTGTGAGGAAAATACTGGAATCCGGCCATTACTCCTTGATAAATGCTTTGTATGCCGATGCGTCCATCAGGTCGTCAAGCTCGGAGGCGTCACTCATCTGCACCTTGATGATCCAGTTCTCAAAGGCGTCGTCGTTTACCAGCTTGGGGTCATCAACAACATCCTCATTTACCTCGGTAACGGTTCCGCTTACGGGGCTGAACAGGTCACTGGCAGCCTTTACGCTCTCCAGAGCTCCGAACTCGCTGCCCTTCTCTACCTCATCATCAACATCGGGGCAATCCACGTAGGTGATCTCACCCATCTCCTTCTGTGCAAAGTCTGTTACTCCGATAATTGCTACATTACCTTCTACCTTTACCCACTCATGGGTCTCACTGTACTTTAAGCCTTCTACAATCTTACTCATATTATTTTATTTTGTTCGTTATTTTTCTGTTCGTTGGTCTCGGAAGGATTAGGGTAGATAAAACTACGGCCTTCGGCCTATCCCTCCCACGCCCTTTGGGCGCGGGCCCCTCCCATTCACAGAGACATGGGCGTCTATGGTTTTCCTTACCCTAATTCCTTCCTCTCTCAACTGCTGATTTTGGGAGTGAATCAGGACAGGAACATTACTTTTTATAATTGGTTTGATAGAATCTCTTCTTTATTACTTTGCCGGGGAATACTTTCTTTCTTATGCGTATAAATAACTCTGTATCCAACGCTGCATATTCTGACTTAACCAGGGCAAAGCAGATGCTTTTGTCTAGCGAGATGCTGTGGTAGCCGGTGGTTACCTCTCCTATGACGGTTCCATCCTGCAGTTCTACGGGGTAGCCGTGGCGGGGGATGGCTCGATCAAAGATTTCTATTCCTACTAGTTTCTTTTCTACTCCCAGCTCTTTTTGGGTTACTAGGGCTTCTCGGCCTATGAATTCGGCTTTGTCCAGTTTGCAGAAGATTCCAAGGCCGGCTTCTATTGGGCTGATATCGGCGCTTAGCTCATCGCCGTACAAGGGGAGACCGGCTTCAAAGCGCAGGGTGTCGCGGCAGCCCAGGCCGCAGGGCTGGATTCCGGCTTTGATCAGGCGGTCCCAGATCTCTACTGTGTCAGCTGTGGTGTTGTAGAGCTCAATGTCTTCCTCGCTGGTGTAGCCGGTGCGGCTTACTATCAGGCGGTGGCCGTTGTATTCTGCGTTGCAGTACTCGTAGAAGCCCAGGGTTTTTGCGCAGTCAAGACCAAAGAGGTCTATGACGGTCTTTTCGGCCTGGGGTCCCTGGATGGCTATCTGGCCCCAGATATCGGACTGGTTGTCTATCTTTACGTCATAGCCTTTCTGCTGCTCAAGCATCCAGGCATAGTCCTTATCTATATTGGCGGCGTTCACTACCAGCAGGAAACGGTCGGGCTCAAACTCGCGGTACACCAGCAGGTCATCGACCGTACCTCCGTTTGGATAGAGCATCATTCCGTACAGGATTTTGCCCGGATTGAATCCGCTTATGTTGTTTGTAAAAATGTGGTTGATGTAACGCTCGGCATCGGGTCCGCTTATGAATATCTCGCCCATGTGGGATACGTCAAATATTCCCACTTTGTTACGGACTGCCAGATGTTCCTGGGTTATGCCTGCATACTGGATGGGCATGTCAAATCCTCCAAAGGGACTCATCTGGGCGCCCAGAGCCACATGACTGCTGTGCAGACAGGTTTTTTTAATTTCTTCGGCCATACTTAATGAAATTTTCGTCAAGATATGTCTGTTCTATCTTAAGCACCTCATCCGTGTCAGGGTTGCTTAAAAACTGCATATCTTTACAAAAATAATCAATAAGTTTGGACTTCAAAACTTCAAAGTCAAAAAGTAATCCACAATCTTTCAGATTAGTTACGCGCTGACGCACGGACTTGATTCCCTTGCTGTCAAGTTTCTCTTTAGAGGGGGTTATTGCGCGCTCCATCTCCTTGAAATCGACATCATACAGGAGCGTTCCGTGCACTATGCAGCCGGTCCTGGTGGCATAGCAGGCATTGCCCGATACCTTGCGGCCTCCCACCAGCACATCGTTATGCTCGGTGCGCACGGCATCCAGTCCCATGGAGCGCAAGGCATCGGCCAGACGGGACAGGTATTCATCAAACGCCTTGTTGACATCGGACTGGCTGGTTATGTATGATATCATCAGGTTGCCCTCATCGGCATAGACGCAGCCGCCTCCGCTCTTGCGCCGGTACATCTCTATGCCGTGCTCCAGGCAGTACGGCACGTTGACTTCGGCCTCCATGTCCTGATTGCGGCCGAATATGACCGTGGGGCGTACGTTCCACAGAAAGAAGGTGTCGGGAGCGTGCTCAACAGCCCACTCCTCCATTGCCAGCCAATAAACCAATCTGCGGTAATTCATGCCCCAAAAATAAAAAATAAATGGC
>JAZMZT010000069.1:0-3970 GCA_045586125.1 Bacteroidaceae bacterium | reverse complement strand
CTAAGTTGTCTTCCTAAGACCGCTTGGCCTCCGACTTTGGGTTGAGGGAGCCAGCACGCGGATTGACAGGTTGGCATCGTCAATGCTGTAGGTTGACTTGTCATACTGACCGTCGGCACCACGGCGTGCATTACCTATTATGCCGGTGGCGTGACGCTTGCCTACGCCCTCGGGCTCACGGCCGTCCATAATGGCCATATCGTACTCACGGATGCTGTTCTTGACTGTCTCAGCATCAATGTCTATACCCAGTTCACTGAAAAAATCCTGCAGTTCATTTGCACTGCCGCTCCACTCACGGCCGTTGAATCGGCCGGTTCTGTTTCCGGCTGCATTATTGGCTGCGACAACAGCCTCATTGCTTCCGAATCCGCCACCGAATCCACCGAATCCACCGAATCCGCCTCCGAATCCGCGCATTACATACAGATATACGCCACGACGGCCATCCAGTTCTACGCCATGCTTGAATCCGTTCAAAGACAGCACGTCACGCTCAGAACACTCGTCAACATAACGCTTGCCGGTCTTGGTGCTGATGAATATGGCATTCTCTACACCGCCAAAGGCAATTGCACCGTCTGAGAAATAAGCCAACGGTAAAAGCTGTGTGTAGCCCTCGCCTACCGTTGCGGCTCCGATCTTCTGAGCCATATCGATACCGTCACCGCGCAGTGATGAACGGTTGGTTGTGCCGATATTGGGTGACAGATACTGGCGTGACCAGTACTTGTTGGTCTTGAGCACCTTCTGTATGTTGGCTGCGTATCCGCCGGTTGCAATGATCACACCCTTCTTGGCGTGAGCGGTAACCGGAGTGCCATCGGCCATCTTGGCCTTGACGCCTGTAACGCGACCGTTCTCGAATATAAGATCGTTGGCGCTGGTCTCTCTCATTACGCGGTTGTGCTTATCGGCATTGTTAACCACGGCCAGAGGAGCCATCACGTATGAGCCCCAGTTGCCCTGATAACGCTCGGGAGTGCCGTCGCCGTCTGCATCGGTTGTGCATCCGTTCATTGTGGAGCCTCTGTACCAGAGAGCACCTACCAGAGTTGATTGGCTGTCGCTGAAACCGACGCCCATGCTCATAAGCCAGGGCTTGAGTTGCTCACCCTCCTCGATGAACTGCTTTACAAGTTCATAGTCACCGTATATCCACTCATCCTTGGCGGTGTTCTGACGCAGACCGCCGTAGTAAGTCTGGAAGATATGCAGGTTGGTGGTTGAGAACAGCAGGAGCTGGTTCTCGGGGGTACCCTTCTTGAGTTGGGGCTCTGCGTAATCCAAATAAGCCTTTATCTCTTTCTTAAGATCCTGGAGCACAGGCAGATACTCAGCATGAACTCCATGCTTGGAGAGTTCAACTATGTCACCGGCCACGAACTCGTGATCCTTGTAGTATGATGCGTCAAACGGCTCCTCGCTCCAGTTATAGATAACCTTGAGGTCGTTTACACAACCCACGGTTGCACGTACCTTGTTGTGCATCTTGCCGTCAAAACCCTTGGCAGTGGTTGCTGTGGGTCTCTTGATATCCCAAACAAGACTGTGATCGATAGACTGATAGACACCGCCCGATACCAGAGTGTTACCGCCAAGTTCAGCGTTCTTCTCAATGATAAGGACTGTGTTTCCGTCCTGGGCAGCCTGTGCCGCAGCGCAGAGACCTGCACCGCCACCGCCTATGATGACCACATCCCATGTATCCTCAACGGGAGCGCCGGCCTCAGCCTTGGCTCCGTTGTCTATGAATGCCTTACGGTTGGTAACGCCGGCCTGATCGGCAGCGTTCAGCACGGCCTCCTTAAGTCCGAAACTGGACATTGTGGCGCCCGATACGGCATCCACGTTAAGTCCGTTTGCGGCAACAATCTTGGCCGGAAGTGTCTGCAGAGCAACATCACCCACATGGGCGGTCTCACGCTGCTGTCCCACTCTTATTTCTGTAATTCCTGTTTCACTGAATGTTACACGGGCCTGAACCTGACCGCCGTAACCCTTGCCGCTGCCGGTATATGTGCCGGGAGTGAAACTCAGGGCTGCGTTCTTGGCAGGAACCGGCTTCTCACCGCGGGCCTGTGCAAGAGCCAGATCAACAGCCTTCTTGACTGCGTCCGATGAATATGTGGCGCCTGTAACGCCGTCAACGTCTGTACTCTGGGCCTCGACTATCCTCTGTGCGACGACAGTGTAAGGCGATGTGTACTGAGCATAGGTATTGCCGTTATCCTTCACAGACACAGCGGCAATCTTGTGACCCTTTACGGTCACCGTAGCGGTAATTGTACTCTCCACGTTAAGGGCATCGGCACTGTACTTGCCGTTAGCCAACTGAGTACCGTCTGTAGGTGCGCCGCCTCCACAGGCAGCAAGCGCCATTGCAACAACTGGAAAACAAACTTTTGATAATCTCATATCTTGAAAAATTAAATACCTGCAGCAACGGCGATGCCGTGGTCAACTCCGCTGAATCCCATGAATGCCAGGGCCAGCAGGCCTGCGGTGATAAGGGCGATAGCCATACCCTCCATGCTCTTGGGGATACGAACCTTGGCCAACTGCTCACGGATTCCAGCAAAAATGATCAGGGCAAGGGCAAAACCTATAGAGGTTGCAATTGCATAAACCACACCTGTAAGCAGGTTGGGCTCCAGACCCTGTGCGTTGTAGGTAGCATTGGCAACCAGGATTGACACACCCAGTATGCAGCAGTTGGTGGTGATAAGCGGAAGGAAAATACCCAGAGCCTGATACAGTGAAGGAGACACCTTCTTGAGTATGGTCTCAAGCATCTGGACCAGACCCGCAATCACCAGAATGAACAGAATGGTCTGAAGGTAACCCAGTCCGTAGGGATCGAGCACCCAGTTCTGCAATCCGTAAGTAACGATAACCGCAACCGTGAGCACGAACGTAACGGCCAGGCCCATACCGGCGGCGGTACTGATCTTCTTGGAAACACCCAGGAACGGGCAGATGCCCAGGAACTGGGACAGAACTATATTATTGACGAATATAGCCGCGATAAATATCAGAAAATATTCCATAGTGTTCAGGCTTTACGGTTCTTTACTGAGTTTACTATGGCCATAAGCAGGCCAAGTGTTATGAATGCTCCGGGAGCCAGCACGAATACAAGCATCTTCATGGACTCGGGCAGTATCTGATGGCCGAATACGGCTCCGTTGCCCAGCAGTTCGCGGACAAATCCCAGGATTGTGAGAGCCAGGGTGAAGCCGATACCTATACCGATACCGTCACAGATTGATGCCAGCACGTTGTTCTTGGCTGCGAATGCCTCGGCACGGCCCAGGATGATGCAGTTAACCACAATCAGCGGGATGAATATGCCCAGAGTCTTGTACAGATCCGGAACATAAGCCTGCATGAGCATCTGAAGCAGTGTAACGAATGATGCAATCACCACTATATAACAAGGTATGCGCACACCGTCCGGGATCAGGTTCTTGAGCAGTGAAATGAATGTGTTTGAGCAAATGAGCACAAACATGGTTGCCACGCCCATTCCAAGTCCGTTTACGGCCGATGTGGTCGTAGCCAGCGTGGGGCACATTCCCAAAAGGAGAACAAACGTAGGATTCTCCTTTATAATACCGTTTATTATTGTCTTGAAGTAGTTCATCGTCGTTTCAGTTTTAGTTCTGTGATGAAGCTCCGCTCACGCCATCGGCCGCAGTGTAACCGAACACAGCCTTGTAGGCGGCGTTCACGGCACGCAGGAAAGCCTTTGATGTGATTGTAGACGCTGTGATGGCATCCACCTGACCGCCGTCCTTGCTTACGGTCATCAGGTCATCGCCGGGATTCATACCAATGATATTGTGGTTGCCGGGCTTGCCGGGAGCACCCAGAAGCACATCAACCACAGCCGACTGCTCTGCCTGGGCCGATGCCGGCTGGCGGAACCACTCATCGGCCTGGGCACCCAAGTCGGAGGCCAAGCGGT
>JAZMZT010000068.1:0-1578 GCA_045586125.1 Bacteroidaceae bacterium | reverse complement strand
AGAGGTTTTATATTGTTTTAATGATGAAAATTGTAACAAAAGAGTTCCAGCTTCCTGATGGAAGAACCATCAAACTGGAGACCGGGAAACTGGCAAAGCAAGCCGATGGAGCCGTAATGCTGACATGTGGCAAAACAATGCTCCTGGCCACTGTATGTGCCGCCAAAGATGCAGTTCCCGGAACTGATTTCATGCCGCTGCAGGTAGAGTACAGAGAAAAGTATGCGTCAATCGGACGTTATCCCGGCGGCTTTACCAAACGTGAGGGTCGTCCCTCTGACTATGAGATTTTGACATGCCGTCTTGTGGACCGCGCACTGCGTCCTTTGTTTCCTGACAACTACCACGCTGAAGTTTTTGTAAACATCATACTGTTCTCCGCCGACGGAGAGCAGATGCCTGATGCTCTGGCCGGTCTGGCAGCATCAGCAGCATTGGCTGTATCGGACATACCGTTCCAGGGTCCGATTTCCGAGGTCCGCGTAGCCCGTATCAACGGAGAGTACGTTATCGACCCCACATTCAAGCAGCTTGAGCAGGCCGATATGGATGTAATGGTTGCCGCAACCTATGACAACATCATGATGGTTGAGGGTGAGATGAAGGAGGTTTCCGAGTCTGACCTGCTGGGTGCCATGAAGGCCGCTCACGATGAGATCAAGAAGCACTGCAAGATCCAGATGGAACTGACCGAGGAGGTTGGCAAGACCGTTAAGCGCGAGTACTGCCACGAGGTCAACGACGAGGATCTGCGTCAGGCCGTAAAGGATGCCTGCTACCAGAAGTCATATGACCTGGCTGCTCAGGGCAATGCTGACAAACATTCACGCGAGGCCAACTTTGAGGCTGTACGCGATGAGTTCAAGGAGCAGTATCATGCAGCACATCCCGAGATGTCAGAGGATGAGCTGGCTGAGAAGGATGCTCTGATAGACCGCTACTATCACGATGTAGAGCGCGATGCAATGCGTCGCTGCGTGCTCGATGAGGGCAAGCGTCTGGACGGTCGTAAGACAACCGATATCCGTCCTATCTGGTGCGAGGTAGGTTACCTGCCCGGACCTCACGGATCATCAATATTCACCCGTGGTGAGACACAGGCTCTGTGCTCTGTAACACTGGGTACCAAGGATGACGAGAAGATGGTTGACGATGTGCTGGATCAGCACGATGAGCGTTTCCTGCTCCACTACAACTTCCCGCCCTTCTGCACAGGTGAGGCTAAGGCTCAGCGCAGCCTGGGACGTCGTGAGATTGGTCACGGCCACCTGGCATGGCGCGCTCTCAAGGGCCAGATTCCTGAGGATTATCCCTACTGCGTACGCGTAGTATCCGATATCCTTGAGTCCAACGGTTCTTCATCAATGGCTACCGTGTGCGCAGGTACACTGGCTCTGATGGATGCCGGCGTAAAGATCAAGAACCCCGTATCAGGTATTGCAATGGGTCTTATCAAGAATCCGGGCGAAGACAAGTACGCCGTTCTGAGTGATATCCTTGGTGATGAGGATCATCTGGGTGATATGGACTTCAAGACCACCGGTACCGTTAAGGGACTTACCGCCACACAGATGGATA
>JAZMZT010000067.1:0-1600 GCA_045586125.1 Bacteroidaceae bacterium | reverse complement strand
AAGGTAGCAAAGGCATTGCGCGATGTTCTCACCAATGTTGAAGTCAACATTTGGCCCGGTGAGCTCCTTGTCGGTGAAATTGCAGCTCCTGCAAAGAGCGCTCCTATCTATCCCGAGTTCTCTATCAACTGGCTGGCATATGAGATCGAGAATGATCCTCTGGATCAGCGTCCCAATGACGTTTATATTCTTTCTGACGAGTGCAAGCAGGCAGTTTTTGATGTAGTAGATTCCTGGAAGGGTCAGACCGTAGAGGAAGGCATTAAGAGCAGTTTCCGCGATGAGCAGAAGAAGGGCTCCCAGATGGGTGCAGGCGTTTACTTCTGCGATCTTTACACCTACGGTGGCGCAGGGCATGTCTGTGCTGACTACGAAAAGCTTATCAAGGTCGGTTTCGGCGGTCTCCGCAAGAGAATTGAGGAGAAGCTGGCTGAGCTTACCGTTTACCTTCCCGAGGATCTGCAGAAACGTAACTTCTATGAAGCACAGCTTCACGTTCTCGACGGTGTAAAGAGCTATATTACCCGTTACGGTGACAAGGCCAAGGAAATGGCTGCTGTTGAGGCTGATCCTCAGCGCAAGAAAGAACTGGAGCGCATTTCCTCCAACTGCTATAACGTAGCAGAAGGCGTACCTAACGATATTTGGGAAGCTATGCAGCTTTGGCACATCGCCACCAACATGATTATTATCGAAGCCAACGGTCATAGCGTTACCTATGGTCGCTTCGACCAGATATTTGGTGACATCTATAAGAAGAGCATCGAGGAAGGCACTGCAACCCGCGAGCTGGTTCAGGAGCTTACCGAGTGCATGTTCCTCAAGATCCACCAACTTTGCAAGATCCGTGATCGCGGCAACATCACCGTTTCCAGCGGAACCATGATGGGTGGTACCGGCTTTGACGTCGGCGGCGTTGACGCTGACGGTAACGATATCACCAATGACCTGAGCTACATTGCTCTTGACGCTCACGCCCATACCCGTATTCCCAATCCTTGGATGGCAGTAAGACTGCACAAGGATACTCCTTGGGAGTTCAAGGTAAAGGTATTCAATGTTATCCGTATCGGTACCGGCGAGCCTAAGGTATTTGGCGATGAAATGATGATCAAGTCCCTTATGCGTTACGGCAAGCCCATTGAGGTAGCAAGAAACTACGTTGGCGTTGGCTGCGTTGAGCCCAGCATTCCCGGTAAGACCTATGGCTGGCACGATTCCTGCTATTTCAACATGACCAAGGTTCTCGAACTCACCCTCAACGGCGGTCGCTGCCAGATTGCAAGCGGCGATTATCCCGCAGGCACTCAGCTTGGCCCCGATACCGGCACTCTTGCTGATTTCAAGAGCTTTGACGAACTGAAGGCAGCATTTGAAACTCAGATGAAGTACTGGACCGATAGAATGGTATCCAGTGTTAACACCATGGACCTTGTCCATCAGAGACTTAAGCCCCTGCCCTATCTGTCCCTTCTGGTTGACGATTGCATTGAAAAGGGCGTTGACGTTTCTGCCGGCGGTGCACGCTATAACCACAGCGGTAACCAGTGCGTTGGCCTTGGTACCGTTTCCGACAGCCTTGCAACCATCAAGCAGGTTG
>JAZMZT010000066.1:0-5636 GCA_045586125.1 Bacteroidaceae bacterium | reverse complement strand
CAGGTACAGGGGATCGAGCACCTTCTGCTGTGCCTCCTCGATGGTCATGCCCTTGTTCTTGCGCAGCTCGAACAGCAGGTCTGCATAGAAATCCTTCTTGGGGTTGTTCTCCGGGTCAATGATTGTGGCCTTTGAGATGTTCTTGAGACCCCACTGAGCGGCAAGTCCCTCAATCTCTGATTTGTTACCTAAGATGATAAGGTCTGCCACACCGTCGGCCAGAACCCTGTCGGCTGCCTTAAGAGTACGTTCCTCAGTACCCTCGGGCAACACAATGCGCTGCTTATTCTGCTTAGCCCGCGCAATAATCTGCTCCATTAATTCCATATATAATTGCTTAAATTGTAAACTCCACTTAGCAAAAGCGCCACAAAATTACACTTTTTCCCGTTACAATCCCTTTAATTATTTATAAAAGGTAATTCCGCTTCAATCCCGTGATCCCGCAACAAAAAAGGAGGTCGTTGGACCTCCTTTTTGTAGCGGGACCCGGGATTGAACCGGGGACCTCATGATTATGAATCATGCGCTCTAACCAGCTGAGCTATCCCGCCATCGCCTTATAAGCGGGTGCAAAGGTAATGCTGATTTTTGACACCTGCAACTTTTTATCTCCATATTTTTGTTATAAAAATGTACCTTATTCGTTTGGAAATTAAAAGATTTTAATATTTCTTTGCAATTAGAACATAAGAGTTTAATGCTATGGCTACAGACAAAAACATACCGGCAAAGACGAAAGTCGTTCTTGAATATGGACTAAGTTCGCAGTCAGTACCCATGATCTGGGATGCAATATCCACCGCACCGGGACTAACTTCCTGGTTTGCTGATGATGTCCGTACGGACGGAAAGATATTCAGTTTCACCTGGGGAAAGAGTGAATCACGTGAAGCAGAATTGATTAACTGCCGCCAGAATACTTATGTTCGTTTTCATTGGATGGATGATGAGCCGGGTACATACTTTGAAATGCGCATACATAAGAATGATCTCACATCAAACTACTCACTTGAGATAATAGACTTTGCAGATTCAGACGCCGAGGAGGATGTACGCAGTCTCTGGGATACGTCTATGGAGGCGTTGCGCCGTTGTGGTCTGTAGAAACCTGAAATATTCCTAACTGGTCATATTACATGCGAATTTTTCCTACCTTTGCAATTTGGAAAATTTTGCATCTCATATGAGGCCGAAAAGACTTGATATCTTTATCTTAAAAAGCTTTCTGCTGCTGTTTGTGGCGGCGTTTGCCATATGTCTTTTCGTGCTGCTCATGAATGTGGTCTGGCGTTACGCCGAGGACCTTGTAGGCAAGGGACTTGACTTTGTTACACTGGGCGGTTTTTTCTGGCAGTTTGCTCTCACGCTTGTACCTCAGGCTTTGCCTCTGGCAGTGCTCATGGCATCGCTTATCACGTTCGGTAACTTTGGCGAGCGTCTGGAACTGCTTGCCATGAAAACATCGGGTATCCCATTGCTCAGGATAATGCGCCCCGTCATGATATTCAGCGTCTTGCTGGCAGGTGTATCGTTCTACTTCCAGAACGTGACTGTGCCCCATGCTGCAAAGAAACTGTATGCGCTCATATACTCCATAAATGAGAAGAATCCCGAACTGGAAATTCCGGAAGGTGTGTTCTACACCCAGATCAGCGGATTCAACATGTATGTGAAGCATAAGGATTTCAATACCGGAACGCTGTATGACGTTACAATCTATGACCATCGTGACGGTTATGAGAACCTTAGCGTGATTGTATCGGACTCCGCCTTTATGGAGACCACGGCCGATAAGAAACACCTCTATCTGCATCTGTTCAGCGGTGAGCAGTTCTGCCAGGAGAAAGACATAGACAGCCAGGGCAAGCCTTACCGTCGTGAGGGATTCCGTGAGAAACATATCCTTCTGGAGTTTGATTCCGATATGAAGGAGGCTCCTGATGCGCTCACCAGCTCACAGGCCATGAGCAAGAACATGAATGAGATCAGACATACCATTGATTCCCTGTCGGCTAATCAGGACAGCGTGGGACGTGGCAATATGGCTGAGTTCAAGGTGACGGCTCTGGGTACTTACCGTATGCAGAAATCTGATTCGGTCGCTTTTGAGAATCTTAAATCCAAGATCATAAACGCAGACAGCGTATACGCGGTTTCCAGCCGTGCCAGTCAGGTTGACATAAAGAACGACATGCGCTCCAAGATACAGACCCAGGCAAGTGACCTGGCTATCAAGAGCTCCAATATGTATTACGGTGACAAGACCATACGCCGTCACTGGATAGAGTGGATGAAAAAGATAACAAACTCGATTTCAATCCTGATATTCTTCTTTATCGGTGCTCCTTTGGGCGCTATTATCCGAAAGGGCGGATTGGGTATTCCCGTGATTGTATCGGTCCTGACCTTCATCCTGTTCTACATCACATCCGTATCGGGTGACAAGATGTTCCGAGAGGGAGAGTGGAGCATAATAGGCACCTGGTTCAGCGTGATGGTACTTACGCCGCTGAGCGTCTTCTTCACGGTTAAGGCAAACGGTGACTCCACCCTGTTCCAGTGGGATGTGGTGATGGAGTTCTTCAGATACTGGTTTGGAACCAAGGTAAAGCGCAATATAGTACGTAAGGATGTGGTCATAGATGATCCGGACCGTACCAAGTGCCTTGCATCGCTGGATGATGTCAAGCGCATGAGCACGGAACTTGAACAGTCAGCTCTGCTCAATACCGTTCCCAGTTACCGCAACCTGTTCTTTGGCAGCGTTGAGGCATCTGAGATGACGCAGCTGAGTGCAGAACTGGAGAGCCTGGTAACTGAACTTGGCAACAGCCGTGACCGCGTGGAACTTGATCTGCTGAACGGTTTCCCGTTGCTGCAGAGCCATGGCATACAGCCTCCTTTTGAGAAGGAGTGGGCCGATAGGTTCGTGGGCATAGTGATCCCGCTTGGCCTGCTGTTTGAGCTCAGGGCATGGCTTTTTACACGTAAACTGAAACGTCAGATGCAGAAGGTCTCACAGACGGCTGACAGTCTGATTGAATATATGACAAACAACAAACAACCTAAATAAATGGCACAGATTTCAGATCGAGTCAACAGACTCGCAGCATCGGCCACTTTCGCCATGCTGCAAAAGAGTAATGAACTGTCGGCACAGGGTGTCGATGTGGTTAACATGAGTGTGGGCGAGCCCGACTTCAATACACCTGATTACGTAAAGAAGGCTGCTGTTGAGGCTGTAGAGCAGAACTACTCCAAGTATTCTCCCGTTCCGGGTTACATGTGGCTTCGCAAGGCCTGCGCCGATAAACTCAAGCGTGAGAACGGTCTTGACTATGCTCCCGCCGAGATTCTGGTTTCCACAGGAGCCAAGCAGTCACTCTGCAACGTCATCATGGCTATCATCAATCCGGGTGATGAGGTGCTTCTGCCTTCACCCTGCTGGGTAAGTTACCCCGAGATGGTTAAGCTGGCCGGCGGTGTTCCCGTTGTAATCAAGGCCGGAATTGACCAGGACTTCAAGGTTACAGCCGCACAGGTTGAGGCTGCCATCACTCCCAAGACCAAGGCCATCATGATATGCTCACCCTCTAACCCCACAGGCTCGGTTTATACCAAGCAGGAGCTTGAGTCAATAGCCAAGGTACTTAACAAGTACCCCGATGTATTCATCGTGTCCGATGAGATTTACGAGCATATCAACTTTATTGGCGGACACAACAGTCTTGCCCAGTTCGTTGACAAGGATCGTATCGCTGTCATCAACGGTGTCTCCAAGGCTTATGCCATGACCGGATGGCGTATAGGTTTCATGGCCGGTCCCGAATGGCTTGTAAAGGCTTGCAACAAGCTGCAGGGTCAGTATACCAGCGGCACCTGCTCAGTTGCCCAGAAGGCTGCTCAGGTGGCATTTGACGGCCCGCAGGATGACGTTGAGAAGATGCGTCTGGTATTCCAGAAGCGCCGCGACCTGATTGTATCTCTTGCCAAGGAGATTCCGGGCTTTGAGGTAAACAATCCTCAGGGCGCATTCTATCTCTTCCCCAAGTGTGATTCATACTTTGGCAAGCGTTATGGCGACAAGGTGATCAACAGCGCCGAGGATCTGGCCATGTACCTTCTTGAGGTTGGTCATGTGGCAACCGTAGGCGGTACAGCATTCGGCTCACCTGAGTGCATCCGTTTCAGCTACGCTACCAGCGAGGAGAAGATTGTTGAGGCTTTCCGTCGCGTAAAGGAGGCTCTTGCCGCTCTCAAGTAAACAGAGAGCTATACAATAAAAGAGAGGGTTCCTTTTGGGGACCCTCTCTTTATTGTTTTTACCGTCGGAATTATTCTCCCGGATGGATAGCCTCTGAAGGGCAGACACCGGCGCAAGTGCCGCAGTCTACGCACAGATCAGGGTTGATTGAGTACTTATCGCCCTCTGAGATAGCCTCTGACGGGCACTCATCGATGCAAGTTCCGCAAGCGATGCAGTCGTCACTGATTACGTATGCCATAGTTGTCTTATGTTTTAGGTTTTTGTGGGGGCAAAAATACATACTTTTAGGTACTCCACCAAATGGCTTGGCCAAAATTACAATAACTTGGAGTTTTATTCGTTTTTATAGCGATGAATATGAACCGTAGTAATACCTGGGCGATACTTGCTGTCGTCCTGCTTCTGCTTGCCCCCTTGCAGGGTGCGGGCTCTCTTTTTGCACAGGAACGAAAGATCCAGAACCGTCCGTTCCTGGACGACAGGGTGTGGCATTACGGTTTTCTTGTGGGCTTCAACATACAGGATCTTAGGCTGGCCAACAACGGCAACGCTTATGTGAACCAGAACCATGATGTAGAGTATTGGTATGCCGATGTGCCCGAATACACTCCCGGATTCAGCGTGGGCGTGCTGGGCGAACTCAAGGCTAATGACTGGTTATCGGTCAGGATAATCCCTACCATGCACTTTGGAGACAAGAAGGTTGTGTTCAAGGAACAGCGTAGCGGAAAGTTTGCCGAGCAGTATGTCAAGTCTACATACCTGTCGGTCCCGTTAGACCTTAAGATAAGTGCCGCCCGTTTCAATAATTACAGGCCCTATGTGGTAACGGGATTGGCTCCTACGCTTGACCTTACGGTAAAGAAGGGTAAGGAACTGCTGGTCCGTAAGACCGATGTCATGTTCGAGGTGGGAATGGGTCTGGATCTCTATTATCCGTTCTTCAAGATGATACCTGAACTCAAGTTCTGTTTCGGCCTGAACAACATCCTGGATAGGAACCGCACGGATCTTAAGGATGCCTCACTACTCAAATATAGTGATGCGCTCGATAAGGCTCAGAACGGCATGATTGTGCTCACTCTCTATTTTGAGTGATTTTTATTTTGCTTAGAAAGAAAAAGATAGTATCTTTGCGCCGCTTTATGCGATCGCTGTCAAGGAAGAGTAACTTGGTATGTCGCTCTAGCGTATGATAAACTTTGAAAATTTCCAGAACAATGGATTTAATCAAAATTGCAGAACAGGCATTTGCTACCGGTAATGAAGGTAAGTTCCCTGCATTCAAGTCAGGTGACACCGTAACTGTAGCATACAAGATCATTGAGGGTAACAAGGAGCGTATCCAGCTCTACCGCGGTGTAGT
>JAZMZT010000065.1:0-8957 GCA_045586125.1 Bacteroidaceae bacterium | reverse complement strand
CCGCTGTAGGCGTCTCCCTGGCCGTTCATGTCAAAGTTTACGGTGCCGGCCCGGCTTATAATCTGCAGCGATGAACTGGACGTTCCGCTGCGGTTCTCATAGTTGGCCTTGAACGATCCGTCACCCAATGAGTTGAGTTGGTCGGGTATGGTGAGGCTGAATGCCGCAAGCTGGTCTTGGATCCACAGTGGCAGTTTATCGGAGAATGTGCCGTGGGCCTCGGCATAACGGCATCCCGTTACATGGAAGGCTGTGTCAAGCATCACCGTTCCGCTCATTCCAAGGTCAAGTATGCTGTCAGGAATCTGCACGTAGAGGGCGTTCAGGTTGACATCGCCGCTGCGTCCGTTTCCTTTCAATGTGAGTTCTACCGGTGTGGTCATGGGGCCCAGGGGCGGATAGAACGCCTTGTAGTCACTGCCGGTCAGGGTGGCTCTGATGTCCACGTCTGCGTCTGGCAGTCCGTTCAAACGGGTGGCGAATCCGGCATCGGCACTGAGACGTCTGGCTTCAAAGTCACTGTTGGGGGTGGAGAAGACAAATCCTGACAGGTTGGTGCTGTATCTGCCGATGTTTACCGTTCCTTTGGCTCTGTTGAGCATGAAACCGGACTGCTCGGCAAAGGTGAATTTTCTAATGATGACCGATACGGTATCCTGATTGAGCGCTTTAAGCGATAGATTTGCGGTCAGGCCGCTCACTCCGATATGGTTTGTGTTGAACACGCTGTCGGTCCATTCGGCACTATGCACATCGTAGCGGATGGAGCCGTTCCTGATGAGCACGGAGTTGGCCCTGAGGGACATGGGCTCATCACTGCTGCCGAACATTTCAGTCAGGAATGCGTAGTTGGGGTCCGATTCTGGATTCTCACGGTTGAGCCTTATGCTGGGGCTGTTGACCCTGACACTGGTGATACTAAGTTTTTTCTTGAGCAGTTTGACGGGTTTGAGCCTGAGCGACAGGGATGCGGCGTGGGCCAGGGTGTCGTGCTTGAGGTCATAGACGGTCAGGTCATCGATGGTGATTCCAAAGGGGTAGGTGAACTGGACACGGCCGGCGTTGACATCGGTCCCCAGAGCCGATGAGGCGATGCCCACTACATGAACAGCGGCATTCTGCTGAATGTTTCTGTTATTCAGCAAAATATGGCCGGTCAGATATGAACTTATCAGAACGGCCAGCAGAATATGGACTATTCTTCCTGCTTTCACAATATGCAAATGTAACTAACTATCCGCAGAAGTGAACAATCTTTATCGAGAGATTTTCTAAAAAAATGCGCATGCAGATACCTGTGGGGCGGTTTTAATCTCGGATTCGCCGATGAAATGGGATTTTTTTGAAAGTGTTGATAATTGCCTCTGTATTTTTGGTTTTATTAAGTAAGTAGTTAACTCTTTTATTAGTAATTTTGCGCCCGCATTCTGAATAATATTAAACTATATATTCAACTAACAACAAAATGGCAGAAATCATTCGTTTACGAAAAGGTCTGGACATCAAGTTGCTGGGCGCTCCCGTTAAGGAGTTGACCGAGGTTGGTATGGCAAGTGAGTACGCTCTCTGTCCCGCCGATTTCACCGGAGTCACTCCCAAGCCGGTCGTCAAGGAACAGCAGACCGTCAAGGCCGGTGAAGCTCTGTTCATTGACAAGAACCATCCTGAGGTGAAATTCGTTTCACCCGTAAGCGGTGAGGTACTTGCAGTGAATCGTGGCGCACGCCGCAAGGTCTTGAGCATTGTGGTCAAGCCCGATGCAAAGCAGACTTATGTAGAGTTCGGAACCAAGAGCGTACAGTCGCTTTCAGGTGAGGAGGTAAAGGCCGCCCTGTTGGAGTCGGGCCTTTTTTCATTCTTCCGTCAGCGTCCCTACGACGTTATCGCTAACCCCGCCGATGCACCGAGAGGCATATTTGTATCGGCTTTCGATTCCAAGCCCCTGGCACCGGATTTTGAGTTTGTACTTCAGGGTAATGAGGTAGACTTCCGCACAGGTCTGAGTGCAATCGCCAAGATTGCCCCCACAACACTGAGCATTTGCGCTTGCCAGACAGCCGAGGCTCTCACCGACGCAAAGAACGTTGACCTCTATGCTTTCAAGGGTGCTCATCCCGCAGGCAACGTGGGTGTACAGATCAACCACATCAAGCCCGTCAACAAGGGTGAGGTTGTATGGACCATTGATCCCGAGGCTGTAATCTTCATCGGCCGTCTGTTTAACAAGGGTATCGTTGATATGACACGTATCATCGCCGTAGCAGGTGAGGAGGTTGTCAATCCCCAGTACCTCAAGGTTATAGCAGGCGCCAAGATGGGTACTCTTCTGGATGGCCGTCTTAACAAGACCGAGCATATCCGTATCATCAACGGTAACGTTCTGACCGGTGTCAAGGCTTCTAAGGATGATTTCCTGGGTGCTTTTGCCAACATGATCACCGTTATCCCCGAGGGTGACGATGTAAACGAGTTCATGGGCTGGATCGCACCGCGTTTCAAGCAGTACAGCGTAAGCCGCACATTCTTCAGCTGGCTTTGCTGCAAGAAGCCCTTCAGCATCGATGCACGCATCAAGGGCGGTGAGCGTCACATGATCATGTCTAACGAGTATGATAAGGTATTCCCGATGGATATCTATCCCGAGTTCCTTATCAAGGCTATTATCACGGGCAATATCGATAAGATGGAGGCATACGGAATTTATGAGGTTGCCCCCGAGGATTTTGCTCTCTGCGAGTTTGTGGATTCTTCAAAACTTGAGCTCCAGCGTATCGTACGCGAGGGCCTTGATAACCTTCGTGCCGAAATGGCCTAAAACCCTGACGAGTTATGAGTTTAAGAAATTACATAGACAAGATCAAACCGAATTTCGAGGAGGGTGGCAAACTGCATGCTTTCCGCTCGGTTTTTGAAGGTTTCGAGACCTTCCTTTATGTTCCGAACGATACCGCTAAGAACGGTGTGAACATTCACGACTCATTCGACAGCAAGCGAATGATGATCATGGTTGTTATAGCATTGGTTCCCGCACTGCTGTTCGGTATGTACAATGTAGGCTATCAGCATTTTGCTCTGGCCGGTCTGCTTGAGCAGGCTACTTTCTGGAACAAGTTCTGGTTCGGCTTCCTGGCCGTTCTGCCCAGACTTATAGTATCATACGTAGTAGGTCTTACAATTGAGTTCATCGTGGCTCAGTGGAAGCACGAGGAGATTCAGGAGGGATTCCTGGTATCAGGTTTCATCATTCCTCTGATTGTTCCCGCAACCACTCCTCTGTGGATTCTGGCCGTTGCCGTTGCCTTCTCGGTAATCTTTGCCAAGGAGATATTCGGCGGTACAGGTATGAACTTCCTGAACGTTGCACTCATTACACGTGCATTCATATTCTTTGCATATCCTTCTGTAATCACCGGTGAGACCGTTTGGGTGGTTGACCACGCAATCTGCGGTCTTGGCGCTGACATTGACGGTATGACCGCTGCTACCGCTCTGGGTACAGCCGCTACCACAACAGTGGCTCCTGCATTTGATATGAATATGGTATGGGGCTTCATTCCGGGTTCAGTAGGTGAGACCAGCGTTATCGCCATCGCTCTTGGCGCTCTGCTGCTCCTCTATACCGGAATCGCAAGCTGGAAGACAATGCTTTCAGTATTCGCAGGAGGTATCTGCATGGCATTCGTATTCAACCAGTGGGGTCCCGACAACGCTATGGCTCAGATGCCCTGGTACGAGCATATCTGCCTGGGCGGTTTCTGCTTCGGCGCCGTATTTATGGCAACTGATCCGGTTACATCGGCCCGTACAGAGGTTGGTAAGTGGATCTATGGTCTGCTCATCGGTATGATGGCTATCACAATCCGCGTCATGAACCCCGGTTATCCCGAAGGTATGATGCTGGCCATCCTGCTCATGAACTGCTTCGCTCCGCTCATTGACTACTGCGTAGTACAGCGTAACGTGAACAAACGTCTTAACAGAATAAACAAATAAGGATTATGGCTACGAAAAAATTCAAATGTAAGGTTTGTGGCTATGTCCACGAAGGAGATAAGGCTCCTGAGCAGTGCCCCATGTGTCAGGCACCTCAGAGTGAGTTTGAAGAGATTGTAGAGGAGGGTGCTGCTCCTGCCAAGAAGGGTCTCAATACCAACAGCAACGTTTATACCATCGTTTATGCAGCCGTAATGGTTGTTATCGTGGCATTCCTGTTGGTGTTTGTATCACAGACACTTAAGGAGCGTCAGACCGCCAACGTAATCAACGATACAAAGCAGCAGATACTCTCTGCCCTGAATCTGCGTGACCTGCCCGATGTTGCCGGCACATACGCCGAGGTTATCAAGGCCGATGCCCTGATGCAGCCCAACGGCAAGATGGCTGAATATGAGGGTGATTTCAATACCTCTTATAAGAGTGAGTTCGACAAGGGTAACCTTCACATCTTTGTGGCCGAGGTTAACGGCGAGCGCAAGTTTGTCATTCCTATGAACGGACTTGGTCTGTGGGGTACCATCTGAAGTTATATTACCCTCAATGAGGACCGCAACACCGTTTACGGCGTTTATTTCTCACACTCATCCGAGACTCCGGGTCTGGGCGGTGAGATTGCCGGAACCAAGTTCCAGGACCGTTTCCCCGGCAAGCTGGTGGTTAACGGTGAGGAGGTTGGCCTCACGGTAGTCAAGTACGGCAAGGCCGACAAGGGCTCTCAGTATGAGATTGACGGTGTGACCGGTGCTACCATCACATCAACCGGTGTGAACACTATGATTAATAAGGTGCTCTCAGCATACATTCCTTTCCTGACCAAGCAGTGCTGCAAAGAAGGCGGCTGCGAGGAGGGCGGCGAAGAGTGCTGCGAGGATAATGTTGAATCTAACGACTGATTTGGATTATGGCAAACAAGAACAGTGAGGCTTTCAAACAGCCGTTGTGGGTCAACAACCCTGTATTGGTTCAGATTCTGGGTATCTGCTCGGCTCTGGCCGTAACGGCTCAGCTCAAACCTGCCATCGTGATGGGTCTTTCTGTAACCGTCATCGTGGCTATGTCAAACGTGATCATTTCACTACTTCGCAATACTATTCCTAACCGTATCCGTATCATCATCCAGCTGGTGGTGGTAGCCGCTCTGGTTACTATAGTAAGTGAGATCCTCAAGGCCTTTGCATACGATGTAAGCGTTCAGCTCTCGGTATATGTAGGTCTTATCATTACCAACTGTATCCTTATGGGTCGTCTGGAGGCATTTGCCATGCAGAACGGTCCCTGGGCATCATTCCTGGACGGTATCGGAAACGGTCTGGGTTATGCAGTCATTCTGGTAGTGGTTGCTTTTGTACGTGAACTCTTTGGTAGCGGAACATTGTTCGGTTTCCAGGTTATACCGCAGGCCTGCTATGAGGCCGGTTACCTGAACAACGGTCTTATGATCATGCCGCCTATGGCTCTTATCCTGGCCGGCTGCATCATATGGTATCATCGCGCCAAGAACAAGGATTTACAGGAAAACTAATCTCAAAGCGTAAAGAATTATGGAACATTTCTTCAGTTTATTTGTTAGGTCGATATTCGTCGACAACATGATTTTCGCTTTCTTCCTGGGTATGTGCTCATTCCTGGCCGTATCCAAGAACGTAAAGACGTCTTTGGGACTTGGTGTTGCTGTTATCTTTGTTGAGCTCATTACACTTCCTGTTAACTATCTGCTTCAGACCAAGGTTCTGGAGCCGATGGGTCTGGAATTCCTCAGTTTCATCCTTTTCATCGCTGTTATAGCCGGTATAGTTCAGCTGGTTGAGATGGTGGTTGAGAAATTCTCACCGTCACTCTACAACTCACTGGGTATATTCCTGCCGCTTATCGCTGTGAACTGCGCCATCATGGGTGCATCCCTGTTCATGCAGCAGCGTATAGGCATGGATCCGGACAACACTCAGGCCATCACCTCATTCGGTGACTCAATCGCTTACGCACTGGGTTCCGGTATTGGTTGGGCTCTGGCTATCGTCTGCCTGGCTGCCATCCGTGAGAAGATGGAATACTGCGATATTCCCAAGCCTCTGAAGGGTGTGGGTATTACATTCATTACCGTAGGTCTGATGGCTATGGCTTTCATGTGCTTCTCAGGTCTGGCAATTTAAAGGAGGTAATATTATGAACAACATCTATATATCAAGTATTATAGTTTTTCTGGCCGTTATCCTGCTGCTGGTAGTAATCCTGCTGGTGGCCAAAAGCTACCTGGTTGCCTCAGGCAAGGTCAAGGTAACAATCAACGGCGACAAGGAACTTGAGGTGAATTCAGGCGCAAGCCTCTTGAGCACTCTGGCCGAGAACGGTGTTTATCTGCCCTCTGCCTGCGGCGGTAAGGGTTCTTGCGGACAGTGCAAATGCCAGGTCGTTGAGGGCGGCGGTGAGATCCTGGACTCTGAGAAGGGCCACTTCACTCGCAAGCAGATCAAGGACAACTGGCGTCTGGGTTGCCAGTGCAAGGTCAAGGGCGACCTGGCCATCAAGGTTCCCGAGAGCGTACTCGGAGTAAAAGAGTGGGAGTGCGAGGTTATCTCCAACAAGAACGTGGCTACCTTCATCAAGGAGTTCATCGTGCAGCTTCCTCCCGGAGAGCACATGGATTTCCTGCCCGGAAGCTACGCTCAGATCAAGATTCCCGCATACTCTATGGATTATGACAAGGATATCGATAAGGACCTCATCGGTCCCGAGTATCTGCCTGCATGGGAGAAGTTCGGTCTCTTTGGCCTTAAATCGGTCGTAAAGGAGCCTACCATCCGTGCATACTCTATGGCCAACTATCCGGCCGAGGGTGACCGCATCATGCTGACGGTACGTATCGCTACTCCTCCGTTCAAACCCAAACCGGAGGTTGGTTTCCAGGATGTTCCCACCGGTGTGGCTTCATCTTACATCTTCAGCCTCAAACCGGGTGACAAGGTTATCATGTCAGGTCCTTACGGTGAGTTCCATCCTATCTTTGACTCCAAGAAGGAGATGATTTGGGTTGGCGGCGGTGCCGGTATGGCTCCTCTGCGTGCTCAGATCATGCACATGACCAAGACTCTTAAGACTACTGACCGTGAGATGCATTACTTCTACGGCGCACGTGCCCTTAACGAGGTGTTCTACCTGCAGGATTTCCTGGGTCTGGAGAAGGAGTTCAAGAACTTCCACTTCCATCTGGCTCTGGACCGTCCGGATCCCGCAGCCGATGCGGCAGGCGTCAAGTACACTCCCGGATTTGTTCACAACGTCATGTACGAGACCTATCTTAAGGACCATGAGGCCCCTGAGGATATTGAGTACTACATGTGCGGTCCCGGCCCCATGTCAAAGGCCGTTACCGGTATGCTGGACAACCTGGGCGTTGATCCCGCATCAATCATGTACGATAACTTTGGCGGATAATTCCTCCAAACAATTGATAGTAAAAGCGGCTCTTTTTTGGGGAGCCGTTTTTCTTTTTTTAAGCACCGCCGGACTATGGGGTTAGGGAGACAACGTTCCGCAGCTACTCCAGGCCTCTCCGGACCCTAAACGGCAAACTCCTCCATCTTAGCCACCTAAAGGTGTCTAATCGTCGTCAGACAAGTGCCGTTTTTAACGGGATCCTCCAAGGCCTTACGCTCACGCTGCTGCACTGATGCTCCCTAACCCCATAGTCCGGCTCCTGCAAATGGGAGCCTTTCCAAATTGCAACGGTTTTGCAACGCCTGTTTGTAGTTTTGACAATCCTTCTGTATTTACATTTGTACCGTAAACAACAAAACTGACACAAAAGGATCAGTTCCCTGTGTTATTGAAATTATTGAAATAAATCCTTTAACAGGAGACGTTTTTTCAGAGTATTATTGTTTAGATAACAGACAACCAAGACCAATTATTGCAAATTATTAAATACAGTAATATGAATAGATTATCCTTTGTTTTAAGTTGTGCTGCATTCAGCTTGTTTGCAGTTGTGTGTTCAGTGTCGGCTCAGGAACTACCTCCTGACCAGGCCCAGAGGCTTAAGGAGATAGAAGAGACGAACAGAATGATAGGGATTGAGAGTTTGCAGAATGATCCCAGGATCAGGCAGATGAATGAGGAGAGACGCAAGCCGATAGAAACAGTTCCCACTACAGGAGGCAGAGTGAACGGCTTTATTCTGGATGAGGCCGGGAATCCTATTCAGTATCGTGACGTCAAGGCGTGTGAGCGTGATGTTGTGGGGCGTGCTGTAATGGAATGGTATGCAGGCGGTGACGGATTCTTTGATATGATCAAAATCAGTGATGTAAACAACAAGATTTCATTTGAGGCCGAAGGGTATGAGACGCAGACATTGCCTTTTGACCGCGGTACATATCAAATAAGACTCAAACCCGCGGCCCGCACTCTTAAACCGGGCGATGTGATAAGCGGCCGTGTATCATTGGGTAATTGGGGTAATCCCGGAGGAGTGCCGGTAGAGGAGATTGACAGTGACGGCAATGTAGTGGCCAGTACCAAAACAGAGAATGGCCAGTTCAAACTTACAATAGTAAAGCCTGGCAATACGCTTAAGGTTTCACTGAACGGATACACAACGTTTACCGCTCCCATTGAGATATCGAATTATGTTCTCGGACTGCAAAAAATACAATGATTATGAATAGGAGTTTTAAGCTGGCTCTTTTTAGCCTGATGCTGATAGTGGCGTTGCCGGTTATGTCACAACGGACCAATGAGTATCTCAAGCCCTGTGACTACAAGGGTAAGATTTCACGCAGCGGTGATAATGTACTGTGCTGGGGCGAGAAGGTGGAACCCTCTTTTGCCGAGAGTTATGAGATTCAGTGCTGGTGCAATACCAAGACAAATGAATTCAGTCTTAAACTGACGGTCCAGAACCAGCAGGATCCACATGTTCTTATAATAGATGAGGATATGGCTTATCAGATAAGGACTTTGAT
>JAZMZT010000064.1:0-10048 GCA_045586125.1 Bacteroidaceae bacterium | reverse complement strand
TCGTAATAGATGCTGTCACCTTTCTCAAGAACGTATGAGTTCTTGCCGTAGTTTATCTCAACCTGGCCGTCCAGAACGTAGATGAACTCCTCACCCTCATGGGTTGAGAGATCAAACTTGGGGTTCTCATCGGGAAGGATGTCAATCACGAAAGGCTCCAGATGACGGTTGTCCTTACCTTCTGAAAGAGAGTGGTATATCATGTTCTCATGACCCTCGGCAGCGTGGTTTGAGAATCTTACGCTCTCACGCTCCTCGTTGGCGCGGCTTACCACGGCACCTACACTCTGCTGGTCATCCAGGAAAGTACCCAGTCGTACACCTAGAACACGTGCAATCTTGATCAGGGGAGCCAGGCCCGGCAGGGGGCCGTCATTCTCAATTGCCTTTACTTGATCTACGGTTAACTGTGCGCGCTCGGCCAGGACCTCAATCTCCATCTGCTTGGACTCTCTCAGAGAGCGGATTTTCTTACCAACTGGTACTTTAGGATTCATGATTATTTGTATATTTATGCAGTATATTCATTTTCATCGGGCAAAAATACAAAAAGCATTCCAAACAGATGCGTAAACCCTTATAATACTTACAAAAAAGTGATGTAAAATTATCATTTTTAAACAATGTGGTATGAACCTTTTTGATTATCTTTGTATGTTTAATAACGCATAAAATGACAGACGAAATCAACAACGGGCAGGCCAACTATTCAGCGCAGAACATTCAGGTGCTGGAGGGTCTCGAGGCAGTGCGCAAACGCCCTGCCATGTATATAGGTGACATCAGTGAAAAGGGTCTGCACCACTTGGTATATGAGGTAGTCGATAACTCCATCGACGAGTCCATGGCCGGCTACTGCACACACATAGAGGTAGCCATCAATCAGGACGGTTCCATAACCGTTCAGGATAACGGACGAGGAATCCCGGTGGATATGCACCCCAAGGAGCACAAATCGGCCCTTGAGGTCGTAATGACAGTCCTCCATGCCGGCGGTAAGTTTGACAAGGGATCATACAAGGTATCAGGCGGTCTGCACGGCGTAGGTGTATCGTGCGTAAACGCCCTCTCAACCAAGATGATAACCGAGGTATTCCGTGAGGGTAAGGTATACCGTCAGGAGTACGCCTGCGGTAAGCCCGTGACTGCCGTTGAGTGCGTAGGCACCACCGATATCAACGGTACCCGCCAGACATTCTGGCCCGACGGCTCAATATTCACCACCACAGAGTACAAGTACGATATCCTGGCTGCACGTCTGCATGAACTGGCATTCCTTAACGCAGGCCTCAAGATATCCCTGACCGATTACCGCGTAATGGAAGAGGGAGAGCCCAAGAAGGATGTGTTCTTCTCAAACGAGGGCCTCAAGGAATTCGTCTCATACATAGATGAGAACCGTGTTCACCTGATTCAGGAGCCCATCTACCTGAACACAGAGAAACAGGGCGTACCCATTGAGGTGGCCATCCTTTACAACACCGAGTACAAGGAGACCATCCGCTCATTCGTAAACAACATCAACACCATAGAGGGCGGTACCCATCTGGTAGGTTTCCGCACCGCACTCACCCGCACCCTTAAGAAGTATGCCGATGACAACAAGTTCCTTGAGAAAGCCAAGGTAGAGATTGAGGGCGAGGACTTCCGTGAGGGTCTTACAGCTGTCATCTCTGTAAAGGTTGCCGAGCCTCAGTTTGAGGGTCAGACCAAGACCAAGCTGGGTAACAGTGAGGTAGCCGGTGCCGTTCAGCGGGGCGTAGGCGAGGCCCTGACATTCTATCTTGAGGAGCACCCCAAGGAGGCCAAGCTGATTGTTGACAAGGTTATCCTGGCAGCCCAGGCACGTGTAGCCGCCCGCAAGGCACGTGAGAGCGTACAGCGCAAGAGCCCGCTCTCAGGCAGCGGACTTCCCGGCAAACTGGCCGACTGCTCCGACAAGGATCCCGCCAACTGCGAGCTCTTTATCGTTGAGGGTGACTCTGCAGGCGGCAGCGCCAAGCAGGGCCGTGACCGTCACACCCAGGCTATCCTGCCTATCCGCGGTAAGATCTTCAACGTGGAGCGCGTAATGTGGCACAAGGCCTTTGACCATGAGGAGGTAAACAACATCATCCAGGCACTGGGCGTACGTTTCGGCCTCAACCCCGATGACTCCAAGGCAGCCAACTATGACAAACTGCGTTATTATAAGGTAATCATCATGACCGATGCCGATGTCGACGGCTCACACATCGACACCCTTATCATGACACTCTTCTTCCGCTACATGCCGGAACTCATTGAGAACGGCCATCTGTACATAGCAACCCCGCCCCTCTACCTCTGCACAAAGGGTAAGGTTAAGGAGTTCTGCTATGACGATGTACAGCGCCAGCGCTTCATTGACCAGTACGGTGGAGGATTGGAGCAGAACATCATCACACAGCGTTACAAAGGTCTGGGTGAGATGAACCCCGAGCAGCTCTGGGAAACCACAATGAACCCCGAGAACCGTCTGCTCAAGCAGGTTCACATCCAGGATGCCGCCGAGGCTGACCGCATCTTCAGCATGCTGATGGGTGAGGACGTCGGCACCCGCCGCGAATTCATCGAAAGAAACGCAACTTACGCAAACATAGATGCGTAAAACAAAAAAGGTTGGTTCTGCAGAACCAACCTATTTTTATCCTTAAGCGTACTTACTATTAAGCGAGCTTAGCGATGTGAGCGCAGAGCTTTGACTTGAGGTTAGCGGCCTTGTTCTTGTGGATGAGCTTGGTCTTAGCCAGCTTGTCCAGCATCTTCTGAACCTTGGGATAGGTTGCAGTAGCCTCCTCCTTGTTGGTCATGGCGCGAAGCTGACGAACTGCATTACGCATTGTCTTTGCATAATAACGGTTGTGAAGTCTTCTCTTCTCGCTCTTTCTGATAGCCTTCAAGGCTGATTTGTGGTTTGCCATTATAAAAAACGTTTTTTAATTATTCAATTCGTAGCGCGTATGAGAGTCGAACTCATCTTGCAAGAATGAAAATCTTGAGTACTAGCCGATATACGAACGCGCCATCCTTTCCGGTAGCCTCACGGGAGGCTGCCCTATAAAGCGGATGCAAAAGTAGTTACATTTTTCCAAACATCAAACTTTCTCCAGTATTTTTTTATATCTTCGCTACCATAGAGAAAAGTTATGTGGCAGGTTGAAAGAGGCATACTGATAGGTTCCGTAAGGCATAATGACCGTACGAGCGTGGCGCACGTCTTTACCAGCCAGCACGGTATGGTGCCCTTTATATGGTTTCTCTCCAAGACCGGAAAGAACGCCAGCCGCAACACCCTGCTGCAGCCCCTGACCCAACTTGAGTTCCAGGCCGAGCATATTCCCACTGAGTCGCTCCAGCACATAAAGGAGATAAAGAACTGCGCCCCCTACGGAGATATACCGCGCAATCCCTTTAAAAGCGCCATTGCGCTGTTCCTGTCAGAGTTCCTCACATACGCCCTTAAGGGAGAGCAGAACAATCCCGCCCTGTTCAGGTTCCTGACCGAATCTCTTTCATGGTTTGACCGCGCCCAGGAGGGCACCTACTCCAACTTCCACATAGCCTTCATCATAGGTACTGCAAGCCACATAGGAGTATGTCCCAATGCCGATGAATACGTACCCGGATGCGTGCTCGATATGCGTGACGGCTGTTTCACTCCCCTGCTCCCCAAGCATACCGAGTACATACCCGCCGAGCTTTCATACAAGCTGTACCTGCTCATGAACTCTGACTATGACGGAATAAAAGACGCGCCCCTGACAGGTCAGGAACGCGTCATGCTGCTTAATGCGCTCAATACTTTCTTCCGTCTTCATATACCCTCATTCCCTCTGCTCAAGTCAATAGAGGTACTTGAGACGGTGTTCGGTTAGGCACGCAGTGCCTTGAGCTCGGACAATCCCACTGTATTTCTGAGATATGTAGGTGATGCCTCGATGGCATCAATCAGTGCGTCATTGTCCAAATCGGCATCGGTCATCTCATAGAGATAGAGTTGGCGCTTGTCTACGCGATCACCGTAGATATCCTCGATGACGCGGTCAGCCTCCTCCTCATCATCCATCATAGGAATGCTCTCCATACCGAAACCGGTGGCCAGAACCGTTATCTTGACCTCATCGGTCAGGGTGTCGTCATTGGCAAGGCCCCAGATAACCTCAATGTTCTTGTCTTCGAACTTATCCATGAAATGACGCACCTCATTCATCTCGTCAAGCATCAGCTGATGGTCAGCCTGTGTGCTCTGGTAGATGTTAAACAGGATTTTCTTGGATTTATGAATATCATTGTTGTAGAGAAGAGGCGATTTCAGGGCAGCGTCAAAAGCCTGGTTGACACGGTTCTCGCCCTTGGCCACACCGGTACTCATTATGGCTACGCCGCCGTTGCTCAGTATCTTCTTGACATCGCGGAAGTCAAGGTTTATTATACCGCGGCAGGTAATGAGCTCGGCAATACTCTTGGTTGCGGTGGTAAGGGTCTCGTCAACATGCTTGAAACCGGTAGCCACGCTCTTGTCGGGGTACATCTCAAGCAGTTTCTCATTGCTTATAACGAGCAGTGCATCGACATACTGTGACATCTCGCGCACACCCTTGAGCGCCTGTTTGATCTTGGGGCGCATCTCAAACTTGAACGGGATGGTTACTATACCCACGGTAAGCATGCCGCAGTCTCTGGCGCACTTGGCAATCACGGGAGCCGCACCGGTTCCTGTACCGCCGCCCATTCCGGCGGTGATGAATACCATCTGGGTATCGTCCTTGAACTGTGCCTTGATCTCCTCCATGCTCTCCTCGGCAGCCTTGCGGGCCACTGCAGGGTCATTACCGGCACCCAGACCGTTGGTGGTCTGACGGCCCAACTGGAGTTTGATGGGTATGTCCGAATCGGCCAATGCCTGCTGGTCAGTATTGGCTATAACGAAAACCACGTCATGGATACCTTCACGGTACATGTTCTTGACGGCATTGCTGCCACCGCCGCCCACACCGATAACCTTGATTATCTTACGCGATTCGGTAGGAAAATCAAACGGGAGAATCTCTTTCTCCTCAAATTCTTTAATATCCTGGTTCATAGTCAATTGTTGTCTTTATCCTCAAAGAAACTCTCACCCATGTTCATCACGTTGTCAACCCAACGCTTGAACACGCTGACCTTCTTGGTACGTTTTTTCTCGGCCTCCTCCTCTCTCAAGGCAGCCTCTTCCTCCTTCTGGGCAGCGGCTTTCTCACGCTCCTCCTGCTCCTTGCGGTCACGCTCGGCCTGAGCGCTCTCACCTGCCTCGGTAAAGAGATCTATCTGAACCACCTTGTCCTGATTCTCGGCCGATATGTTGTCAATCTCGTCCATCTTGGGAAGTTCGCAGCAGTTCTCATCACCCTTGGCCATGACTGAAAGCAGTGCCAACTGTGAGCCGTCGCCGCGCTTCCAACTGGGTTCAATCCATGTTACGCCGCAGGCGGGTTCTGAAACCACGCGGGGACGGCGCATTGAAGGCATCAGTTTGACAAACACCTGATCCAACTGGCGCAACTGTGAGCCGCCGCCTGTCAGAACTATTCCCGCATACAGAACCTCACCGTAACCCGATGCCTTGATCTGTGCGCATACGTTACGGATGATCTCCTCGTTACGGGCCTCGATTATATCGCCTATATCCTTGAGCAGCACCTTGCTGTCATTGATCATTATTGTCTCGCTGGCATCCTGGCTGCCTATGAGATTGCACAGGCCGTAGGTGCACTTTAACTGCTCGGCCTGCTCGGGCTCTATCTTGAGTATTGCCGCAAGGTCACGGGTAATCAGTGCGCTGCCCAGCGGAATGACTCTCAGGTAACGCAGCATACCATTCTTGTAGACCGATACGGTAGTGGTGTCGGCACCGTAGTCAACCAGGACGCAGCCCTGCTGACGGTCGTCATCGGTCAGGATGGCATCGGCCTCGGCCATGGGTGCAACATAGCCGTCCACAATCTCAACCTGTGCCATCATGAAGCACTGTGCAATGTAATCGGCCACCTGTTTCTTAAGCAGGATGTTCAGGTAACTGCCGCCCAGTGAACGGCAGGCTACACCGATGGGGTCAGTCTCTGTTCCGCGCTTGTTGTCAACGACATACTCCTGTGACTCCTGGAACAGGTTTACATAACCCTCATAGTCTATCTCGCTGCACTGCTGGAACATATCATCTATAACCTCCTGGCTGACAACTGTCTCCTCTTCAAACTGGTGCTCCACCTTGCTGATTATGGACTTGAGACCCTTTGCATTGTAACCCACATAAACCTTCTCTATGCTGGTTGAAAGGATTGAGTTGAGACGTTCCACGACTTCGGCTATGGCATTAGCCGTCTTGTCCAGGTTATAGACAGCGCCGTGACGGATGCATGACGATGACGGCACACCGGCATAGGCCAGCACCTTGAGTGAACCGTCAGTCATTATCTGACCAGCCACGCCTGAGATCTTGGATGAGCCAAGTTCAATAGCAACAATTACTTTTTCTTCCATCTATCTTATTATCGTTTCTTACATACTACCTGGCCGTCATAGGCCACGCTTATGGAGCGGTACTTGTTCCAGCCCACATTGTCCAGGCCCTTCTCATAGAAGTTCATGAGACGCTCCAGTTTCTCCTCAATGTTATCGGCCGTACCCAGTATCAGCAGATGGTCACCCACGCGGGGCACCAGTTCTATCTGTCTGTCCTTGGTCACGTTTATCTGCTCCACCTGTGCCTTCCAGAACTCTGAACGGTCCAGCACCCGTACCACCTGAAGCAGCTCTGAGGCCGCGAACTGTCGGTCTATGTAACCGGTTGCCACCGGCAGTTGAACCGCAAGCGAGCGTTGGGTAAGTATCTCACCCTTGCTGTCCACATAGAAATCCTGGCCGCGGTTGTTCATGACACGTACCAAAGGCACCTTGCTTGAGAGGTTTATCCTTATCAGGTCTCCGCCGGTCTTGTAACACTGTACCTTGCCCACTAAGGGATGCATCAGCAGCGTGGCCTCTATCTTTTCAGGGTCAATCTCATCAAGCGGCAGTCCCACCGGATCAATTGAATGCTCCTGAAGCACGCCCAGCACCATCTCCTCATCTATAAGGTCAAAATGAAGACTGTCCGTGATATGCAGGTCCACGCCGCGGCACAGACGGGTATCCTCATGCCTGTCTGTCATGGCTATCATCGAATATCCCAGATATCCGGCCAGCAGAACCACCGATAATATGGACAGTATCTTCTTAAGCACCTTATTTGAGTATCTCTGTTATTGTTTCAACATAATCCTCCAGATCACCGGCACCCAGGGTTACCAGCACCTGGACATCATCCTTGATGGACTTGACAAGTTCAGGAACCTGGTTACGTGAAATCACTCCCTTGCATACGCCCGGTTTCATGTTCTCAGCCAGCAGCGCGCTTGTAACACCCGGTATGGGTTGCTCGCGTGCAGGATATATCTCCAGCAGCCAGACCTCGTCAAACAGTGAGAGGCTGTCAGCGAACTCATTGTAGAAATCCCTTGTACGGGTATAAAGGTGCGGCTGGAATATGCATGTTATCTTGCGTCCCTCATAGAGTTTGCGCAGTGACAGGGCGCACTGACGTATCTCCTCGGGATGGTGCGCATAGTCACTCAGGTAAACCGTATCGGCCTTCTTTACATGAAAGTCAAAACGGCGGTCACATCCGCGGAATGAGCCGATGCGCTCGCGGATGACATTGTCCGGTGCGCCGCTCATCTGCGCCATAGCCATTGCAGCCACTGCATTCTCCACATTGATGGGGATGGGTACACCCAGTTCAACATCGGCGATGCTGCCCAGCGGCGACACATAATCAAACCTGAGTTCACCGTTTCCCACCCTTATGTTTGCGGCGTGGAAATTACCCTCGTCCAGACCGTAAGTGTAAAGGTTCACACCCCGCTGCAGTTGCGGCTTGATCTTGTCGGCCAGGCCCACATGCAGTATCAAATCACCGCCCGGCTTTATGAGCGATGTGTATTTGCGGAAACTCTCCACGTATGCCTCATAAGTGCCGTAAATATCCAGATGGTCTGCATCGACGGCTGTGATGACAGAGCGCAGCGGAGTCAGGTGATGGAACGAACGGTCAAACTCATCTGCCTCAATGACCACGCGGCGGCTCTTGTTTGAAATCATCAGGTTGCTGCCTATGTTCTTGAGAATACCGCCCAGGAATGCATTGCAACCCTCATCGGTGCCGTCCAGGATGTGAGCCACCATTGATGATGTGGTGGTCTTGCCGTGGGTTCCCGCCACGCACAGACCGTCCAGCGAACGGGTCAGAGTGCCCAGCACCTGAGCGCGTTTCTGCACGTCAAAGCAGTGCATGTTGAACCAGTTCAGAATCTTGTTGTCGGCCGGGATGGCGGGAGTATAAACCACCAGTGTCGATGATGAATTCTTGAAACAGGGATTAACCTTGTCAACGTCATCCTCAAAACCTATCATTGCACCCTCCTTTATCAAGGCCGATGTCAGTTCGGTCGATGTCCTGTCATAACCGCCCACCTTGCATCCGCGAGCCAGGAAATAACGTACCAGGGCGCTCATGCCTATGCCTCCGGCACCCACAAAGTATACGGACTTTATCTCGTCAAGGCTAAGTGAGCCGCTTCCGTAACCGGCCAGTTTGAGTACCTCACGGGCAATTATCTCGGCCGAGTCATACATGGCCAGTTTAAGTATGTTGTCATGCAGTTGCTGCAGACGGGCTTCATCCTTTACCAGGTCAACGGCTGCCGGGATGAGTTCCTTTTTGGCATCCACGTCACGTATGTGAATGGCAGCGTCCCTGTCGGCCAGAGCCAGGGCGTTCTTGGTCTGATGGTCCTCGGCCACATTTGGTGAGGGAACCAGGATCACCGGCTTGCCCAGAAGGCAGAGTTCAGAGATGGTACCGGCACCGGCGCGTGAAATCACCAGGTCGGCGGCTGCGTATGCCTGATCCATATCCTGTACGAACTCCGTGGGGAAGAGGTTGTCTACAGGCTCCTCGGCAGCCAGACGGCTCTTCATCTCCTCAAAGTAGTACTTACCGGTCTGCCATACGAACTGTACGTCATAAGACATGCGTATCAGGTCCAGGTTGGCCATCACGCTCTCATTGAGGGTACGGGCACCAAGGCTGCCTCCCACAATCAGGACGGTCCTTTTGTCGGGGTCAAGTCCCATTGCAACCGATGCCTCCTTACGTGTAATGCCGCCCTTGGCAAGGGTGGGACGTACGGGATTACCGGTCTTGATTATCTTGTCGGCAGGAAAGAAACGGTCCATGCCGTCATAAGCCACACATATCTTGGAGGCCTTCTTGGCCAACAGTTTGTTGGTCACACCGGCATAGGAGTTCTGCTCCTGAAGCAGTGTGGGTATGCCCATCTTTCCGGCTATGCTCAGAGTAGGTCCGCTGGCATAACCGCCCACGCCCACTGCAACCATAGGACGGAACTGACGTATTATGCGGCGTGCCATCATCTGGCTGCGTACTATCTTGAACAGCACCACAATATTCTTGAGCGGGTTCTTGCGGTCAAAACCGCAGATGGGTAGTCCCTTTATGTTAAAACCTGCCTGCGGCACACGCTGCATCTCCATACGGCCTTCGGCTCCCACAAACAGGATCTCCGCCTCCGGGTTAAGCGCCTTGATTGCATGCGCTATCGAAACTGCAGGGAAGATATGTCCTCCTGTACCGCCTCCGCTGATTATTATTCTTGGTTTTGCCTCCATATATGTTTTTAGTTTTCGTCAAATGATTCGTTTCCGTCAACCGGCGTGGGGATATCGGCCTCCGTTCCCAGCACCTGCTCTCCGCGAGCCTCCTTGTCAAGGGCGTTGCTGATACCCAGCAGCATGCCTATGCAGCCGCTTGTCATCAGGACCGATGTTCCTCCCTTGCTTATGAGCGGTAACGGCTGTCCCGTAACAGGGAACAGTCCCACTGCCACTGACATGTTTATGAATGCCTGCAGTCCCAGCAGCATACCCA
>JAZMZT010000063.1:0-5110 GCA_045586125.1 Bacteroidaceae bacterium | reverse complement strand
TCACGTTGTCACCCTTGACCAGAAGTTCACCTACGTTTCCGGGAGCGTCGCTGAATACCTGAACGGGACAACCTGGAACTGCGATACCGCATGAACCTGCCTTGTACTTCTCCCAGTCAACGTATGAAATCAGAGGAGCGCACTCGGTGCTGCCGTAACCTACAGTGTAGGGGAAGTGTATCTTGCGCAGAATCTTCTCGACATCGGCATTCAGGGCAGCACCGCCTACGATGAGGCAGTCCATCTCACCGCCGAACGCATCGATGATCTTGGAGCGGATCTTGCCGCCGATTATACGGTTGATGCCGGGGATAGCCATCAGGATCTTCATTGTGGTCTTCTCCATGATAGGCTGAATCTTCTGCTTGATAACCTTCTCAATTACCAGAGGAACGGTGATGATGAGTTTGGGTTTCTCCTCGGCGAATGCATCGAACAGGATCTTGGGTGAAGGCATCTTGCCCAGATAGCAGATGCTGGCGCCCAGCAGCAACTCAAACATGAGCTGGAATGCCAGACCGAACATGTGAGCCATGGGAAGTATTGAAACCACTGTCTCGCCCTTGGTAAGCGGAAGCACGCCGCATGCGAACTTAAGGTTTACAAGCATTGCGCGGTAAGGAACCATAACGCCCTTGGGATCACCGGTTGTGCCCGATGTATAATTCAGCACGGCCAGATCATTGGTGTCCTTCTCGGCCTCATATTTGATATCATCCTTGGTGAAACCGTTAGGATATTTCTTGCCAAAGCACTCATCGAGAGTAGCCATGGCGTTCTCAAGTTCCTTTGAGCGGCATGCCTTGAGTGACATGTCGTTGAGCAGTATCATACCCAGGATATCGGGCATCTCGTCAAATACCATACCGGCCAGTACCACATCGCCAACCATGAGCAGCTTTGCCTCGGAGTGGTTGACCAGCATGTGAACGTTACCGGGTTTGAAATCATTCAGGATAGGAACGGGAATTGCTCCGTATGTATAGACTCCAAAAAATGCCACGCCCCAAGCCAGGGTATTCTTGCCGCACAGGGCAACTTTATCGCCGCGTTTGATGCCTGCGTTCTCAAGTAAAATATGTACGCGGGCAACGCGCTTGGCCAGTTCTGCGTAGGTGATTCTCTCACCGCGGAAATCGGACAAAGCCTCGTTGTCCCAGTGGCGGCGGAAACTGTCTTCATACATTTTGATGACGCTTGTGGCGTTCATGTCACAATCAGGAGTTCTGTAAATAAGTCTTGCCATAATAGTGTTTTGAAATTTGCCGCAAAGATACCCCAAAATGCCCCTGAAACATAACAAAAAGAGGTATTTGGGATGTCCGATACCAACGATGTGGCGAATTGCCGGCTTTCCGGATATCGGCAATTCACCCCACTCCGAGATTTGGGCGATATGACAAAAAACCTTATCTTCGCAGTACCAAACAATTACGCTGTATGAACAAGTTACCCGACTATATGTTTACCCGGAAATTCCTGTTTCTGACGGTACTGTTCATTGTGGCGTTTTCAATCCTGTTCCTACAGCTCTATTCTCCGTTCTCATCAACCTATTGGTTCACATTAAGGGAGAGTTACAAACTGCTGGGTACGATAACTATGTACGCTTTCTCCGTGCTCTTCCTCATTTCGAGCAAGGTGTTGCTTATGGACCTTAACCGCCGATACGGGATTGGAGGATGGGGGCTGATATTCTATTCCCTGGCCGAGGTACTGATAGTATCAATAATATACACAGCCATATCCCTTCTGGTCCAGCAGAACAATGTCTCATTGGCCGATTTGTTTCCCAGAGCCCTGTTCTGCATATTCCTGATACTGCTTATTCCTTATATAATAGCATACCTTTACGGCTACGCCCACGGACTTAAGGTCCAGTCCGGCAGCAGCCCCACTAAACCCAATGGCGCTTTGGTGGTATCCATACATGACACAAAGGGTAACATAAAGCTTTCACTCCGCATTATGGATATCCTCTATGCCGTATCTGAGGACAATTACGTAAAGATATTCTATGAGCAGGACGGTGTAGTGCACAACACCATGATCCGCACAACGGCCAAGAACATTGAGGACGACCTGGAGGGATATATAACCCGATGCCACCGCTCATACCTTATTAACATTGCCAAGGTAAAGTTCTTCAACAACGACCGCGACAACCTGTACGTGATCCTGGACCAGGAGGGAATCAACCCCATCCCCGTCTCCCGCTCCTACCGCGATTCCATCGCTTCCTTGCTCTCAAGCAAGGAATAACAAACTATTGCCACAAAGGCTCATTCCGCCAATCTTTCGGGAATCCCATAGCGGCGGTATCTATATTTGGAAATTGATTGAGCAGTGTATCTATCTTGGCTTTCATGTCATTTTGTGGAGATATGGTGTCAAGGAAATATTTGATAATGCAGATGTCAAAGTAGATACGGAGCGTATCAGTTGGGAGGTTAATCCATCTACCCATCATGTGGTTTGGTAACATCGGGCGCATTGTGTTTTGCCTGTTCCATACACGAGCGTGATGACAGCATGAATTGCGGGTCAATGTTACAATTGTCATCCATGACTCGAACGGAGCCGTCTGCAGACCAAACTTGTTTGCTATTTGTTTTTTTGTTTTAAGCGATTTGATGTTACGATAAACATTCATAACCACTCCAAACGGAAGTACTTCTGCCAATATCCAAGCTGGAGGGTATGTATTCGAATATTTTTGTTTGAAATGGACTATAAAATCCTCGCGTGATCTATGCAATTCTGCTTTTATCAAATCCATTGTACGATCAAACTTAACTGAATCAATAAAGTTATTCGGAGCTGTTATCCAAAATGGATTACCTGACTGTTCACAACCAATATTGACGATTGTGCTACGGACGGCCACTTCAATCTTTTCAATCTCATTGAAGATTAACATACGCAGTTTCTTGTCGAAACGATACATCATCATCACTTGGTCAAAAGACGCTTCAGGTTTGTAATGATGCTGCTCTTTAGGCAACTGTAGTAAAGGATACATATAGGCTGAGAGTCGGTAGTATCCTATAAACTCAAGATATCTCTCGGCTTTTTCTGAATCAGGAACTGTTAATCCTCTGGATTTCAACAACCGGACAAGAGCACTCGCATTGGAGTACACTTTTGGAAAAGGAATCTTATTGCTCATAGTATTATTGTATGGTATTATAAATAAAACGACCCGCACATTTGAGCATCGTTGAGAGGCTTGGCGGGTACTGGTGATGCAAATGTAAAGCTATTTTTTTAGTTGGCCAAACAATCAAATCAAAAAATGGCATCATTTTAAAACCATTCACGAGTGTCTCATCGTCGTTATCCATATTTTCAGTATAATCACATGGTTTACACACCCGCCATAAGTTACTGAGATATAACAACATAGACACTATTTACATTATCTGAACGGCATAATATTGAGAGGATATTGGCTCAACATACCTTTGCATCAAACATTAAAAATCACGGAATATGGGAAAGTTTAGCAATTGGGTTGAGAGTCTATTTGATGGAAAAACAGATGGATTTTCTAGACAAGATCTTTCAGACTGCATTTATGCAGTCTTTGAGAAAAGTCTTAAACGGCAAACCACTAAAGAAGGTTTGTTGTTTGACACTAACTATATTATCTATCTACCTGCCGATATATTCCAATTACAGCAGGAAAGTTTTGCTCATACAGCAAGGGAAGTGGTCAACAGATGCCATGATCTTTTGAGAAAGATAGCTCCAAGCTACCCTTCATATAAGCCACACTCAAGATGCTGGAAGTTCCGATTCATTGAGGTTACTGAGGATGTGGATTTAGGCAAAGACAATAATAAACTTAAAAATGATAATGTTGTTATTATTTCAACTTTGTATGTTGAGAAGAAGAAAGCTTCGACCATAAAGAAAGGCAAGGATGCCTGTGTAATGACTGTCCTGACAACCAAGAAGAAAATTGAAGACAGCCATACGGATTACATTTCGCTTGAGGGTCTGACTGTTTTGGACAAAAACAGCTTTGAAATCAAGATGGACAAGTTTGAAAGGATTGAGGAAACTCCTGTGAGTGATTTTGAGAAATCTGAAACCGACTACATTGCCAGGGCGATTATCAAACTCAAGACAGGCAATTTCACAGATGAATCGGAATTCTTCTACATGGTGAAAGAGTCATTATATATTGTTGGATTGAAGTATGACACCAGCAACCTTACATCAAATAATGAAATTGCCGTTATTGAGGACGACAGCCTACCTAAAGACTTCTTCATTCAAATTGAGGCTCAGAAAGATTCCAAGTTTACAATATGTGGTAACGCTGATACCCTTCTGAATGAGTCAATCCACCTGACCCCGGATAAACCTAAACCCATCCAGGACAACAGCATCATTATGATTTATAATGGAACCCAGATTAACTTTTCAATCATAAAATAATGGAGAGTCTGATTCAATACTACGGAGACACCAACCAAGGTAAAGTCCGTGAAACTAATGAAGATGCATTCTGCGCCCAATCAATTTGGGAAGACAAATACATATTACTGTTAGTGGTTGACGGATGCGGAGGCTACGAAGGTGGCGAAGTGGCCAGCGACATTGCCAGAAAGGTCATACCTGAATACCTGTGTGGTTACACAGGTGGCACAAGACTGGAATTACTTAAACAGGCTGTCATTATGGCCAACAACAGAATACACGATGCACGCGACACGGATAAAAGACTTGAGATGATGGGATGTGTACTAACCGCAGTCATCATTGACAAGTCAAACGATTTGATGTTAATTGCACACGTAGGAGATACCCGCTGTTATGTATATGATGGCAAGGAACTTAAAAAAGTGACACGCGACCATAGTATGATAGGTGAACTGGAAGATCAAGGTTACCTTACCGAGAGAGAGGCAATGACACATCCTTCCCGCTCTATCATAGACAGGATGATAGGTGATGAATATCATAACCTGAATGACCAGTTTGTAGATGCGACAATATATCCGCTACCGCCTACATATCAGATAATGCTATGTTCGGATGGCCTGACAGATTATGTTTCATCCATTGAAATCAGAAGTATTCTATCTAAAAATTACTCGAC
>JAZMZT010000062.1:0-6481 GCA_045586125.1 Bacteroidaceae bacterium | reverse complement strand
CGGTATGGCGGCCACCTGCTTTAATGACAGCTCGTTTATACTCTCCTCATGAACCGTTTGACCGGTATCATCGGGCGATTCCTGCCGGCGTTCCAGCTGTAGCGACTTTCGCCACAGAGGCATGGATATCAGTACTGTCAGCGTTATGGCAGCCTGTATGTAGAATGCAATACGATAACCGCCGCGCCAGCCCAAGGGTGAGTTTATCATTACTGACAACACATAGGGGCTCACGGTTACGCCGATGCCGTAGAAACAGTGCAGAAAACTCATCTGGGACGATGAGTAGTGTAAGGCCACATAGTTGTTAAGCGCAGTGTCTATGCTGCCCGCACCAAGCCCCAACGGAATAGCGCAGAGGCACAGATAGACAAAGTTTCCGGTATATGATATGCCCAGTATGGCAACAGCCGTAAGGGCCGTGCTATAGAGCGTCACGCGGCTGGTCCCCAAACGGTTGATCAGACGGGCGCTCATGATGCTGGACAGTGCCGTGCAAGAAGAGATTATCACTGTAACAAAACTGCCGAATGACAGCGGCAATCCATATTCGCTATATATGGCCGGCCAAGCTGTCCCAAACAGCGAATCCGGGATGCCAAGCCCTATAAAGGCTATATAAATAACTATGAGCAGTAGTATTGTTACCATATTGCTGCAAAGTTAAGAAAATCTACACAAGGCCGATTTTCGCCGCAAAGGGGTCGTTTCGTTTTGCGTCAAAAGTCGGCCATAAAATGTGTTTTATGTATAGGCGAAAGATTGAATGACGCCTTAGACTCAGCAAAGGATTTCTTTCAGGCTTTGTTGAACTTCTCCTTAGGTTGTTTGCAGCGCGGGCAGCGCCAATCGTCGGGCAGCTGGTCAAACGGTACGCCGTCGTGCTCGGCCGGATCATAGACGTAGCCGCAGACGGAGCATACATATTTGCCCGATGCCTCCACGCTGCCGAAATCCACCTCTGCCAATATGGTCTCTACGGGATTGTCCAGGTCCATTATGCGGTCTGCCTCAAGATTTTCATAACCCTGGGGTGAATGCGTAGAGAGATAAACCGTAGGATTCCTGCGGATAAACTCGCGTATGCGGTCCAAGGTCTCGCGGGCAGCAGGCAGGTCGTCATACACAACAGAGAGCTTGTTGTCATACAGAGCCTCATCCACGTATGTGATATCGCCGTGAATCATATAGTACTTGCCCTCATTCTCCACAATCACAATGCTGTTGCCGTTGGTATGGCCCTTAGCCTTGATAAGGTAGATGCCGTCGGCAATCTTCTGGCTGTCCGGGAAGTTCTTGTACGCTCCGTCCGTGAAATCTACAGGAACTATATTGACAATCCCCTGTAGTTCTGCGGCCGATAACTCATCGGCATTGACAAAAATCTTGGCGTTGGGGAATGAGCGGAGCTCGCCCGAGTGGTCAGCATGCTTATGTGTAAGCAGGATCTTGGTTACCTGTTCCGGCTTGTATCCCAAAGCCTTGAAGGCATCCATGTAACTGCATATATCTACTCCAGTAAAGGCAAGTGATTTGGCATCGGGCACCTCCATAGGCGTTCCTGCCGGGAGTCCGGTATCGACCAGAATCACCTCGGAACCTGTATCTATAAGGTAATTCTGCAAACTGCCGCGATAACGGATATTGATGTCATAATTCTGCGGGCCATCCTCGCCGCCAAAAGCAAACGGCTGGCTGTAGAACCCATCTTTACGGAACTTTACTGCTTTTATCTCCATAGTCCTGTTTATTGGTTTTGATTAGTAAAAGAGTAAAGATAGACGTTTTCCGGGATTTATGCAATGACGCAAAGGGGTCGAGCGCATTTTGCGTCGTTTTTAATGCGGCGGGCAACCTCATCGGGATGATCCACCAGCAACTGGCCGTGATTCATACCTTTGAACACCTCAATATGGGCCGATGGGCACAACTTGAGCAGATGCTCCGCCTGCGGTTTGGCCACGAACGACTCCTTGGTGCCGTACCAGAAGTGGATATCGGCCCCGTATATTGCTTCCAATTTGTTGGTGTAGACCGATTTGTAACCGTCCAGCACAGACCTCCGTCCACCAAACGGGAAGACCTTGCGGCACTCGTCAAGCAGCACGTCAAAGTAGTGTGAGTGGAACACAAAACGCCAGAATCCGGTCCAGTGATAGCAGGTCCACACGTTGAAGCTCTGGTAATAGCGCAGAGGTCCCTCCAGCCAACGGGGCAGCGGCAACAGCGGGGCGGCATCCATGATTGCATGGTCAACCGTCACCTCATTACGCTCAAGGACACGTGACAATATCTTGCCGCCCAGCGACAAGCCGTAGATGCAATCCACATGCCCGCCGCACTGATTTCGGATAAAATCAATAACACGTCCGGCCTGTCCATCGACAGAATCAAACCGCGTGCATCGGCCCAGAGTAAAGCCGTCCACCTGGAAAGCCATCACTCTGAACCTATCCTCCAACAACTTAATCAGAGGCAGATATATCTCATAAGACACCCCCAGCCCAGGCAGCAACAGCACTATCGGCTTACCCTCCTCACGGGCACTTTCTGGAATGTACCAGTTGTCGTAACCTATATTTTTATCTTTTTCCATCATTTTATCAACTAAAAACGACGCATTGGGAAACGACCCCTTTGCGTCACTTTTTCAAAAATTCAAGGACGGCAGCATTGAACGCTTCCGGCTGTTTATTGGCAATGAAATGATTGCCCTTGATAAAGACAAGTTCAGAATTCAGTATCTTGCTTGCAATCAGCCTGGTATGCTTTTCTTTGACCATATCGGCCGTACCTGCAATCACAAGCGTTGGAGCCTTAATGGCCGATAACTCATCGGGCCCGATATTTGGATCGTTGACCATGAGGCCCAGCATCTCTGCATTTAGTCTGGCCTCCGGACTTTTGGACGCAAACTTACGGGCTATGACATACCCAAGTTCTATTGGCCACTGAACGCTTCTTTTTATACCCTTTGAATCCAAATTGCCTCCGTTCAGGACCAGTCTTTTTACACGTTCCGGATACTTGAGAGCAAATATCATGGCAATATTAGCTCCGTCGGAGAAACCCAGTATATGCGCCCGTTCAATACTATGGTCATCCATAAATGCCTTAAGGTCATCGGCAAACTGGCGAATAGAGAATGGCGCATCACCGCGCGAACTCTTTCCATGCCCCCGTGTATCTACAGCAAACACATGATAAGTACGGCCATACTCAGCAATCTGATGCACAAAATAGCTGCTGTCCTCACCGTTGCCGTGCAACAGTATCAACGGGTATCCGCTCCCCTGCTCTACAAAATAATTATTCATCAATCCAAAAGTATATTTTTATATCCTAAATAAAAAACAATTTGCACTACAAGCACTTTTTTGTATGTTTGTAACTGAAACAAAGGCAATATGAGTCATGACATTCTTCAATCAATTCCACAAGGAGGCTACGGAGCGCAAGATGCGGAAAATAGCCGAATCGCAAAAATCGCCGATGAACTCGAAAGACTTTGCCGAATACATGAAGCACAATCTGGAACTGGCAAACCGGATGTAATACCTTTAGAATCTGAACAAAGAGTTGCCGAGTCTTTTGCTAAAGAAACCGGTTGTTGGATTCCGATGGAAAAAGTAACAGACCTCGGTGAACCTGGCCCTAGCGGAAATGAGAATGATACCTACGTAGCTCAAGACTGTATCTATAAAGTAAATAACTTATTCAACAGCGGTAGTATTGTAAAACTATTAAGAAAGATATGGATGCATAATCATATCTTTCCTGATACTGCATATTCATTTTTTGGATTTACCGGTTTTGAAGGTAGAACAATAATGCCGATAATCAAGCAACCTCGAGTATCCAATGCTCACCCCGCAACTTCAATAATGATTGATACTTATATGGTTGCACTAGGATTTGAAAAATTATCAAAAGAAGGTAATTATTCAAACCAATTATACAAGGTTTGGGATGTTGTTCCACGAAATGTCTTAGTAGACTCTGACGGCGATATATTTGTTGTTGATGCAGAAGTATCTAGGATCTAAACAGAGCACATTAATACGTAAGTTTCATTATCCTGACGGGACGGGAATCGCTGTGATAGAGTTTGCTCAGGATGTTGGTGCGGCCGGTGTCACGGAACCCGCATTTCTCCATCACACGGCCCGATGCGGGATTATCCACAAAGTAATCGGCCCAGATGTTGTTGTACCCTCTCCTGCGGAAACAGTAGTCAATCATGGCACGCAGGGCCTCGGTGCAAAGCCCCTTGTTCCAGTACGGCTTACCTATCCAGTAGCCCACCTCGACATCCTGCTCACCTATCTCAATATTGCTCTCTCCATACGGATAATACCCCATGCACCCTATCACGTGGCCGGTCTCCTTAAGCTCCAGCGCCCAGGTATGCCCGTTTGAAAAGATATTCTTAATCACCATCAGGCTGTCCTCAACCGTCTGATGCGGAGGCCAGCCGGCACGCTCGCCAATATCAGGGTCCGATGCACACAGGAACAGATCCTCCGCATCGGACTCCACCCACGCCCTGAATCTCAGTCTCTCAGTCTCAAAACTCTCCATCATCCAATAATATCTTTTAAGCCTTTCTGGTATTTGCGGGAGACGGGCAGTGACTCCTCTTCCACCTTGACGGTGTCCTGGCTGTACGATTCCACGTGGTTGCAGTTGACCAGGAAGGCCCTGTGGATACGCACAAACGGATATCCCAAGGCCGATTCCCACTGTGAGATTCCGGTCTTGTTGCGCAGTTTGCGGCCATCGGTGGTATGGATATAGACCTCGGTGTCACACGACTCAATATAAAGCATCTGACTGGGAAGAAGCGATACCCGCTTTCGGTCCGAGCAGAACGTGATGGGGTCATTCATCTCATGGTTGTCCTTGTTAAGCCATCTGGTTATAAATGAACCTCCTATCGCCAAAGCCGATACTATAACTGTTATTACCAACGGATGCATCAAGCCCACGTTATTACGTGGAAACCATAATGGATTACTTATATCTACGCCATTGATTCTCTGGACTCCCGGACTAAGGATATAACTATAAGAGGCAACCAGGATCAGATATTCCATAATCAGGATAGCCAGACATATATAAATAATGTTACGTATGCCCTCGCCTCTTTTCTTGAACGATACGCTTGGCAACATGTTCTTGGCGGCAACAGCTCCGGGTACGAACATCAGACCCATAAATAAGGCACGAAGGAACCGGGTATCGGACGCAAACATAATTATCAGTGCCACTAAAAGCACAGATAAAACCCAATAAGCAATGGTAACGGTTGTTTTCATAAACAGTCAACGTTTGTGGTTCTGTGCACGAAGTTAGTGAATCATCTTTCAATCCACCAATAATCAGGCGGTCAAATCCCCCTCAAAACGGATTTGTATGCAAACAGTAGGATTTGACATGACAGCAGGTCGCAGACAGGGGGATACAACACTCCAAAAATTAAAAGGGGCCGATCAAACATCATATCTTTGCATTGAACAAAACTCAAACCCACGCGATTATGGAAGAAGAATTAATGGAAATCATTGAAGAAGCTCCCAGTGCCCTTGAGGTATTTTTCACCAGGACACTGCCCACGATGCCACCTATTTCAATGTGTCTGATAACACTGATGCTGTTATTTGTGTTTCTGTGCGCCTGGAAGGCTCCCAGATGGATCAAGCCTATAGGCTCGATTGCACTGTCAATTGCCCTTATTACCATCACCTGGCCATTCCTGAGCACTTTCCGTGAAGATGCGCTTTTGGTTGACTACAAAATTTCTCCTATGGTATACTATCAAGGAATGACAAGGTTTACGCTGCTCCTTCTATATGGAGTATTGGTATTCATCATTTCACGCATCGTATACCTTATTCAGAAGTCACGCAACTGATTGTCTAACCGTACAAAACTGACATTATGAAAGAATTCTTTATAGGCACCGCACAGTATCTGTTTTCATCGTGCCCCGCATTTGATATCACAGTTTACGTCATTATGCTGATGGCCACATTCGCAGCCGCATGGAAGGCTCCCGGCTGGATAAGAACCATCGGAAAGATAGCATTAATGTTATGCATATTCTGTTTCCTGCATAATGCGTACGTCTTCCTGCAGGACATTGCAATAAAAGATCCCACTTATATGGCGATAGGTCGCAGCAGCCGCGAGTTCAGTGATCTTTTAAGGACAAATCCCGATATCTACAAACTGATAAATCATGATTTCAGACCGTTGATGATGGAAGATATGGCAGGTGCCATCGCGTCAGTCTGCCTGGGAGGTTTCACATACCTCATCAACAGCATCACCTGCATCATCCGCCTTCCCCGCCTCTAAAAAAGTACCATTGGGGACGGTTCCGTTTGGTACTGTTTTGCACAAAACAGTACCAAACAGAACCGTCCCCAATGGTATCACTTTGCCAGTCTGATTGCCAGAATTGCAAGGGGAATGGTGA
>JAZMZT010000061.1:0-3808 GCA_045586125.1 Bacteroidaceae bacterium | reverse complement strand
GCCTCCGACTTCATCGGTCATGTTCAACGTGGGCGAGAAACCGGTTCCGGCACCCAACGGCATGGTCTGCTCCATAGGCTACTCAATGTTTGACCACAACTATTACGTGGTTGAGGGTCACGTGCATTCATCGGGCGCCGTGCTGGACTGGATTACCGATAACATGCGTCTGGTGGAATCGGCCGATGACACTCAGACACTGGCACAGAGCGTTCCGGACAACGGTGGCGTCTATTTTGTGCCGGCATTCAACGGACTGGGCTCTCCCTGGTGGGTGCCCGAAGCCAAGGCCATGATTACCGGACTGACCATGCAGACCACCAAGGCTCATGTGGTACGTGCCGCACTTGAATCAATCGCTTATCAGGTGGCCGATGTCGTGGAACTGGCCATGCGCGGACTGACTACTCCGCTGCGCGAACTCTGCATCGATGGCGAATCGGCCAAAAACGATTTCCTGATGCAGTTCCAGGCCGATATCCTGGGCTTCCCCGTAAAGCGTCTGGGATTGGAAGAGGCATCGGGCCTGGGATCGGCCATCCTTAACTGCTGCGCCTGCGGAGTCTTTACCTCTGTGGATCAGATCAAGGAGGTGCGCAAAATCAGTGAAATCTGTCTGCCGGAAATGAAACCCGAAGAAAGAATCAAAAACCTTCAGGGCTGGCTGCAGGCCGTTCACGCTGTGATGCTCACCGCGAAACGCTGAATGCGCGGGCTATTTCGCGTTTATCTTCGTTGTCTTTGATTGACTGACGTTTGTCGTATTCGTGCTTACCCTTGGCAAGGGCTATGACGAGTTTGGCCAGGCCTTTGTCGCCGATGAAAAGGCGGGTGGGGACGATGGTGAAGCCGGGGTTCTTGCTGTCGGCGGCCAGTTTGCGGAGTTCCTTCTTGGTGAGCAGGAGTTTGCGGTCGCGCTTGGCCTCGTGGTTATTGTATGAGCCGAATGCGTACTGGGCTATGTGCATGCCCTTGACCCAGAGCTCTCCGTTTATGAACGTGCAGTAACTGTCGGCCAGGCTGGCTTTTGAGTCACGTATGGATTTTATCTCCGTTCCGGTGAGCACAATGCCGGCTGTCCAGGTGTCAAGCAGCTCGTAGTCAAACGATGCCCGCTTGTTCTTTATGTTTACGCTCTTGGATTCTGTGCGTTTGGCCATCAGAATGGATCAGAAATCAAATGGTAATGAGACTGTTACTGTCGGTGACGGATAGTTGACCAGGCTGATTTCGCTTACTTCACCGCTTGTCTTGAACATCTTTACGCGCATGAACGTGGGTGCTGTAACCTTGACGTTGATCCTGTCTTTTCCGGTTGCTTCAAGCTGGGTCAGAAGACTGTCGCGGTGGTCCTGCTCGGCCTGGTCTGAAACCTGATCTCTCAGGGTCGATATGTCAAAGTTTACGAATGCCTGCTCGGTATCCCATACGGTGAGGGTGTCAGGCATATCACAGAAGAGGTTCAGCATGAGCGTATCGCCTACTACCTTTGAAGGATAGAGCTTGAATGACGGCTTGACTCCCTTATGTGAACTGTAATATTCAGGCGCGATGCTCAGGATATGACCCTGTGTCCATGCTGTAGGGTATATGACCGATACCAGATTCAATGAGCAGAAACGGAATCCGTAGTTGAGTGAATCGGCCGGAAGTGACTCTGAGAGGGCGTACTTGGGATATTTTATCACACGGTTCAGGGTCAGTGTGTTGTTGGTGACCGTACCCACTGCCGTCATGGTGATCTGTGCAATCACGCGGTCTCCGTTCTGAACGCCGAATCTGTTCATATCGGACTTGGTGCTGAAATTGCTGAACTTGTAACTTTCACCTGTATAGTCAAGCAGCAGTGATGCGTCGCCGTCCTTGTAACTGACTGAAGCGATGCGATAGAAAGTGTCCTCACGGGTGGAGGGCTCCAGAGGTTCGCATGAGACAAATAATGCTGATGCCGCAAGCGCGGCTGTCAATACGGAGAATATAGATCTTTTCATAGTTGCCTTACTTAAAAGTTTCAGTTGCAAATTTATTAAAGATAACATAAGTTCTGCTCTATAAAAAAGGAAAAAAGAGTATTTTTGCATCCTGTTAAGAAATCATCATAAAAAACCATATTCCATTTATGATTTACTCAAAAGAAGTTGAAAACATGTGCGTGGTCCAGAAAGGTCCGCAGCACGGTCCCGCTCCCATCCCGGAAGAGGGTAAGTGGATCAAGGCCAAGGATATCAAGGATATCTCAGGCTATACCCACGGTATTGGTTGGTGCGCTCCCCAGCAGGGTGCATGCAAACTGTCTCTGAACATCAAGAACGGTATCATCGAGGAGGCTCTCGTTGAGACTATCGGTTGCTCAGGTATGACACACTCAGCCGCTATGGCTGCTGAGATCCTTCAGGGCAAGACTCTGCTTGAGGCTCTGAACACTGACCTGGTATGCGACGCTATCAACACCGCTATGCGCGAGTTGTTCCTGCAGATCGTATACGGCCGTTCACAGAGCGCTTTCTCAGAGGGTGGTCTGATTGTAGGTGCCGGTCTGGAAGACCTTGGTAAGGGTCTGCGCAGCCAAGTAGGTACCATGTACGGCACCAAGGCCAAGGGCGTTCGCTACCTTGAGATGGCCGAGGGTTATGTAAACCGTATCGCTCTTGACAAGGACGATCAGGTTTGCGGTTATGAGTTCATCAACTTTGGTAAACTCATGGATGAGATCAAGAAGGGTACCGATGCCAACGAGGCTCTCAAGAAGGTTACTTCAACCTACGGACGCTTCACAAAGGAGGCCGGTGCAGTTAAGTTTATTGACCCCCGTAAAGAATAAGGAGATACTACTATGATTAGAGAAGTCAAGTTCGAATCACAGGATCGCCGCATGAAGCAGATCCTCGCTGCTCTTAACGAGCATGGAATCTCCTCAATTGAAGAGGCTAACAAGATTTGTGACAGTTACGGCATCGATCCTTACAAGGCTTGTGAGGAGACTCAGCCTATCTGCTTTGAGAACGCCAAGTGGGCTTACGTTGTAGGTTGCGCCATCGCTCTCAAGGAGGGTGAGAAGACCGGTGACAAGAGCGCTGTAAAGGCTGCCGAGAACATTGGTATCGGCCTTCAGAGTTTCTGCATTCCCGGTTCAGTTGCTGATGACCGTAAGGTAGGTCTCGGCCACGGTAACCTGGCTGCCCGTCTGCTCTCAGAGAAGACACAGTGCTTTGCATTCCTGGCCGGTCACGAGAGTTTCGCTGCCGCCGAGGGTGCCATCAAGATTGCCGCTAAGGCCGATAAGGTTCGCAAGCAGCCCCTGCGCGTTATCCTGAACGGTCTGGGCAAGGATGCCGCACAGATCATCAGCCGTATCAACGGTTTCACATACGTTCAGACCAAGTTTGACTACTATACCGGTAAGCTCAAGGTGGTTAAGACCATTCCTTACAGCGACGGTCCCCGTGCCAAGGTTAAGTGCTACGGTGCCGACGATGTTCGTGAGGGTGTAGCCATCATGTGGAAGGAGGGTGTTGACGTATCAATCACTGGTAACTCAACCAACCCCACACGTTTCCAGCACCCCGTTGCAGGTACTTACAAGAAGGAGCGTGTTCTGGCCGGCAAGCCTTATTTCTCAGTAGCATCAGGTGGTGGTACAGGTCGTACCCTGCATCCCGATAACATGGCCGCAGGTCCCGCTTCATACGGTATGACCGACACCATGGGTCGTATGCACTCTGACGCACAGTTCGCAGGATCATCATCAGTTCCGGCACACGTTGAGATGATGGGATTCCTCGGCATCGGTAACAACCCTATGGTTGGT
>JAZMZT010000060.1:0-8059 GCA_045586125.1 Bacteroidaceae bacterium | reverse complement strand
CGCTGAACATTGTCAATCTTCTGCTGCAGCGCTTTCATCCTCTCCTCCTGCAGGATACGACGGTACTCTATAGGAGTAACCTGTATGAATTCACCTACGTACTGACTCCAGTTGTCCAGCATCTCTTTAGCCAGAGCCGAGCCGGTATATTTGTAGTGCTTCTCAATGAGTCCGCGCAACTCGTCACGACCGGCCTTGTCTTCAATCAGGTCAAGCTCAATCATATCCATGTTGCAGTAGTAGTCAAAGTTGTGGTTCTTGTCCCATACATAGGCAAGACCGCCCGACATACCGGCTGCAAAGTTCCTGCCTGTTGTACCAAGCACGACCACGCGACCGCCGGTCATATACTCGCAGCAGTGGTCTCCTGCACCCTCAACTACGGCTGTGGCACCTGAGTTACGTACGGCAAAGCGCTCACCTGCACGACCGTTTATGAATATCTCGCCGCTGGTGGCACCGTACAGGATGGTGTTACCTGCTATGATGTTCTCGGATGCGTCAAACTTGGATTCAGCGGGCGGGCAAATGGCGATACGGCCACCGGAGAGACCCTTACCTACATAGTCATTGGCCTCACCTTCCAGTTTAAAGTTAACACCCTTCATAAGGAATGCGCCGAAACTCTGTCCTGCCGATCCCTTGAAGCTGACGTTGACGGTATCATCGGCCAGACCGTCATGTCCGTACTTGCTTGCTATCGCACCTGACAGCATTGCGCCTGCGGCACGGTCTGTGTTAATTATATCGTAAGAGAGTTCAACCTTACTGCCGCTCTCAATTGCCTTGACCGATTCCTTAAGGATCTTCTGGTCAAGCACCTGACTCAGGTCATGTATCTGATCCTTAACCTTGTAGAGGTCACCGTCAATCTTTGTAAGCAGGCGACTGAAATCAAGCCCCTTGGTCTTATCTGTGAACTTGGCTGTATCAATCTCAATAAGGTCCGTACGGCCGATGATATCCTCAAACTTACGGAATCCCATCTGAGCCAGAAGTTCCCTTACGCCCTGAGCCATGAACATATAGTAGTTGATAAGGTACTGGCTGTGACCGCGAAACTTGGCACGGAGTGCAGGATCCTGTGTAGCAACACCTACAGGGCAGGCGTTGGTATGGCACTTACGCATAAGCAGGCATCCCAGAACAATCAACTGGCCTGTTCCGAATCCGAACTCGCCGGCACCCAGCAGAGCCATTGAAATAACGTCACGCGGGGTCTTTAACTGACCGTCCACCTGAACCTCAATCTCACCGCGCAGACCGTTCAGAACCAGAGTCTGCTGTGTCTCGGCCAAGCCTATCTCAGGTGATATACCTGCATAACGGATTGATGATGCGGGGGATGCACCTGTACCGCCCTCGGCTCCTGATATTACTACCAGGTCAGCCTTGGCCTTGGCAACACCGGCTGCGATGGTACCTACTCCGCTCTCGGCAACCAGCTTTACGCTGATCTTGGCCTTGGGATTCACGTTGCGCAGGTCATAGATGAGCTGAGCCAGATCCTCGATTGAGTAGATGTCGTGATGAGGCGGAGGTGAGATAAGTGATATTCCGGGAATTGAGTTACGTGTACGGGCAATGATCTCGTTCACCTTGAATCCCGGCAACTGACCACCCTCACCCGGCTTGGCTCCCTGTGCTACCTTGATCTGGATTTCCTGTGCGTTGACCAGATACTCGGTAGTGACACCGAATCGGCCCGATGCCACCTGCTTGATACGGCTGCTCAGCGATACGCCGTCCACATCTGTGTGGAAACGGTCGCTGTCCTCGCCGCCCTCACCGGTATTGCTGCGAGAATCAAGTGTGTTCAGGGCAATTGCGATAGCCTCGTGAGCCTCCTTGCTGATGGCACCGAATGACATGGCGGCACCGATAAAGCGCTTAACGATATTCTCAGCCGGCTCAACCTCATCAACGGGAATCGGGTTGGTCTTGAATTTGAAGTAGTTACGCAGGAACAGCGGCTCCTGACGGTCATCTACTATGGAGCAGAACTCCTGGAATTTCTTGTAGCTGCCCAGGCGGGTAGCAAGTTGCAATGTTGAAATGGCTTCGGGTGTCCATGCATGACGTATGCCGTCCTTGCGGAATGCGTACTGGCCGATGAACGGAAGCACGCCGTCGGGCTCGGCCTGGCCGAATCCCTGCTGCTGCATGCTTACGGCATCCTTGCAGATTCTGTCGAACGATACGCCTCCGATTGTGGATGAAGAGGTTCCGAAATACTTGGAAAGAACCTCCTGGCTTATACCTATAGACTCGAATATCTTGGCACCGCGGTATGAACGTATGGTGCTGATACCCATCTTACTCAAAATCTTCTTGAGGCCCTTGTCTACAGCCTTGATGTAGTTGTGCTGTGCGGTCTCATAGTCAAGTTGTATCTCACCCTTCTTGACCAGGTCATCGATGACTGCAAATGCCATATACGGGTTCACAGCACTTGCTCCGTAGCCCATGAGCAGAGCCACATGCATCACCTCACGGATCTCGCCGCTCTCAACGATCAGGGCGGTCTGGACTCGTTTCTGGATCGATACCAGATAATGGTGTATGGCGCTTACTGCAAGCAGTGAAGGTATGGCGGCATGTGTATCATCTATACCGCGGTCACTCAGGATGATGTAGTTGATGCCTGCGTCAACAGACTTTTCGGCTTCATGGCAAAGATTTTCAATAGCATCGGCCATACCCTTGGCTCCCTTTGATTTCTCAAACAGTATGGGCAGGACCTCAGTATTGAATCCCTTGTAACGGATGTTGCACAGGGTATCCAGTTCAGTGTTGGTAAGTACCGGCTGCGGCAGACGTACCATCTTGCAGTGACCCTCGCTGGGAGTAAGGATATTCATGCCGACTGCACCGATATACTCGGTAAGCGACATTACCAGTTCCTCACGTATGGGGTCAATCGGTGGGTTGGTAACCTGCGCAAACTGCTGGCGGAAATAGTTGAACAGCAACTGGGGACGCTCCGAGAGAGCAGCCAGCTGGGTGTCGTTACCCATTGATGAGAGAGGCTCCTGAGCCGTCTGGCACATGGGAACAATCACACGGTCAATATCCTCACGGGTAAAGTCAAATGCGCGCAGACGACGTGCGTAATCCTTTACGTCATTGGGGGCCTTACGGCCGCTCTTGAGTTTGCCAAGTTCCACACGGCCGGCGCTGAGCCACTCGCCGTAGTTGAACTCACTGGCCAACTTATCCTTTACCTCATCGTTACGGAATATCTGTCCGTTATCGGTATCTATAAGCAGTATCTTACCGGGCTGAAGCTTGCCTTTCTCCGTGATGGTGGCGGCATCCACATGGATGCAACCGGCCTCGGATGCCATGATGAGCATGCCGTCGGATGTGATAAGATAGCGTGACGGGCGCAGACCGTTGCGGTCCAGCATACCTCCGGCGTAACGGCCATCGGTAAAGAGCATGGCGGCGGGTCCGTCCCACGGTTCCATAAGTATTGAATGATACTCATAGAAAGCCTTGAGTTTGTCGCTTATGGGGTTTTTCTCATTGAAAGACTCAGGGATCATCATGGCCATTGCATGCGGCAGGCTCATACCTGAACGTACAAAGAACTCAAGCGCATTGTCAAACGAAGCACTGTCGCTCATATCGGGCTGTGCGATAGGATGAATATCCGATACACTGCCAAGAGCCTCTGATGACAGAACGCTCTCACGGGCCTCCATCCAGCCGCGGTTACCGCGAATGGTGTTTATCTCGCCGTTGTGAGCCAGCATTCTGAAAGGCTGGGCCAATGACCATGTAGGGAATGTGTTGGTGCTGAATCTGGAGTGCACCATTGCAAGACCGCTGGTAAAGTTGGGACTGCTCAGGTCCGGATAGTACTCACGGAGTTGGGTCGATGTAAGCATACCTTTATATACCATGATGCGGCTTGACAGAGACACGATGTAGAAATCGCGGTCACTTATGCGCTGCTCGGTATGCTTACGGATCTTGTAGAGAAGTGTGTCAAGACCTTCAGTCTGGGTGGCACCGGTCACGAATATCTGTACTGTGCAGGGCTCGGTTGCTCTTGCTGCCTCACCCAGGATATTGCTGTTTACCGGAACCTGACGCACGTTTGACAGTTCCAGACCCATCTTGGCAGTCTCCTCACGGATAATATCAAGGTACTGTTCCTGTTTTGACTTGTCCTGCGGCAGGAATACCAGTCCTGTACCGTAGTGAAGACGCTCCGGAACGGGAATACCCTGAAGCAGAATGAACTCATGAGGTATCTGGACCGTGATTCCGGCTCCGTCACCTGATTTGTTGTCGGCTGCCTCGGCGCCGCGGTGCTTCATGTTCTCAAGCAGCGTCAGGGCCTCATCTACAAGCTGGTGCGTCTTGTTTCCCTTCAGATTGACCATCATGCCTATTCCGCAGGCATCATGCTCGTTCTGAGGGTCATATAATCCCTGTGTCTTTTTCATCAGATATAACTATAGTAAAGTTAGTGCAACGGTTGGTTTTCTCAAAACAGATCTTCCCACTATCCGGGGAAGATCTGTAGGTGGGGCTCCATCAGTTAATAAAGAGCAGCTCACGATACTTGGGCAGCGGCCACATATCGTTGTCCACAATCTCCTCAAGTTTGTCGATGGTCTTGCGGAGCGGGAACAGGCTCTCTGCTATCTCGTGATATGCAAGTGCCTTCTTGTACTCGTCCTCGATGGCGTTGGCCTTCTTGCGGGCCTCGACCATTGCGTCAACCTGCTGACGAAGATCAGTAACGAGTTCCGATATGTTGGTAACCAGACCCATGCTTACGCCTGCCATAGCCGAGTAGTTGTCGGCAAACACCTCCTTCATGGCGGTGATGTTCTTGAGCAGTTTGGTCTGATAAGCAAGCGCTGCGGGAATGATATGGTTGATTGCCATACGGCCGATTACGCGACCCTCAATCTGTACCTTCTTGGTATATGTCTCCCACTTGACCTCGTTGCGGGCCTCAAGTTCCTTCTCTGAGTAAACGCCCAGTTTGGTAAAGAGCTCGATTGCCTTGGGAGTGGTGAATGACTTGAACATCTTGGGAACGTTGGTCTCAACATCCAGACCGCGTTTCTTAGCCTCCTTCTTCCACTCATCGGTATAACCGTTGCCGTCAAAGCAGACAACATCGATTATGCTCTTGATGATAGGCTTCAGGGTATCCATGATTGCTATGTTCATGGGCTTGCCGGCTTTCATAGCCTTGTCAACATCCTTCTTGAAAGCAATCAGCTGCTCGGCAACGGCTGCGTTCAGGGTTGTCATGGCACCTGCGCAGTTGGCGCTTGAACCTACGGCACGGAACTCAAAACGGTTACCGGTGAATGCGAACGGTGATGTACGGTTACGGTCGGTGTTATCGACAAAGATCTCAGGTATCTCAACCAGACCCAGTGACTTGCCCTTCTTTCCGGCAATCTCGATGGGGGTATCGGACGGAACCTCAAGCAGTTTCTTCAGAACTGATGTCATGGTCTTGCCAAGGAATGCCGATACGATTGCGGGAGGTGCCTCGTTGGCGCCCAGACGATGTGCGTTGGTGGCGGTTGCGATAGAAGCCTTGAGCAGGTCATTGTGCTTCTGAACGGCAGCCAGAACGTTTACAAAGAATGTAACGAACTGCAGGTTGCCCATGGCATCCTTACCGGGAGCCAGAAGCAGTGTTCCGGTATCGGTACCCAGTGACCAGTTGTTGTGCTTACCTGAACCGTTGATGCCGTCAAACGGCTTCTCGTGGAACAGAACCACGAATCCGTGCTTGCGGGCAATAGAGTTCATGGCGTTCATCATCTGCTGGTTCTGGTCGTTTGAGAGGTTGGTCTCACCGTAGATGGGAGCCAGCTCGAACTGGTTGGGTGCAACCTCGTTATGACGTGTCTTAAGAGGAATACCCAGTTTGTAACCGGCAATCTCAATGTCGCGCATGAATGCGGCAACACGTGAAGGAATGGCACCAAAGTAGTGGTCATCCAGCTGCTGGTTCTTGGATGAGGCATGACCCATCAGGGTACGGCCTGTAAGCATCAGGTCGGGACGGGCTGCGTAAAGGTCCTCATCAACCAGGAAATACTCCTGCTCCCAGCCCAGGTATGACATAACCTTGTTTACCTTGGGATCAAACATGCGGCAGATAGGCAGGGCTGCGTCATTGACAGCCTTAAGGGCCTTCTTGAGCGGTGTCTTGTAGTCAAGAGCCTCTCCGGTATATGATATGAATACTGTAGGTATGCAAAGAGTATCATCCTGTATGAACACAGGTGATGTAGGATCCCATGCTGTATAGCCACGAGCCTCGAATGTAGCGCGGATACCGCCGCTGGGGAATGATGATGCATCGGGTTCCTGCTGAACGAGTGCCTTGCCGTCAAAAGTCTCAATCATTCCGCCCTTGCCGTCATACTCCATGAATGAGTCGTGTTTTTCGGCAGTACCGTCGGTAAGAGGCTGGAACCAGTGAGTAATGTGTGTAACGCCGTGCTCCAGAGCCCAGGTCTTCATACCGGCAGCAACGCCGTCGGCAGTTTCACGATCCAGATGAGCACCGTTGTCGATGCAGTTCACCAGAGCATTGAAAGTCTTGGCATCAAGATACTTGTGCATCTTGTCACGGTTGAATACCAACTCTCCGAAATAGTCGGAAATCTTTCCTGCAGGTGTCTCCACAGCAGCTGCCTTCTTCTTGAAAGCATCCTGCACCACATCAAATCTAAGTTTACTCATAGCTTTATGTTTTTGGTGTTTTTATTTGTCCGCGTACAAAACGATGCAAAATTAAGCATTATTACTACTTTTTGTACACAAAACGTTAATTATATTCTCAAATTGATACTTAAAATATGTTTAAATCAAAATAATGTCACTTTACACGCTTATTTATAGGCATTTTCATGCACGCCCTTCACCGCACGACCGCTCGGATCATTCAGTTTGCGGAAACTTGCATCCCATTTCAGAGCCTCGGCGGTAGAGCAAGCTACGCTTGGTACGCTGGGTACGCAACGTGCGGCTGACTCGCTGGGGAAATGCTCCTCGAATATTGAGCGGTAGTAATACTCCTCCTTGTTCATGGGAGTGTTTATGGGGAAACGCTCCTCGGCATGAGCCATCTGCTCATCGGTCACTGCGGCAGAGGTAATCTCCTTCAGGGTGTCAATCCAACTGTAACCCACTCCGTCGCTGAACTGTTCCTTCTGACGCCATGCAACGCTCTCGGGCAGCATATCGGCAAATGCCTCACGTACAACACGTTTCTCAATCTCATGTCCCGGGCACATCTTGGCCTCAGGGTTCAGGCGCATTGCAACATCCAGGAACTCCTTGTCAAGGAAAGGAACGCGGCCCTCAACACCCCATGCAGCCAGTGACTTGTTTGCACGCAGGCAGTCATAAAGGTGCAGTTTGGAGAGTTTACGTACGGTTTCCTCGTGAAATGCCCGGGCATCGGGAGCCTTGTGGAAATAGAGATAACCTCCAAACACCTCATCGGCCCCCTCGCCGCTCAGCACCATCTTGATACCCATGCTGCGGATTACGCGGGCAAGCAGATACATAGGAGTGCTGGCACGTACCGTGGTAACGTCATATGTTTCAATGAAGTAGATCACGTCACGTATGGCATCCAGTCCCTCCTGGACTGTATAGTTGATTTCATGGTGTACTGTACCTATGTGGTCGGCAACCTCGCGGGCCTTTGCCAGATCCGGAGCACCCTTCAGACCTACTGCAAACGAGTGCAGACGCGGCCACCATGCCTCCTGCTGGTCATCGGTCTCAACACGGCGTGCGGCGTTTTTCTTGGCTATGGCCGATATCACCGAACTGTCCAGACCGCCTGACAGAAGCACTCCGTAAGGAACATCGCACATAAGCTGACGCTTTACGGCTGCTTCAAGGGCATCGTGAAGTTCCTTTATATCGGCCTTGTTATCCTTGACGGCATCATACTTGAACCAGTCACGGGTCCACCAGCGCTCCACCATTCCGGTGCGGCTACTCAGGAAATGTCCCGGCAGGAACGGCTCGTACTCGGTGCAGATAAGTCGGA
>JAZMZT010000059.1:0-15159 GCA_045586125.1 Bacteroidaceae bacterium | reverse complement strand
CATCTATACCAAGGGCCGCAGCAAGAATATGATTCTGGGTCCCTCAGGCCAGAATATCTTCCCCGAGGAGATTGAGGATATGTACATGAATCTTCCTTTGGTGTCTGAGGTGCTGGTTGTTGAACGCGACCGCAAACTGGTGGCTCTGGTATTCCCCGATTACGAGGCAGGCAAGTCTGCCGGTCTGAACCAGCAGCAGGTTCTGGTACATCTTGAGGATGACCGCAAGAAGATCAACGAGATGCTTCCCGGCTACTCACAGATATCCAAGCTCGAGATCCGCACCGAGGAGTTCGAGAAGACTCCCAAGCGCAGCATCCGCCGCGGCTTGTATAAGTAAACCACCAAAAACACATAAAAACAAAGAACGTCCGGGTATTCCGGGCGTTCTTCGTTTTTATCGCCAAAAAAAATACCTAACTTCGCGCAGTTAAAAACTTTACCAATATGAAGATTACCATTATCGGCGCCGGAAACATGGGAGGCGCAATTGCCAGAGGATTTGCAGCAAAGAAGGTTTTCGCAGCTAAGGATATTACCTGCTGCGACCGTAGTGACGCAACACTTGACGCACTCAAGAAGGATGTTCCGGGCATCGGAATATCAAAGGAGAATGCCAAAGCCGTAAAAGGCGCTGACATTGTGCTGTTTGCAGTAAAGCCCTGGATATTGCCATCGGCCGTCGAAGAGGTAAAGGAGGCACTTGATTACAAGAAGCAGCTTATCATATCAATCGCTGCAGGTGTTGGACTGGACAAACTTGCCGAACTTTTTGAGAAGGGCTCCGAAAAGCCTCAGGTGGTTTACCTGATCCCCAATATCGCAGTTGAGGTAGGTGCAGGCGTATTCTTCTATTGCTCAAACACCGCAACCAAGAAGAATCTGGACCTGATTCAGAAGCTGTTCGGACAGGTTGGTTTCGCCAAGCAGGTTGAAGAGAAACAGATGATCGCAGGTACAGCTCTTGCATCATGCGGCATAGCATACGTATTCCGTTACATCCGCGCTAACGTTGAGGGTGGCGTTGAGATGGGCTTCTACCCCAAGGATGCTCAGGAGATCGTGCTTGGCACCATCAAGGGCGCTGTAGAACTGCTCCTGGCACACGGCTCACATCCTGAGCAGGAGGTTGATAAGGTTACAACTCCCGGCGGCATCACCATCAAGGGACTTAACGCCATGGAGGAGGCCGGATTCACCAATGCCGTAATCAAGGGACTCAAAGTCGGCAAATAATGAAGCTGGTTTATTTTCACGGATTCATGTCATCGGGCGCAAGCGGCACGGTCGAGAGCCTGCGCCACATGCTCCCCGAACTCGAGGTTGTTGCCCCCGATATCCCCGTCGATCCCGCCGAGGCCCTGCCTTATCTAAAGCAGTTCGTAGCCGATGAGCAGCCCGACATAATAGTCGGCACATCCATGGGAGCCATGTATGCCCAGCAGATGTTCGGTTTCAAGAAGATTTGCGTGAATCCGTCGTTCAACATGTCCACCATGTCAAAGGTTATGAAGGCAAACACCACATATCCTTTCCAGAACGGACGCAAGGACGGAGCCAAGACCTTCAAGATTACCGGACAGATAGTCAAGAACTTCAACATGATGGAGCGCCAGCAGTTCAAGGGCATCACCGATTTTGACCGCGAAAACACCTACGGTCTCTTTGGCAACCACGACACCACGGTCAACTGCTACGACCTCTTCAAAAAGTACTATGCCAAAGCCCAGCGCTTTGAAGGCGAGCACCGCCTCAACGACAAATCCCTCAAAACCGCAGTAGTTCCGCTCATCAAGCAGATCCTCGGCCTCTAACCTACCAACCTTAGGGAGCCAGAAGCTCCACATCCAGCATTCTCTCCCTAAGGTCACCGTCCAGCCCGCGATATCACCATTTTACCCCTCACCTTAGGGAGCCGGAAGTCTCACAACCCACAATTCCTCCCTAAGGTCACGTGCGAACCTGCGTATTTCCCGCGCACCACCCCACCTTAGGGATGGAATCCGCACTATACGCACTACAGCTCCCTAACGTCCACTATAAAAAGTGACGCAGGTGCAAGCGTATTGGTGCGAGTGAGGCGACGAACGAGACCGCGGTCCCGGAGGGCCGCCAAGCGAACGTAGTGAGTGCTTTCGCGTAGCGAAATAAAAAAAGGATGTATGGAGCCATAGAGTCTATGGCTCCATCTTCGAATCCATCTCACCCGCGATACCATTGGGGACGGTTCCGTTTGGTACCGTTTTCCCGCAAGTAACTTATATACAAAAAGAAAGCAGCAACGGTAATTAACACGTTGCTGCTTTTTGATTTAAAAACGGTACCAAACGGAACCGTCCCCAATGGTATCGTGGGTGAAGATGGATTCGAACCACCGAAGTCGAGAGACAGCAGATTTACAGTCTGCCCCATTTGGCCACTCTGGAATTCACCCAGCCTGAAAACCTGACTTACTTGCTGGTAAGACGGGCTATGTACTTATCGGCCTCAATGCCCTCGTTTGACTCGGGATACTTGGCCTTGATCAGCTTGTAGATCTTAAGAGCCTGGGCGGGTTTGTCTATTGACTCATAGATGATACCTGCCTGCATGTAATAATAAGGTGAGAGCAACTTGTTGTCAGCCTTCTTTGCAGCCTTCTCAAATGTTGAGATTGCCTTGTCGTACTCACCGTTGGTGGCGTAGCAGTTTGCCAGAGCGCCCAGAGCTGCGGGAGCAACCATCTGGTCCTTACCGTTGAACTTGGCAAGGTACTTCTGAGCAATCTCCATGCTGTCCAGCTGAGCGTAGCAGAGACCTGCGTACAGGTTAGCCAGCTTACCGGCCTTGGTGCTCTTGTACTGGCTGGCGAGTTCTACAAAACCTTCAAATCCGTAAGCGTCACCGTTCAGGGCAGTGCTGTAGTCACCGTTCATGAAATAAGCCTCACCGGGGAATATTGCCTCTGAAGCCTTTTCCTGACGGGGCTGTGCAACCTTTGCGTTGTAGAGCATGCCGCCGGCGATGATAACTATGATAGCAATGAGGCAACCGAAGATGGTCTTCTTGTTGTTCTCAAAAAACTGTTCTGACTTGCTCAGAGCCTCTTCCAGGCTTTTCTGATCCTGCTTGGGAGCGGGGTTTACTGCTTTCTTTGCCATTTCGTCATTTTGTTAGCGGGTGCAAAAATAGTCATTTTTTACTTTCTGTAAACATTTTGGCTCAAAATAATTGACTATTTTTGTGTTGCTATCAACCCGCAATACACCCCTTATGCAACTGGAACATCTCTTTGTTCAGGATTACCGCAATATTCTGCAGGCCGACTTGGATTTTTCACCCAAGTTGAACTGTTTTGTGGGCATGAACGGAATGGGCAAGACCAATCTGCTGGATGCCGTCTACTGCCTGTCGTTCTGTAAGAGTTCCATAAGTCAGACCGAAAGCCTCACCATCCGCCACGGAGCGGAGTGCTATCAGTTGCAGGGTTCATACCGCACCCCCATGGGTGAGCGTACCGTGATAGCATGCGTGTCCAAGAGCAAGAGCAAGCAGATGAAGCGTGACGGCAAGGATTATCAGAGATTTTCGGACCATATAGGCTATATTCCGCTGGTGATGGTGTCGCCCCAGGACACTGAACTGATATCGGGCGGAAGTGAGGAACGGCGCCGTTTCATGGACATCATCATATCGCAGTACGATACCGAGTACCTGAAACTCCTAATTTCATATAATAAGGCGGTGCAGCAGCGTAACGCCCTGCTCAAGATGGAGGTGGAACCCGACCGCGAACTCTTCCTGATGTGGGAGCAGACCATGGCCGATACGGGGCAGAAGATCTTTGAGAAGCGCCGCGCCCTGACCGACCGTCTGGTGCCCTATTTCCAGGAGATGTACTCACTCATAGGCGATGCTACCGAGCAGGTTTCTCTCTCATACACATCACACGCCCAGCGCGGCGACCTGATGAAACAGTTTGAAGAGGGCCGATACCAGGACCGCAGCGCAGGCTATTCGCTGCACGGCATCCACAAGGATGAACTTGAGATGAACCTGGACGGATATCCCATACGCCGCGAGGGCTCACAGGGTCAGAACAAGAGTTACCTGGTGGCACTCAAACTGGCGCAGTACCGCCTGCTCAGCGAGTCGTGCGGCAAGCGTCCCATACTGCTGCTTGACGATATATTCGACCGTCTGGATTCGGCAAGGGTGGGGCGTATCATCGCGTTGGTATCGGACAACGAAAAATTCGGACAGGTATTCATTACCGATGTAGATAGGAACCATATTGACGGCATCATGGAGAATGCCGGATGTGATTACCGTGTGTTTACCGTTCAGGACGGTCAGGTGATATGAAAAAGACTGAGTCAGAGAAGGTTGGCGGCGTGATCATGCAGTACCTGCGTGAGATGGGGCTTGAGACTCCCCTGAACGAGCACCGTCTGATCCAGGCCTGGGACAAGGTGCTGGGACCTGCTGTTTCAAGGTACACAAAGGAAATCCGTATTTACAATCAGGTGCTATTTGTGACCGTATCATCGGCGGCGCTCCGCAACGAACTCATGATGCGCCGCACTGAACTTGTGGCACGGCTGAATGCCCAGGCCGGAGCCCAGGTCATTACCCAAATCGTTTTGAAGTGATTATTTCAGGGCCTCGACAGCCTTTGTGATTGTGGGGTCGGTCTGGTTTATGAAGGCTATGTAATCCTGCATATCCAGCGCGTCGTAGATTATGTTTCCGTAAACGGCGGTGCGCATCTGCTTGCGTGCGGGGGCAGACAGGCTGTAGTCACGCTTCACACCGTTCTTGGCTGCATAATCGTAGAACTTGTTGAGCACGTTGTCTGCATCAAGATATGCCTCAATCTCAGAGAATGTCCTGCACTTGGCAAGTGCGGCGCGGTTGCTGTCAACATACTTGAATGAGTACTTGTTGATGAGGCTCTTGCGCAAAACATCCGAGTAGTACTTTGAGTAGCCGGTGGTATCCTGAGCCACAAAGATGTCAGGCATGATACCGCCTCCGCCGTAAACGGTACGGCCGCCCTTGGTCTTGTAAACCTCATTCTCGTTCTGCTTGATGCTGTCGGCGCTGAAGAACTCGCCGTGCTCGTAACGCTTGATGATATCCATTGCGTAGTCCTCATCGGACTCACCGTAAGGCTTTTGTATGCATCGGCCCGACGGGGTGTAGTAGCGGGCAATTGTGATGCGTATGCTTGATCCGTCGGCAAAGTCAATAGGCTCCTGCACAAGTCCCTTACCGAATGAACGGCGGCCTACAATGGTACCGCGGTCGTTGTCCTGAATGGCTCCCGTGAATATCTCGGCGGCCGATGCAGATGACTCGTCAATCATTACCACGAGCGGAATTGTCTGGTAATGGCCGCGTCCGTCGGCATACTGCTTGGCGGTGGGGTTGTGGGCTCCCTGTGTGTAGACAATCAGGTCATTCTTGGGGAGGAACTGGTTGGCCATCTGGATGGCTGCACCCAGGTAACCGCCGGTGTTGCTGCGCAGGTCAATGATGAGTTTCTTCATGCCCTTGCTGCTCAGGTCGGCCAGACTGGTCAGCATCTCGGCAAAAGTGGTCTCGCCGAACTTGTTGATCATGATATAGCCGATGCCCTCCTGGGGTGAAATCATATATGCTGCGTCAACGCTCTTGACGGGAATGTCACCGCGTACGATGGTGAAATCCACCAGTTCGGGCTCGTCGCTGCGCTTTACACTGATCTTTACGCTTGTGCCCTTGGGACCCTTAAGGTTCTTGACAACCTCGTTGCTGGGAATCTTCTTGCCGGCAAACAGGGAGTCGTTGATAAGGACGATGCGGTCACCTGCCAGCACGCCCACCTTCTCGGACGGACCTCCGTGTATGACGTTGTTTACGCGAATGGTGTCATCCTGAATTGAAAACTGTATGCCGATACCCGAGAAACTGCCGTGCAGTTCATCGTTGCTCTCCTGGGTCTCCTCGGCGGGATAGTAAGCCGAGTGGGGGTCAAGTTCCTGCAGTATCGTGGGCAGTACGCGGTCCATGATAGAGTCCATATCGACCACATCGACATATTTGCGGTCAATGGCCTTGATGAGCGTCTCGACCTTCTGTGAGCCGGGACTTGAGGAACGGGTAAACTGCGGCTGGTGTCTTTTGAATACGCCTATCATGACTTCTGTTCCAAGAAAGAAGCCCATGGTAAGAAGGAAAAGTATGCGGATGATTGTTTTCAGTGTCTTCATTTTTCAGTGTTCTCAGTGTTCAAGTCCAGATAAATAACTTCAATTCCTGCACGCTTGAGCAGGTCAACTCCGTCTGTGAGCCGGTATTGCTCGGTATAGATTACGCGTTTAATGCCTGACTGGATAATCAGTTTTGCACATTCTATACAAGGAGATGCGGTGACATAAAGCGTTGCACCGTCGCTGCTGTTTGATGAGCGGGCCAGTTTGGTTATGGCGTTGGCCTCGGCGTGGAGTACGTAAGGTTTGGATACGTTGTTCTCATCTTCGCAAATATTCTCGAATCCGGTGGGGGTGCCGTTGTACCCGTCGGATATGATCATGTTGTTCTTGACTACCAGGGCACCCACCTTGCGGCGTACGCAGTATGAGTTTTCGGCCCAGATCAGGGCCATGCGTGCGTATCGGCGGTCAAGAGCTGCTTTTTTTGCTTCGTCCATTTTTAAATCAGGTTCTCAAGCGCGGGAATGAAAATCTCCTTGCGGCGCAGGGATATGAGCCCCTGGGCCTCGAGTGCGTTCAGTTCACGCGATACGTTAAGTCTTGTGGCATCCATCAGGATTGCCAGGTCATTCATCTTGATGCTCAGTTTCTTGACGCCCGTCTGTGTATCGGACAAACCCTTGATGAAACGGATTATGCGGTCTCTCAGAGAGGCTCCCTCAAGTGTCCAGAGGTGGCTGTCCAACTGCTGAACGCGGCCGCTCAGTATGTTGAGCAGGTTCATGCGGCAGATGTTGTACTTGCCAAGTTCGGTGTAGATGTACTGCTTGTCGACCATGAGGAAACTGCAGGGGGTGACGGCAGTGTAGGAGCGCTGGTAGGAACCCATGCGTCCGAACATGGAGTAAGGTTCAATAAGGAAGGGGGCGTCTATCTGTTCCATGAATGAAAGGTTGCCGTCCATACCCTGGCGGGAACTCTCTAAGGTTCCGTTTATCAGGAACGCGAAACTTTTGCACCGGTCACCTGCGCTGATTATGGAACCGCCCTCCTCATAACGGACAAAATCCAGACGTATCTTCTGCAGCAGGCTGTTGAAATCGGCCTGGCTCATACCCTGAAAAAGGGGCAGACTAAGCAGTGTGTCATACATCGGGAGTTCCATTCAGCACCGGTTGATTGTAATTTTACGCAAAGTTACTTTTTTTTCTTTGCGGAGTGTCATTAATCCAAAGGAATCACTATTTTTGTAGAAAAGTGGTCCTCTTTTTTAAGGCCATAAACTAAATGTTTAACAAACCAATAATTGTTTTCTAACCTATGATTGAATTATTTAATTCCCTGGAACCATTACAGAAGTTTTTCTGGACTATCGCTTGTTGTGCATCTCTGGTATTTATCATTCAGACTATCATGACATTCATAGGCCTGGGTACCGATGCGGACGTTGACGCCGGCCCGATGGACGGTTCGGTTGACTCCATGGAGGACGGTGCCCTGAGCGGAGTATTCTCTTTCCGTAACCTGATCAATTTCCTTCTCGGATACGGTTGGGCAGGCGTGTTGCTGTTTGATGACATTGAAAAACGCTGGCTGCTCCAGTTGCTGGCCATTGCAGTAGGTCTGCTGTTTGTGATGGCATTCGTGTTCATGTTCCGTCAGGTCATGAAACTCTCACATGACGGCAGTTTCAAGATGAGTGAGACCGTAGGTCTTAAGGCCGATGTGTACCTGCGTATCCCTGCTGCCCGTTCAGGACGCGGCAAGGTGCAGTTGAGTGTAAAGGGTTCAGTCCATGAGATTGATGCTGTTACCGACAATGACGCTGAGATTCCCACCGGCGGTCAGGTTGAGATAGTAGAAGTCCTGGGCGATGACCTCCTTCTTGTAAAGTAAAGATTTGAATAATAACAATTTAATACATAAGTTAAGTAATGAATTCAAGTAGTATTTCAATTCTCGTAGTGATAGGAGTTGTACTCCTTTTCATTCTGTTTGCAACAATCATCCGCCGTTACAGACGTTGCCCTTCTGACAAGATTCTGGTAGTTTACGGTAAGACAGGAGGCGGCAGTGCCAAGTGTATCCACGGTGGCGGTAAGTTTGTATGGCCCGTTATCCAGGACTATGCATACTTGAGCCTGACACCTATTTCCATAGATGCCAACCTGACCAACGCCCTGAGCCGTCAGAACATCCGCGTGGACGTTCCCTGCCGATTCACCGTTGGTATATCGACCGAGCCCGACAGCATGAACAACGCCGCCGAGCGTCTGCTGGGACTCACAGCCGATGAGATTCAGGAACTGGCTCGTGATATCCTGTTCGGTCAGCTGCGTCTGGTTATCGCTACCATGACCATTGAGGAGATCAACAGCGACCGCGACACATTCCTGGAGAATATCTCCAAGAACGTTGAGGTTGAGCTCAAGAAGATAGGTCTTCGTCTTATCAACGTAAACGTAACCGATATCAAGGATGAGTCAGGATATATCCAGGCTCTGGGTAAGGAGGCTGCCGCCAAGGCCATCAACGAGGCTAAGGTAAGCGTGGCAGAGCAGGATAGAAACGGTGAAATCGGTAAAGCCGAGGCCGTTAAGGAGACCCGTATCCGTACATCGCAGGCCAACGCCGTAGCCGTACAGGGTGAGAACAACGCCAAGGTTGAGATTGCCAACTCAGACGCATTCCGTCGTGAGAAGGAGGCCGAGGCCAACCGTCTGGCTGTAACAGCTGAGAAGGTACAGCAGGCTAAGGCACTGCAGGATGCCTATATCGCTGAGCGTGACGCTGAAAACGCCCGTGCCGAGCGTGAGCGTTCAACCCAGCAGGCCAACATTCTGGTTGCCCAGCAGGTTGAGAAGGACCGTATAATCATAGCCGCCGAGGCTGAGGCTGAGAAACTCCGCGTAAGCGCCAAGGGTGAGGCCGATGCCATATATGCCCGCATGGAGGCCGAGGCTAAGGGTTACTATGAGATCCTGACCAAGCAGGCTGCCGGTTATGACAAGATGGTACAGGCTGCAGGCGGTGATGCCGCAAAGGCATTCATGCTGCTCATGTCAGAGAAGATGCCGGAACTTGTAAAGACTCAGGTAGAGGCTATCAAGGGTATCAAGTTCGACAACGTAACCGTTTGGGATTCAGGCAACGGCGCCGACGGAAAGGGATCGACCGCAAACTTTCTGAGCGGACTCATGAAGTCTGTTCCTCCCATGTCAGATCTCTTTAACATGGCCGGTCTGAACCTGCCCGAGTATCTTGGCAAGAAGAAGGAAGCCGATGCTCCCGTAGCACAGGCCGAGGAGATTAAGGAGGACAAAAAGAAGAAGTAATCCTTAACTCTCAAACGCAAAAAAGCGCGCATCGGGGACTCTCCCTAATGCGCGCTTTTGTGTTATTATACTCATTTGTGAGTATGACGGATTATTGCCGAAAGTGCTATTTTTGCACTCAGTTAGACTTGTTTTATATAAGAATATGGGTGTAAAAGCGTCTGAATATGTCCCACAGGACAAAATGAGGGACCTGATAGAAGACAACAACCTGATGTTGCTTGTAATCAGCCGTTTCGGAATTCAGTTCGGATTCGGTGACAGTACCATAAATGAGGTATGCCGTGAGAACGGTGTTGACTGCCAGACCTTTCTGGCCGTGGCAAACCTGATAGCAGGAAAGAACTATACCGCCTATTCCGTTTCGCTGCCGGCTATCATTGAGTATCTTAAGCGTGCCCATAACTATTTCAGTGATTTCATCCTGCCCACCATACGCCGCAAACTCATTGAGGCCATCAACTGCAATGACGTGAACGACGTGGCGTTCCTGATTCTCAAATTCTATGATGACTACACCGTCGAGGTGCAGAACCACATGAAGTATGAGAATGATACCATATTCGTATATGTGGAGAAACTGATGCACGGACTGCCCACCGGAAAGTTCAACATATCCAAATACTCGGCATGCCATGACAACGGTTCCGAGAAACTCAAGGAGCTCAAGGATATCGTGATACGTCACTATCGTCAGCCCAATAATGACCTTCTGAACTCGGCCCTGTACGATATCATCAACTGTGAGAATGACCTGATATCACATAGCGAGATAGAGGAGCGTCTGTTTGTTCCGGCTGTAATGAAACTGGAGAAATCAGTATCCGCAGGTACTGATATAGCGCAGGGAAGTGCATCGGACACAATACAGAGTGCCAGCGTGGCAGTGCTGAGCGACCGCGAGAAAGACATTATAAAATGTGTGGCCAAGGGTATGTCCAACAAGGAGATAGCCGATGCGCTGTTCCTGTCAATACATACGGTGACCACCCACAGACGTAATATCACGGCCAAACTGCAGATACACTCGCCGGCCGGTCTGACCATTTACGCCATCATAAACAATCTGATAGATATTGCAGAGGTCAATCTGCAGTAAAGTCACGCGTATGCGTGCATGCCACCCAGAATCAGGTTCACGCCGAAATAGGTGATGAGAACCGCGATGATGGCTGCAATTGAATAGGCGTGGAAGAACCTGGGCCTGCTGAAACGTGACATCGTGCTGCTGTGAAGCATGGCGGCATAGATGAGCAGGGTTATCAGTGCCCATGTCTCCTTGGGATCCCAACTCCAGTAATTTCCCCATGAAATGTTTGCCCAGACGGCTCCTATGAATGTTCCCGTTGTCAGTATGAACACGGCGGGATAAAGAATCACCAGACTTACGTCACGCAGTTTGGCCGATGCCTCCAGCGGCATAACCAGTCCCATTATACCTGTCAGGGCCACAAGTCCGAATAGCGTATATGAAACCATCATGCAGAGCACATGGATGCTCAGAAGCGGTGACTGCAGTACCGGCATGAGGTGCGTTATCTGCGGATTGGAGCCGGCAAGTGAAGCCACCAGCATGGTGAATCCGGCCAGTATGAATCCCATGGGCTGAATTACAGGGATACTGCGGTAAAGTGCTATCATGGCTATTGAAACGAGCCAGGCCATAAGCATCATAACCGAGTAACTGCCGGCAAACGGAGCGTGTCCCGATACATACCAGCGCAGTCCCAGAACAAGCGTGAGGTAAGCCAACAGGACGATGGATACAACCAGCAGGGAGTTGCTCATCCATGCAGGCGTCTTGCGGCCGCGTCCCATCATGATGCCGGTGATTACAAACAGTATCATTCCCAGCGTGATGGAGGCCATGAACGGAATCATAGGTTTGGATATCCTGTTGTAGAGCATCTCTGCACGGAAATGTCTGGCAGAGGGCAGGACATCGGCGGCAACCTTATGCTGGTACTTGACTATCTTGTCCAGAATCAGGCTCACTTCGGCCCAGTTTTCTTTCTTTATGTCATCATGGATGAGGTCAATGGAACGGCGTATGAATACCCATGTGTCGTAATCAAGTTCCTCGGGCAGCGGATCGCTGGGTGAGAACCATTCCACACGGCCGCCCTGCTGTACTGCAAGTCCGGTCTGAGGGTCAATCCTTAAGGGGAATATCCTGAAAGCCTTGCCCGATGCGGCCTGCATGCGTATGGACTCTTTCTCGGTCTCCGCCTGGGTGCCGCGGTCCTTGTTCTTGAGTTTGAACGGAACCACGTTCCACCAGTCATACCAGAAGAGCCAGCCTGTAACCACCTGGGTAGAGGTATAGTCCTGATAACCGTTTTTGCCGTATGCTTTAAGGCTGTAGTCGCGGGTCATGGTCTGCAGCGGTGCTACACGGTCATTGTAGTAGATATGAAGCTGGTCAAAGCGGGCCGATATGCTGTCGGGCAGTACCGGAAGTTCATAATGGTCTCCGGATGCCTTTGCCGTTGCGGTTCCGGCAAGAAGGAGTATGATAATGACCGATGCCTGTTTACGCAGGTTGTTGACTGCCGTGCGGAACCCTGAATTCTTCTGGAAAAAGAACCCTATCATGGAGATAAGCAGCAGGACATAACCTGTGTAGGTCAGGCCTACGCCCCAGGGGTCATGACTGACGGAGAGCAGGCTGCCCTGACCGTCTTCATCGTAACTGGCCTGATAGAAACGGTATCCGCGATACTTGAGTATGTTGTTCATGGAAATGGTATGGGTGGCGCTGACTCCGGCATCGGGGTCATCCAGATGCACGGTGCTGCTGTAATCAGATGCGGCACGCGAGCCTTCATAATACTCTATGTTGAACTCCCGGAGAGTCAGGCTGAATGGCAGTTTCTGGCGGAAACCCTCATCTGAGGCCCATTCGGTGGTAGCCTCTCCCTGACGCAGGTACATGCGCCCCTGCTTACCGGTGAGCATGGTGACCAGGGCTCCGGCCAGGATCAGTACCAGTGCAATGTGAAGGAAGAAAACGGCAGGTTTCCTTATGGTCTTGCGTTTAATCAGGTAAATAACGCCCGATACGGCAGACACAGCCCATAGCGCTATGAACACCGGGTTGTGATAGATCAATCGGAAAGCCTGCGTAGTACTGTACAGTTTCTCAATAACGGTGGCAGCCGCCATCATGATTATGATGACGACTGCTGTACCGAATGATAAGTATTTAAGTGATTTCATGACCGCTAAGTTAAATGGAATTGATGAATTCCACAACAGCGTCACGTTCTTGTTTTGACAGGTTATAGAATTTTTCAGTAGCCCTATAAGCCTCGCTTTCCTTGCTGTAGCCGTGCCACATGATGGCCTCGATGACATTGCGGGCGCGGCAGTCGTGCAGGCGGTCATCGGCTCCGGTGTTGGTAAGGGAAAGTCCGCGGCCCCAGAGCGGGGTGGTGCGGCACCAACTTCCGTGAATGCCGTTTTTCATGTAGAGACGATGCTGAATCATGTCAGTGTATGGCCAGATGGTCTGATCCTGATAACGGGGCAGTTCCTTGTCGGCAAGTACTGCCGGTTTCCAGTGGTTGTCATCAGTGGTCTGCCATGAGGGACGGTGACAGGTGGCGCAGCCTATGCGGTTGAACACCTCCTTGCCCAACTGTACCTCCTCACGGTTCAGGTTACGGGCACGGGGAATTGAGAGGCCGCGGTGCCATACCATGAAATCATAGTACTGCTCATCGCTCATATCGGCGGTGAAGTTATGCCACTGGTTGTCAAACTGGTTGGTTCCAGGATCAAGCAGGTGCAGAACGGCGTCACGGATACCCTCATCGGTCCCGTCGGCATAGTAGGGTGATGTGGGATCGGCCTTGATGGCTGCTATTACATCTGGATTCTCTGACATGGCGGTGGCCCAGGCTGTGGTGGTGTAAAGTTTTGGGCGGTCGCTGCGGCTTACATTGGTGATGTTCCAGATTGCGTTGGCGCCTGCTCCGTCCTGGAGTGATGCGCGGGTCATGGCGTATGTGAAACGCTTTACCATCTTGGTGCCGGCGGGTGCGGGGGTGCCGTCGGCAAACTGTCCGTCGGCCAGGGTGTACCATGCTGTGGGTGCAAAATCATTGGCCTCCTTATCCCAGAATGCGGGGTTGAGTTCCACAAAACGGGCCTCACGGCGGTACTGCTCACGGATGCTGTCCTGCGGTATGGCATCCAAAAGTCCGGATCCGATTATTCCGATGGTTGATTCCAGACGGAACGCCACTGCGCCGGTCTCGTACGGGGTGGGCTTGGTGTTGAAGGCATCGGCCGGTATGTTTACCTCGGGGTAGATGAGGCTGTATTCCTCGCCGTCGGGGAATTTCATGGGCAGGCCGCTCTCCATCTCGGTTACGGGAAGCCACTGGATATCTATCTTCTCCTCTTCAATAGGGGGCAGGAAGGGGTAGGTGGCTTTGGTCTGGGGCATTCCGGTGACTTCGGCTACATACGGACCGTCGTCGCTGTTCTGTCCGTCAACGGGATGATAGACTACAAGCAGATAACCGTTGCCGAAAGTGGCGCGGTACTCACTCTGGCGCTTGCCGTGACCGTAACCGGGATGGCAGTCCAGGCAGGATGAACGCAGATAGGCCGGTCCTAGTCCCTTGAACGGAGCTGTGGCTATGGTGTACTTGCGCTCAAATGCGGCTTCACCCAGGTTGAATGCCATGCTGAGGCCCTGGGCTGTTACAGCAGGTGTCTCATCCTCGTAGCATCCTGCAGTGACATTGTCGGTGGTTCCCAGTTCTCCGCCCGGATACCACTCGGCTGCACTGAAATTACCTACTGCCTGGCCCACGTATTTGGCGTCGGGCTCACGGGTGTTGACGTTCTCCTTAATACCGTTATTGCCGTCGGTGCATCCGACGGCAACGGTCAACCCAAGAACAAGGGCTGTTCTTAATCCTTTTATGTTCATGTCAGTTATTGTTTAACAATCCACTGTGCGGCTTTGTTAAGTTCTTCATCAAGTTCATTTATGACATCCATTGCATCCTGAACGGCACTGTCGCGATAGATATCTACGAATGCACCCTTCTTCTGGCACTCTTTCAGGGCGTTTACGGATTCGTTGAGTTTGGTCTGCAGGGCATCGGCTCCGTCATACTTGTAATTCTTGAGTATGTTGATGAGTGACTTGCTCTCAGGTGCGGTGGCTCCGGCCTTTCCGTAGAGAGAGTACTGGATGCTCAGTATGTTGTCTATGAAATCCTGGAATGATTTCTTGCTGTAGGGTGACTCTATATAGTTGATATCCTCACCGCTGTGGGCGTTACCCATCTTTACGTTGGCAACCTCGTTGCAGATGTTGGAGCATCCGGCTACCAGTATTGATGATGCTGTCTCCTGCCATGTGGCGTAGGTGCTGCCTGCCTGAGCTGCGCCAAGCATGTTCTCGCCGTATGTCTTATCGGAACCTGACAGTGTAACGGGAACCTCCAGTTCCTCGCAACGCTCCTGCCAGGCCTGGGGTGCATCAGGATTCCATGATACGCTCAGACGATAGCAGTTGTCACGCAGGTCACCGGCTACTGCTGCTGCATAGAGAAGTTCCTGAGCACCGGTAACGGTCTTGCCGTTGAATGCCTCGTGGTCCTCATTTCCCTTCAGGGCATCTACGG
>JAZMZT010000058.1:0-7100 GCA_045586125.1 Bacteroidaceae bacterium | reverse complement strand
CTCACCGCCAGCGGCGGCCCGTTCCGCATACTGGGTCTGGACCAGCTCAAGACCGTTACCAAGGCGCAGGCCCTGAAACATCCCAACTGGGATATGGGTGCCAAGATAACCATTGACTCAGCCACCATGATGAACAAGGGCTTTGAGGTGATTGAGGCCAAGTGGCTCTTTGGCGTGCCGTACAGCAAGATACAGGTTGTGGTACATCCGCAGTCGGTAATACATTCTATGGTTCAGTTCGCCGACGGTGCCGTCAAGGCTCAACTGGGTGCCCCCGATATGCGTCTGCCCATACAGTATGCGTTCTCATATCCGCGCCGTCTGCAGGCCGATTTCCCGCGTGTTGATTTCACCACTCTGGGTACACTCACATTTGAGGAACCGGATACAACTCGTTTCCGCAACCTGGCACTGGCATACAAGGCCATTGAGCGCGGCGGCAACATGCCCTGCATACTGAATGCGGCAAATGAGGTTTGTGTGGCGGCTTTCCTGCAGGATAGGATAGGCTTCCTTGAGATGAGTGATGTCATAGCCGAGACTATGGAACGTGCGGAATTCAGAGAGAAATCCACACTTGATGAGTATATAGAAACCGATGCCCAGGCACGCCGTCTGGCTGCGTCATTAATAAAATGAACAATTAAACCTAATCGATATGTCAACTTTCTGGATCCGTTTCATCCAACTTGTACTTTCTCTTACCATTCTTGTAGTATTCCATGAATTCGGACATTTCCTGTTCTCGCGTCTGTTCGGCGTGAGGGTGGAGAAATTCTACGCATTCTTCAATCCCCGTTTCTCACTTTTCCGTATCAAGCGCGTTAACGGTAAGATCCGTGTCAAGTTCTTTGCTCCCAACGTGCCCGAAAGCTACGAGGAGGAGAAGCACTTCAATTATGAAGGAAAGGAGGAGATAACCTACAAACCCATAGATATTGAGTCACTGCCTGAGGATGACTGGCGCCGTTCACCCGAGAACACTGAGTTCGGTGTGGGCTGGGTACCCTTTGGCGGATACTGCAAGATAGCAGGTATGATTGACGAGTCCATGGACGTAGCTGCCATGAAGCAGGAGCCCAAACCCTGGGAGTTCCGCACCAAGCCGTCCTGGCAGCGTCTGCTCATAATGGTGGGCGGCGTAATGTTCAACCTCATACTTGCCTTCTTTATCTACTCAATGGTACTCTGCAAGTGGGGTGACAGTTATATTCCCGCACAGAGTCTCAAACACGGAATGGAGTTCAATGAGCACGCTGAGTCCTTAGGCTTCCGTGACGGTGACGTAATCATCGCCACTGACGGCAAGGCCACCCGTGAGTTTGACGGTGACCTTTACCGCGCCGTAGCCAAGGCCAAGCAGGTAACCGTACTTCGTGACGGCCAGAAGGTTGACCTGGCCATGCCCGATGACCTTTCCCTCTTTGACTTTACACGCACCGTTCCTTTTGTCTCAATATTGAGTCCCATGACCGTTGACAGCGTCGTTGCCGGTACCGGTGGCGCATATGCCGCAGGACTTATGGCCGGTGATACCATCCTTTGCGTAAACGGTCAGAACTCATCCACATGGACCAGGTTCCAGACCATACTTAACGATTGCCGAAGCCGTGCCGAGGAGAGTTATGTAGACCGCAACCTCTCATTGGTGATTGGACGCCCCGGAGCAGGACGTGACACACTCACTGTGACTGCCGATGAAAACTTCCGTATAGGAATAGTTCATTATACCGATGAGTACGAGCCTGTTGAGATAGAGTACGGATTCTTCAGTTCAATCCCTGCCGGTATCAGTTACGGCTGGAACACCCTGAAGAGTTATGTTGGTGATTTCCGTTACGTATTCACCAAGGAGGGTGCCAAGAGCCTGGGCGGATTCGGCACCATAGGCAGCATCTTCCCCGAGAAGTGGAACTGGCACGCCTTCTGGCTCATGACCGCGTTCCTGTCTATCATACTGGCATTCATGAACATTCTGCCTATTCCCGCACTTGACGGCGGTTACGTGCTGTTCCTGCTGGTTGAGGTGGTAACCGGAAAGAAGCCGGGTGACAAGTTCCTTGAAGTGGCCAATACCATCGGTATGATAATCCTGTTCGGATTACTCATATTTGCCAACCTTAACGATATATTAAGACTGTTCTGATGGCACTCAAGCCCCGCGAAACATTCGGCAGCCGTATGGGCATGCTTCTGGCTATGGCAGGATCCGCCATAGGCCTGGGTAATATCTGGCGTTTCCCCTACATGATGGGAAAGAACGGCGGGGCCGCATTCATACTTCTGTATGTCATTATGCTGGTTGTGCTCTGTCTGCCCGTAATGGTATCGGAGTATCTGATAGGCCGACGCGGCGCATCCAATCCGTTCAGCAGTTTTGACCGTCTGGCTCCCGGATCCAAATGGCGCTGGATAGGTTTTCTGGCCGTGTTGGCATCGGCCTGCATCCTCTCTTTCTACTGCGTTGTGGGAGGCTGGTCAGTCAAGTATCTGGCTGACTCATGCATCCTGGCTTTCTCTGACGCTCAGGGTGATTATGCACTCAGTTTCAGTTCATTCATAAGCAACCCGTGGAAACCTCTGGCCTATACCCTCATTTTCCTGGGGCTGACGGGAGCAATCATAGTCTTTGGCGTGCGCAAGGGCATTGAGCGAATGTCAAAGGTCATGATAACCATGCTGTTCGTCATAATAGTGATGGTGGTAGTCCGCTCACTTACCCTGCCGGGTGCCATGGACGGCGTCAAGTATATGTTCGTACCTGATTTCAGCAAGGTTACGGCCGATACCTGTATCGCGGCTATGGGACAGGCGTTCTTCTCGCTCAGCATAGGCTGCGGAACCATACTAACGTATGCATCGTACGTAAAGAAGGATGAGAACATTCTGGCGTCATCGGCCTGGATATCATTCTTTGATACGACATTTGCCATCATTGCCGGTCTGGCCATCATTCCGGCGGTCTATGCAATAGCCTATATGAACGGTGTGGAGCCCGATGTAAGCGCAGGCCCCGGTCTGGTGTTCATCACGCTTCCGGGCGTGTTTAGTCAGATGCCTCTGGGTAATGTGGCTGCCATACTGTTCTTCCTGGCTCTTCTGCTGGCTGCCGTGACATCGGCCATATCACTTATGGAGGTTGTAGTGGCATTCATCATTGAGGAGATGCACCGCTCGCGCAAGAGGGCTGTAGCTCTCTGCTTTGTTATATGCGGTGTGGTGGGAGCGTTCTGCTCACTCTCTTTCGGACCGCTTGCCGGTTTCAAACTGTTTGGACTGAGCGTGTTTGATTTCTTTGACTATATCACGTCAAATATTATGCTGCCCATAGGAGGCCTGCTGCTGGCTGTCTTTGCCGGCTGGCGTCTGAGACGTGCCAACTTCCTGGATGAACTTACCAACAGCGGAAAACTCAGGATCCCGCGCTGGCTCAGTCTTACAATCTACTATCTGGTAAAGTTAGTGGCTCCGATAGGAATCCTACTTATCTTCCTGAACACCTTCTTCAGTTGATTCATCCTTCATCTTGGAACGAATGAACATAAGGTGACGCTGTGCCTCGTCACGCAGGTCCTTGTGCTCGTTTAGCGACAGCAGCACCTGTGACAGTTCATACAGGCTGGCAATTGCGTATCGGTCATCCTTGTTCAACTTGAGGTTGCGGTATACCGGACGGCTCTCCTCCTGACCGGCCTTGCGGTACAGAGTGTATCGGATATCGGCATCCTTGTTGGCGCTTATGAAAGCGGCGGCACCTCCGTCATTACCGTTTATAAAGCTCAGCCACTCATAATAAACACCCAGGTCAGTGAATTCATGACGGTCTTTTGACTCCGGGGTATCCACGTAGACCTCACCCACGCTCAACTTAAGCCAGTCGTGATGTATGTATGAACTTCCGCGGTAACTGGAAATCAGTGTCATGCGTCCCAGTTCATCCACCTGTGCGCGTATGTATGTGCGGTCTGTATTTCGCTGCGGAGCCTGGCTCTTTATGGTGTAAAGACCTATATCCTGATAACGCTCATCCTTCTCAAAAGCGTAGCCAGCCTTGATCTTGTCAAACGCAGCCTGAGCCACGGCAATCATGCTGTCCTCATACTCGATGATACGCATCTGCTCGGCCTCCTCAATCTGCTGCATCAGCCTGATGCCCTGTCTGCGCGCCTCAAATGCCTTGGGGTAGAGAATCTTTATGCTGTCAATCTCCTGCTTTGCCACATTGTAATTACCCATGCTGAACGCCTCCTTCGCATTATCCAGGTGGTGTCCCGCCTTCTTCTCAATGTTCTCTCCGCAGGATATGACAAGTGTGCTTAAAACCAGTAAACCAAGTAACTTCTTCATCTTAAATTGTTTTTTCTGATGCAAAATTACTTGTTTTTTCGTCAAGTATTTCTGTTTTTATCTGAATAGCTTCTTTTCTGTGCGGATGGTGCCGTCGCTGTAACGCGTTACCACTATGGTCAGTCCGGACGGGTTGTTTACGGGTCGGCCTAACATATCAAAATACAGCACGCTAACTATTGATGACTCTGTAGTCTCTCTTATAGTTGTTTCAGGGTCAGGAGATGACCACCAGATAATTTTGAACCCATTCACCCAATTGGGCGTAGCACATTTTAAATACCCACTTTCATAAAGTTCTCTACATATATGCAGTATATCATCCGTTGAGTTGACTGCCCATGTGGAGAAAGCTACGTTTTCTTCTATCATTTTTAGATTTAAGGCATTTTTCAGGCTGTCTTTTCTGGACTCTGGAACTCCATCAATAAATCTAATGGTGATATTCTCGTCGTAATTGTAGTCTTTAGGATAATCTGTTCCTTCAACTATAGTCTTTTCGTATTCTGATGGCATCAGATAACTTCGGCTCACAAACAACACAGATTCTTCTTTACTTATTTGATCTATTGCGTCATCAACCAGAGATTCATCTATATCAACTTTGCAAAGGTTATCAGTTGCCCAAACATATGATGGTAACACCAAGTATTTGGAAAGAACGGATTCTATCACAGCCTTGTCTGTATCCTTGCCTTTTTTTATGATAAAACGACCTGGGGATTTGTATAGATAATGTTTACTTCCATCCAAGTTGTAATAGAAATCGAGATCTGTTTTATCAAACGGAACTACCTCAATATCTCTAACTACAATGTGCGATGACGGACGGGATGATATAAAATAGCCACTTTCATATAGGGTGTTGGCAATAGAAAGAATATCCGATTCTTTAGGCACATATATAAACTGTGTCAATGTATTAGAATCGGGAGTCAGTTCAGTTCTAAAGCCCAACGATTCAATTAGGGTTTGGGCTTCATTTGAGAACTCTGATTTTAATTCAACGTAAATCTGATCATCAAAACCATAGGTTGCCACCCTACATACAGGATATAGCTTCATCAAATCCACGTAAACTCTTCTAATATAGCCAGGTCTGATGCTTATGATGTCATCATTTGATATCAAATCAGCAATACAGGTTTCAATGTCATTTTTGTCAGCAATCACCATACAGACATCGTCATGGTTCTTAACCCAACCTATCTGAGCTGAAGGAAGGTTGTTTGATATGGCCTCGGCAACCTTAACTTGAGATACATCAGTCTTTTTCTTTATGATTAACTCATCTGATACTGTGCTTAAGAACACCTGTTCTACAGGACCTTTTGAGCCGTAAAGGTCTGATGAGGAATAAGATTGAGAGTAGATGTAAAGATTATCGCTGCTAACGATAGAAGAAATGAGGTCTTGACCTTTCAACAAAGAAGGATTTACAGTCATTATGGCAAAGGCCAAACACTTTGCCCAATTAAAAAAACTTCTCATAATATGTAATTTAGTTGGCCGGAACAATTATCTCGAATTATTAATAATGACGTATATCAAGGACAGAGTTTGGTGCAACATATAACCTATTGCCAATCTTTAAATCATTCCTCGGTCGCACTTTTAACGTGGAATTGTTATGAATAACGACATTCTCCATATATATATCACAACCTACCACTGTGTTAACTCCTGTATTTACTTGTTTATTAATATAGAAAGTGGTATCACATACCATCCAGACAGCATTATTTGCATTGACACGACCATATCCCATTTGATCACATTTTCCATTGGTATTATATATGTATCCCCCAACTTTATCGGCGCTACTAGTGAGAACATTACAAACATTCTGAGGAGACAATTCTGGATTCATTGACAACACCAAAGCTGCTACTCCTGCTACCACTGGACAAGCATAAGATGTTCCTCCAAAAAGACCTGTATAAGATAGATAATTAGTACCAGTATCAGGCAATGTGTAGCCTATTGTGATATAGGAAGGCTGATCAGATGGCCAAGGATTATAACCACTATTGCCTGGGATATCAATAGTCCACATATCAAGGTTTTCTCCTGGTATACCTGTATAACTATAATTATCGGGATTATAGGTGTAAGGGTACGCTCTATGAGATGGCGCTACGATATCAATACAAGTATCCGTAGGACTATAGTCTGATTGTTGATCATATCTATCAGAAGCTCCTATGGCTAACATTCCTTGCATTTTGTGATTAGCGGGAAACATAACGTAGCCATCATTCCCATTTACATGACTAGCAGTGTTGCCAGCTGCAAACAAAATCAAGGAGTTATGGTCTGTCACATATTCCATTGCATAAATAATTGCAGGAGAAAAATCATTAATAGAGGTATTATAACCCCAGCTATTTGAAATAATATTAGCTCCGTTTGTATTAGCAAAAAGAATTGCATTTGCAATTTGAGAACAAGTTGACGATTCATCGGTCCTAACAGGCATTATTTTGCACAAGGGTGCAATTCCTGTAATACCTTCATTATTATTTGCCGTCGCCGCAATGATCCCTGCACAGGCATTTCCATGATTTTGATTATTTGTTGGTGATGGGTCGTTTATATCACCAGAACCAAAATTGCTTCCATTTAGTCTAACCTGCCTTGAATTAGGCAGGTCAGGATGATCTGAAGTTACACCCCTGTCAATTACTGCTATAACAATATCTTCACTACCCATCGTTAATGCCCATGCTTCAGGCGCATCAATATCGGCATCA
>JAZMZT010000057.1:0-3402 GCA_045586125.1 Bacteroidaceae bacterium | reverse complement strand
TACAAGATTGGTCTGGGCGCACAGTTCGGCGGCAAGTATATGGCTCACGATGTACGCGTTATCCGTCTGCCGCGTCACGGTGCAAGCTGCCCCATAGGTCTGGGTGTAAGCTGCAGTGCCGACCGCAACATCAAGGCCAAGATCAACAAGGACGGTATCTGGATTGAGAAGATGGATGACAAACCATACGAACTGATTCCCGAGGAACTCCGTCAGGCCGGTGAGGGCGATGCCGTAAAGGTTGACCTGAACCGCCCCATGGCCGAGGTTTGCAAGCAGCTCTCACAGTATCCCGTAAGCACCCGTCTGAGCCTTAACGGCACAATCATAGTAGGTCGCGACATAGCCCACGCCAAGATCAAGGCACGCCTTGATGCAGGTGAGCCTATGCCCCAGTACCTCAAGGAGCACCCCATCTACTACGCAGGTCCCGCCAAGACACCTGCCGGTATGGCTTGCGGCTCTATGGGCCCCACCACTGCCGGACGTATGGATCCCTACGTGGATGAGTTCCAGGATAACGGCGGATCAATGATCATGCTGGCCAAGGGTAACCGCTCACAGGCCGTTACCGATGCCTGCAAGAAACACGGCGGATTCTACCTGGGTTCAATTGGCGGTCCCGCTGCCATCCTGGCTCAGAACAACATCAAGTCAATCGAGTGCGTCGAGTATCCCGAGCTTGGCATGGAGGCCATCTGGAAGATTGAGGTTGAGGACTTCCCCGCCTTCATTTTGGTGGACGATAAGGGAAATGACTTCTTCAAGCAATTGAAACCTTGCCAGGGTTGCAGCATTTTGAAGTAAATGTACTTTAGGGACATAATAGGACAGCAGGATGTGATTGAGCGGCTCATTAAGGACGCTCAGGCCGGTACTGTGCCCCACGCACTGCTGTTCTGCGGTCCCGAGGGTGTAGGCAAACTGCAGACAGCCATTGCGTTTGCGCGCTATCTGCTGTGCCGCGACAAAGGCACTTCCGCTGACTCTTGCGGCAAGTGCCCTGCCTGCGTCAAGATGGACAAACTGGTCCACCCCGACCTGCACTTTGTATTCCCCGTAATAAACAAAAGCAAGACCTCGGAGCGGTCAACCGTATCGGACGACGAGATACAGACCTGGCGCGAGACAGTGCTGGAGCAGCAATACTTTGGCTTTGAGGAGTGGTTATCGGCCATAGATGCCGAAAACAAGCAGGCCAGCATATTTGTGACCGAGAGCGAGCGTATTACATCCAAACTCTCACTCAAATCCGTAGAGGGCGGTTACAAGATAATGATAATCTGGCATGCCGAGAAGATGAACCAGCAGTGCGCCAACTCCCTGCTTAAACTGCTTGAGGAGCCGCCTGCCCAGACGGTATTCATACTTACAACCGATGCCCCCGAGCAGATGCTGGAGACCATACTGAGCCGCACTCAGCGCATAGACTTCAGGCGCATTCCGGAGCAGGAGATTGAATCAAGGCTTCAGGGCCCGGGCTATCAGCTGGATCAGGATACGGCCCAAAAGATTGCGCACCTGAGCGGCGGCAGTTGGCTCAAGGCCATAAGCGCACTGCGCGTAAATGCAGAGAGCGATGAGTTCTTTGACTACTTTACCCAACTGATGCGTCTGTCTTACGGCCGCAAACTCAAAGACCTGAAACGGTGGTCGGAGAGCATAGCCGGCGGAGGTCGCGAGTGGCAGAAACGGTTCCTTGCCTACTGCCAGCGCATGATACGCGAGAACTTTATCTGCAACTTCCACAACCCTGACCTCAATTACCTGACTGAGCAGGAGCGGCAGTTCTCGGTAAAGTTCGCCCCGTTTGTGAATGAGAACAATATCATCGGACTCATGGATATGCTGTCCGATGCCCAAAGAGATATAGAACAGAACGTTAACTCCAAGATGGTCTTTTTTGACATGTCACTCAAGACCATCATGCTAATGAAGCAATAATATGGATCAGGATTTCATACTCAATAACGGAAGCGGCGGTATCTGCTGCAAGGGTTGCGGCCGCGGAATGGGCCAGCTCCACTCATTTGACTACCTGGCAGGTGTGCCCGGGGCCGATGAGGGCGAATATGTTGAGGTACAGTTCAAGAACACCCGTAAGGGATTCTTTATCAACTCCAACAATATCCCTCTTGAGAAAGGTGATATCGTGGCTGTGGAATCCAATCCCGGACATGACATAGGCACGGTCACCATGACCGGCCGTCTGGTAAAACTCCAGATGAAGAAGGCTAACCTGCGCCCCGACATTGAGATCAAGCGCATCTACCGTAAGGCCCGTGAGGTTGACATGGAGAAGTATGCCGAGGCTAAGGCCCGCGAGCACGACACCATGATACGCTCACGCCAGATTGCCAAGGACCTGGGTCTGGAGATGAAGATTGGTGATGTGGAGTACCAGGGTGACGGTCTCAAGGCCATCTTCTACTATATTGCCGATGGCCGCGTGGATTTCCGCCAGCTTATCAAGGTGCTGGCCGATGCGTTCCACGTACGTATTGAGATGAAGCAGATCGGTGCACGCCAGGAGGCAGGCCGCATTGGTGGCATCGGCCCCTGCGGACGTGAACTTTGCTGCACCACCTGGATGACCAGTTTTGTATCGGTCTCAACCGGTGCCGCACGTTTCCAGGATCTCTCCATGAACCCGCAGAAACTGGCAGGCCAGTGCGCCAAACTCAAGTGCTGCCTCAACTATGAGGTGGACGCTTATGTAGAGGCACAGAAGGGATTCCCCTCACGCGACATTCCTCTGGAGACCAAAGACAGTACATATTATTTCTTCAAGGCCGATATCCTTAACGGACAGTTATCATACTCAACTGACAAGGTGTTTGCAGCCAACGTGGAGACTATCACTCCGGAGCGCGCCCTTGAGATTATCGCTATGAACCGCAAGGGTCAGAAACCCCTGAGTCTGGATGAGACTGTCGTCAAGACCGATTCACGCATAGAGAACGACATCCTCACCGACGAGGATCTGTCACGTTTCGACAAAAAGAAAAAGAAGAAAAAGCATCGCCCCAACCGCGGACCCCGTCCTCAACAACAATAAAAGGAGAACAGAATAGGGGTATAATCTCTGAAACTACGGGCCTACGGCCCTATCCCTCCCACGCCTACGGCGCGGGCCCCTCCCGTTCACAGCGAGGCCACTGAAAAAGTCCCTAGGATAGCATAGAAGATTAAATCTAATAATCCGCAAACTATTTCAATTATTTTTGGTGGTTTGCGGATTGTTTATTATCTTTATATCATTGAAACACAAAGCGTTATGCTTCCAAATCAAGGTTCATTACACTTCTCGGACTACTCATCACTTTACGACATTGTAGTCCCCAAAGACAATAAGTTACGCCTGATTAACGAGCTTGTTGACTTCTCGTTCATCTATGACGA
>JAZMZT010000056.1:0-1870 GCA_045586125.1 Bacteroidaceae bacterium | reverse complement strand
GGCGATCTCAATGATCTCGCCGTCAGTGAAGGTAATGGTCAGGGTCTCCTCGCTACCGAAGGAGGCAAGGGACTCCAGTTCCCAGTCAGTGCCGATTTGGGTGATCTTCAGCACATCAGGATTGCTAAAGTTTACATTTGCCACGTCGCCGATGCTATACGAAATACTTAACTCTTGCAAAATCTCAGACAGACGTACCGTGCTTCCACCAGACATAGTGAATACATGTCCGCCGAAGGTATATGTAATATAGAAATAGAACTTCGAGAAACCATCCGTTTCAAAGGACAACTTGCCGTCCTCGATGGAATATTCACCCAAAGGCCGCAGTTCTCCATCATGTTCATGCAGAACATTAATCTTGTTTCCGTCAGGCAAGCCCAAACCCATGAAATCCAGAGTCACTGTGACGGACTGACCACTCTGGGGCTGCCACTCACTGCCGTCAGGATTCGTCAGGGTAATGTCATATACATAGAGAAGTTCGGAATTCTGATCAATATAATTGTCGAGGTCGCTATGATACTGCTCCTCAGATACGCCGCTCACATTAAGAGAAACATCCTCGGGAACGCCCGTCACGCGGATAACCGTATCACCAATCGTGGTCTCTTCCCCACTACCGGCATCTTCATCGTCAGGCTCATCCACAGAGGTGTTCTCCACATGGACATACTCATACTTACCAAACCACATAACGGCAGGGCTGAATCGATACCAGATGGCCTCGCCTTCTTCGTTATATTCAATGGAATCAATGGTCACATTGTAATTTAGAACCAGCTTATGGCCCCGATTGTCATCCATGTTCTTGTAAACCATGGACCCGCGCTTGATCCAGATCTTATCGCCAACCTGAGGACCGTTATCTTCTGCAATTTCCTCAACAGGCTCCACATAGAGTTTGCAGCCCTCCTGATGCACGCCCTCAACAGGCTCACAGGTGCAGTGGGTCAGGCAGGTATCCAGATGCACTGCACCTTCGGTCAGCTCGATGCCGCAGTGTTCACACTTAGTCACAGGAGCCTTATACTGAGAGCAGGTATCCAAGTGGCCCTCTAACTGCTTACACTCATTACAGCCTACATCGTTGCCACCAACCGTTTCGCCGTTATTGTCGGCAGGGGTGGTATGGTCTACGCCGCAGCTGTCCTTCTTGCAGGTATCACACCATGCTTCGTGGGTGCTCTGGCAGTCCACCGTGCCGCACTTATCGCAGGTGGTATGGGTCAGACCGCAGTCGTACTTTTCGCAGGTGTCGCAGTAGACATGGGTAGCCTCACAGTTTTCGGCACCACACACAGTACAAACCACCGTGTCATTCTGATTCATAAGGTTGATCGTATTCAAGGAGCAGGTTTCTGTATGTGCGCCAGATCCGCCGCATTCCCCGCATACTTCTGTTACCACAACATCATTGTCGCCGGGCACTTCGCCCTCTGCAAAGACACTGATGGGGGCGAGAGAGGAGAGCATAAGGAGGCACAGGAACAGTGCAATTACTCGTTTCATCTTTTTCATGTTGCAATTCCTCCTTCCTTACGCTTCAGGCCAACCCTTGACGTCGGTCAAAACGTTCACATCATCCAATGTTTTGCCCTCGTCCAGTTTGGGGTTATTTGCCGTCTGTACGGCCTCTGCGTAAACATCAATAATCACTTTGCAGCCCTGATACTCGTTGCCCATCTCCTTGGCGAACTTGACTGTATTAAAGAGGCGCGCAGTACTCTCATTAGGTTCAACGGGAGAATTGTAGTAGTAATAGCCGTCCTCACCCTTTGTCCAATCAGTGGAATTGAAGTCCAGCGTCACTACATCAATTTCCTTGCCAGAGGCATCGGTGATCGTCAGAGGCAGGTTCTTGATGGTG
>JAZMZT010000055.1:0-13707 GCA_045586125.1 Bacteroidaceae bacterium | reverse complement strand
CCATCGTCTTGGGGCGGGCTGCGATGTCATCCATGTAGTTCTGATGCTCGCGGTCATAAATCATGGTACGCAGGCGTGATAGCGCGCGCTCCTTGTTCTTGGGCTGGTCACGGGTCTCGGTGCACTCAATGAGTATCTCCTCGACAACTCCGGTGTTGGGATTTTTCCAATTATATCGGAGTCTTACACCTGACTCTACCTTGTTCACGTTCTGACCGCCGGCACCGCCGCTTCGGAACGTATCCCACTTGATCTCGCCCTCGTTTATCTCAACCTCAAAGGCATCGGCCTCGGGCAGGACGGCTACGGTTGCGGCCGATGTGTGGATGCGACCCTGTGTCTCCGTTACAGGCACTCGCTGTACACGGTGTACGCCTGATTCATATTTGAGCGTGCCGTATACTTTCTCACCGCTGACGGTGAATATGATCTCCTTGAATCCTCCGGATGTGCCCTCCGAGCATGAAGAGACTGCGTACTTCCAGCCTTTAGTCTCAAAGTATTTGCAGTACATGCGGAACAGGTCACCGGCAAAGAGGGCGGCCTCGTCACCGCCTGTGCCGCCGCGAATCTCCATCACCACATCCTTCTCATCCTGAGGATCGGCCGGGATAAGCAGTTGCTTGATCTCCTCCTCAAGTACCTCCAGACGGGCTGTTGAACTGTCCAGTTCCTCGCGGGCCATCTGGCGCATGTCGGGGTCGCTTTCACCCAGGAGTTCCCTGGCCTGGCTAATGTTTGACTGAAGACTTACATATTCGGTACGTGCCTGTGATATGCGCTCCAGGTCGCGGTATTCACGGTTCAGTTTGACGAACCGCTTCATATCGGCTATGACGGCAGGGTCTGTTATGAGCAGACTGACCTCGTGGAAACGGGCCTCAAGGTCATCCAGTTTCTGTAGCAGACTCTCGGCAGCCATTATTTTCTCTTTTCTACCTTGTTGACGAATGCAACAGGACCGCCTTCGTAGAAGTTGATGATGTTGCGTGATACGAATTCTGCCATCTCGTTGCGTACATCGTAAGTCTGTGTGCCTACGTGCGGGGTGATGACGGCGTTCTCACATGCCAGTATCTCGGGGCTTACCTTGTCGCCGAACTCGAACACGTCCAGACCTGCGCCCCAGATACGCTTGTTCTTAAGGGCATCGGCCAGCGCAAGTTCATCGACAATGGGTCCGCGGGCGGTGTTTACCAGGATAGCGGTGGGCTTCATGAGTTCTATCTGCTCTTTGCCTATCAGGTGCCACGTGTCCTTGGAGTAGGGGACGTTGACCGATATGAAATCAGATGTTTTGAGAAGTTCCTCAAATTCAACGTATCTGGCATCGTACTGCTGCTCTATCTCCGGGCTTACGCGGTGACGGTTGTGATAGATCACGTTCATGCAGCTGGCCTTGGCGCGGCGTGCAAGTGCCTGACCTATGCGTCCCATGCCCAGGATTCCCAGTGTCTTGCCTCCTAAGGAGTAACCCAGGTTGGCCAGAAGTGTCCATTCAAGTGCTCCGGGAATGCGCAGACGGCGGTCTACGTCAGTGATGCGCCGTGCTACGGCCAGCATCAGGCCGAATGCCAGGTCTGCGGTGGGCTCTGTTACGGGGCCCGGGGTGTTGGTCACGGCTATTCCCAGTTCTGTGGCTGTGGGTATGTCGATATTGTCAAATCCTACGGCGTAGTTGCTTACCAGTTCCAGGCGAGGAAGACCGCGCTCCATGAGTTTGCGGTCAACGGGGAAATTGAACATGGACTGGAGTACGTCATACTCGGGGAGCATTTCATAGACCTCATCGTAGGTGAAGGTCTCACGGCCTTCGGGAGGGAAGGTTACGTCGTATTTCTTGATGAGTTCCGCATATCCCGTGCGGAACATGTTGTATGTTACTAAAACGCGTTTTTTCATACCTGTTCAGGTTATCGCGCAAAGATACTGCATGGCGAGTGGAGAAAAAAATTGTTAACTTATTTTTTATCCACCGGTTCAGTTATCTTAAAGCAAAGCTTAAAGATACTTAAGATTGCGTTCCAAAGGGTCGTTCATAAGGAGCTTTATTTTATATTTGCATACTAACCAACGAAACTTACCGGTATGAGACGAATACTGCCGATTATTGCCGCATTATGTGCATTTGCTTCCTGTTCCAGGACGGAGCCCGGGAAGCTCGAGATCAACGAAAGGGGCTATTTTGAAACCCAAGGTGTCAACGTTCTGGTTTACTCCAACCGTTATCAGGGTGTTTTCTGTGACGAGAAGACAGCCGGTGTGGAACTTATCCAGCGCGGTGTCCGTATTGCCACCGGCGGTGGCGTGCGTCTGATGAACACCCCGGAGCAGTGGGATATCTACTCCACACTTACGGAGCGAACCATCGATACCCTGGGCGGCGTAATCAGCTGCCATTTCAAGTATCAGGACTATGAATTCGAGTATGACCTCAAGGTAAAGGAGGAGGGTACCGGATTCCGCATGTGGGTTGAACTGGACAATCCTGTTCCCGGGAATCTTGTGGGTAAGGCCGGACTGAACATGGAGTTCTTCCCCGCAACCTATTTCGGCAAGACTTATCTGATGGACGGCCAGTCGGAGATTTTCCCGCGCTATCCGTCAAGTGACACCGAGATGCGTCCCAACTCTGAGAAAATAACCCAGTTCTACGGACTCTCCACTTTCGATGACCGCGGACGTAACGAGTTCATCGTTCCCAAACCCATTTCAAAGGGCCATAACCTGGTTCTGGCTCCCGAAGACGAGTCTCTGCGCGTGGCATTCAGTTCCGAGGCTGAAATCAACCTGTTTGACGGACGTGACCTTTCTCAGAACGGTACGTTCGTGGTACGTTCCTATCTGCCCGGTGGCAAGACCGGAAAGGTGCTGGAATGGCTGGTTGAGCCTACTCCCAATGCCGAGTGGATACGTGAGCCCAACGTAGGTTTTTCACAGATAGGTTATACTCCCGCCCAGAAGAAGGTGGCAGTCATTGAACTGGACCGCAACGACAAGGTTGCAGCCAAAGCCAAGATATGGCGTGTAAATGCCGACGGCAGCCACACGCTGGCGCTTACTCCCGCAGTGAAGGAGTGGGGCGTGTTCTATGACCGTTACAACTATGCACAGTGCGATTTCAGCGAAGTACGCGAACCCGGTACATACTTTATAGAGTACAAGAACGTCAAGACAAATCCGTTCCCCATCAATGTGAACGTATATGACGGCAAGTGGTACAACACAATGGATGTGTGGCTGCCCGTTCAGATGGATCATATGATGGTCAACGAGGCATACCGCGTATGGCATGGCCGTTCCCATATGGATGACGCCGTTCAGGCTCCCACCAACTATCAGCAGCAGGACGGTTACCGCATGGGTAACACCACAAACACCAAGTACAAACCCTACGAGCACATACCCGGCCTGGCAGTAGGCGCATGGTATGACGCCGGTGATTTTGACATCCAGTCAGGTACAGTTGTGGGTCTGACCAACCAGTTGGCCGAAATGTGGGATGTGCTGCGTCCCGAGCGTGACCAGACATTCATTGACCAGAAGACCCAGTTCGTTGACATACACCGCCCGGACGGTCTGCCGGATGTTATCCAGCAGGTTGAGCACGGTGCTCTGAACCTTTGCGCCCAGATAGAGAACATCGGTTTCATTGCCGGCGGTATAGTTCAGGGAACCATGCATCAGTATCACCATCTGGGTGATGCCGTAACCATCACTGACGGTTACATATATGATCCCAGCCTCAAGCCTTATGAGGTTCGCGGAAACCGTTCAGGTACACTCGATGACCGTTTTGCATTCACCAACAACGGCGGAAATCCCATGGGTAACTCAAATGTATGCGCCGCTCTGGCACATGCAGCCCGCGTACTTGCCCCCTACATTCCCGAAACTGCGGAACGTTGCAAAAAGAACGCTCTCAAGCTGTGGAAGGAGATGGACGAGTTCCAGGCACGTCAGGCCAACCGTCCGCAACAGCAGCAGGCAAACCAGCAGCGCGGTGGCCGTGGCTTTGGCGGTGACCGTTCCGCTGCAGCCATCCAGTTGTGGCTCCTGACCGGTGATGACAAGTACAAGGAGATGTTCCTGCCCATGGTCATGAGACAGATAGAGGCAGCCAAGAATGCTCCCCAGGGCGTTGAGGACAACCGCACCGGCGGCGGCAGCGCAATGCGTGCTCCCCGTGTGAACATTACAACCGCACTCTCACTGCTTCCTTATATGGATGATGACTTCAAGGCCAGCCTCCGTGAGGTTATCCCCGTATTCGTAGAGGATGCCAAGCGTACAGCCGAATCCACTCCTTACGGTGTTCCCGTAGCAGGCGGCACATGGGGCGGAAGCGAGCGTGTTATCAGTTGGGCTCAGAATAATTATATGGTATGGCGTTACTATCCGGATCTGATTGATCCCGAACTGGTACTGTCAGGCCTTAATTTCATATACGGCAACCATCCGTACTCAAATGTATCGTTCGTGACCGCTGTAGGCGTAAACACCAAGAAGGTCGCATACGGAAACAACCGTGCGGATTACACATTCATACCCGGCGGCGTGGCTCCCGGACTGGTACTCCTGCAGCCTGACCTGCTTGAGCACAAGGACGACTACCCGTTCCTGTGGGGTGAGAATGAGTGCTGCACCCGTACCGTACCGTCATACGTGACCCTTTCTATCGGTGCCGAGGAGATTGCCGCAGCGTTAAACAAAAAGTAAAGTTTGTAATTGTAGTCCTGTTTGACACGAAATGTCGATAAGTATTAAAGGGTTAAGCCACTACTATCCCAACGGGAAGAGAGCGCTGACCGATATCAACCTTGAGATACCATCAGGGATGTTTGGACTTCTGGGGCCTAACGGCGCCGGAAAGTCCACGCTGATGCGTATCCTGGTAACACTGATGGAACCTACCGAGGGTCAGATAGACGTATGCGGCTATGATATTCGCACACAACGCAAGGAGGTGCGCCGCATTCTGGGTTATCTGCCTCAGGATTTCAGGTTCTTTGCCAAGTACAAGGTTCGTGAGTTCCTGGAGTATGCAGCTGCGCTTACGGGTATGACCAATTCCTCTGAGCGCGGAAGGGCTGTTGACGAGATGCTGGAGCAGGTGGGGCTCTATGAGGCCCGTGACCGATACGCACAGAATCTGTCGGGTGGTATGAAGAGACGTCTGGGTATTGCCCAGGCTCTTATTCACAAGCCCAAGGTCCTGGTGGTGGATGAGCCTACCACAGGTCTTGACCCCGAGGAGCGTATCAGGTTCCGTAACCTGTTGAGCGAGGCCAGTTCAAAGGATACCACAATCATCCTGTCAACCCATATTGTAGGTGACATATCAAGTTCATGTACCGAGATGGCCATGCTCAACCAGGGCCAGGTCATGTTCCGCGGTTCGCCCGCAGGTATGCTCAATGAGACAGAGGGCAAGGTATGGCGTCTCCAGGTTACCAATGAGCAGTATGCTGAGATCAATCAGAAGTATGCTGTGATATCCACAATTCCGCATGGCCTGGGATGGGATCTGCAGGTTGTGTCAAAGGAGAACCCCGGATACGGTGCAGTGAACTATCCTCCAAACCTGGAGCATGCATATGTTTATTTTACTGAGATTAAGGATAAGGATTGATGCTGGGAATAACTAACATACGCATAGTTTCTAAGTACGAGACTAAACTGCTTGTACGAGGCTGGTTCTTCAAGGTTTTTGCGGTTCTGGCAATATTGGCCGCAGTAATACTGGGATCTATTTATATCCTCCAGCCCTTTCAGCAGCCCGAGATGGTTAACAGGTCTGTCATCCCGTATCTTTTCATGCTGGTAATGAATGTGGGACAGGCAGTAGTATCGGTATTCCTTGCATCGGAGTATCTGAAACGTGACAAGCAGTTGGACACGTCGGAGGTGTTCTATACCCGTCCGCTGAGTAATGCGGAGTATCTGCTGGGCAAGATGTGGGCCACTCTCAAGGTGTTTTTCATGCTTGACCTGGTAGTTGCAGGCATTGCGCTCGTAATGAGCCTTATCAAATACGGAGTCAATCTGGATTACCTGAGTTATATATGGTATTTCCTGCTGCTGTCAGTACCGACACTGGTATTCATAGTAGGTCTTTCAACCACGCTGATGCTGATACTCAACAACCAGGCTATCACCATGGTGATCCTGCTGGCGTATATCGGCGTAACGCTTTTCTACATTGATGACCTGTACTATTATCTGTTTGACTACATAGGTTTCAACCTGCCCATGCTCAAATCCACAGTGACCGGTTTCAGCGGATTGTCCCGACTGATCAACCACCGTCTGTGCTATCTGCTGCTGGGTATAGGCCTGATTCTTACGGATATATCACTGTTCCACCGTCTGGCAAATTCAAGATACAGCCTTCTGCCGTGGCGTATCGCCGCAGGACTGTTCCTGATAGCCGGTCTGTTCTCGGGATACTGGCACGTAAAAGTGTACAAGATAGATGAGAAGTTCAGGGCCGATATGGTTGAACTTGACAACAAATATGTCAATCAGGGCGGTGCCGTGGCCGATGTGTGCAATCTGACAGTGACCCAGCAGGGTGACTCCATCAGGATTACGGCCGATATGACCGTAAGACCCAGAGAGGATCAGCAGTCACTGGTATTCACCCTTAACCCCGGATTCCGTATCAGCAATGTCACTGTTCCCGGTCATGAAGTAAAGAGCGAACGCCTGATGCATCTGCTTGTGCTCACATTTGCAAAGACTCTTACTGCCGACGAGCCAGTAAAACTGACAATCGAGTACGGAGGTATGGCCGATGAGCGAATCTGCTATCTGGACATAACGGACGAGAAGATGGTTGAGAATACCAAAATGCTCTCCATGCTGAACGTTCCCAAGCGTTACCTGTTCCAGAGCAGGGATTACACGATGCTCACCCCTGAGAGTTACTGGTACCCGCGTCCCGGCGTGGCTTTCAGCAACGAAAGCCCGGAGTGGGAGAGGTCATACTTTACCGGTTTCAATGTCAATGTCACTCCCAATCCCGGACTGACACCCATATCGCAGGGTCTGTGCTCGGTAAATCAGGATTCTACCAATTACACGTTCACACCCGAATCTTCACTTCCGTCGGTATCTCTTATTATAGGTGATTACACTCCCAAGTCCATGATGGTGGATTCTATTCTGTACACCGTATGGGAACTGGGCGAGTGGGATGACAGGTTCTCTGTGTTTGATTCCATACGCGACACACTGCCCAACTTTGTGCGCAGCACACTCAGGACAATGGAGTACCAGGCCGATATGAAGTATCCGTTCAAGCGTTTCTCTTTAGTGGAGGTTCCCGTCAACTTTACATCATACAAGCGTGTGTGGACATCGGCCTACGAGCAACTTCAGCCGGAGATGGCACTGATGCATGAGAAAGGCTGTGACATGCGTGTGTTCCAGTTTGAAAACCAGAAGCGCATGTACGGCAATTACCGTAACCGCCGTATGGGAAACACCAACATGTCCGAGAAGGAGATACTGGTAAGTATATTCCAGACAGCCATCAATTTCATGATGCAGCAGGGCAGTTTCGCGGGTTCCAGCCGTGGCGGACAGTTTACCATGACGCAGACGGACAACCCGTATTACTACAGGCCTCTGTTCTATAACTTCAGATACAATATCTACTCGTCAGACTGGCCGATGGCCAAACGTATGGTCGAGTCCGTAACCAACACTACCGCCAATAACAACGGCGGAGAGTGGCTCAGGAGAATGAACGGACTTTCAGAGGATGAAAAGGCTCTTATCCTGATGGGTAAATACGACTTTAACCGTATCATGTCTGATCCTGAATGGGAAGACCTGGCTGACAATGCCCTGGCACTCAAGACACAGGACTTCTTTGCTCCCGTATCGGCCGTTATGGGTTATGAGGCTATGATTGACTCCATCACCGCCAAAACCCGTGAGAAGGAGTTCTCGAACGTGTCGTTTGATTCCATTCTGGACTGGCTTCAGACATTCTCGGGAGTGAGCCTGAAGGAAAAGATCGATGCCTGGGACGAGCCCGTACGTCTGGCCTGCTTCAAGATAGGCAATCCGCAGGTGACCACCGTAACCACCGATACGGCCGATATCTACCAGGCTGAGATAGCCTTTGAGAACATATCGGACTATCCGGGTTATGTGTCAGTTGAGTTTGTATTCTATGAGCTGGAGAATGCCGGCGACGAGGACAAACCCACCCGTATGATGATAAGCCTGGATGCCCATGAGACCCGCAAGATCGTGACTCACTGGTTCAACATCCCGAGCATGATAAACATAAATACCATGCTGTCGTCAAACCTGCCGCATAACGTAAGGCTTGACAACTCCAACTACAGCAATTATACCGGGACTGAACTGACTCCCGAGGGTATATACACGCTACGCAGCGGTGTTGACAACACTCTTCCGGGTGAGATCATAGTGGATAATGAGGACAGTGAACTGTTCTCACTCTCCAAACCCATACGTACCGGTTACCTCTCCAAGTGGATAGACAAGTCACGTGAAAAGAAGAACGAGTTCATCTACGAGGGCTTCTCTGACTGGCGTACCTACACCCTTTGGACACTGGTGACAGAGCAGAACCTGTACGGTGACTACATCCGTTCGGCATACATCATATCTCCGGGTGACGGCTCGCAGTATGCCCGCTGGAAAGTGCCTTTGGATGATGCCGGAGTATATGACGTCTATTTCTACACGTCACCTGACATGTACAACAACAATAACCGTAACCGCAGGTGGAACAACAACAATAACTACAACAATAACAACGGCCGCAGGGTGACCAATGACTACAACTTTGAGATTGAGCAGTTCAACATGCAGGACCGCGTGTCACTGAACATGTGGCGTGCCGAGGAGGGCTGGAACCTGCTTGGAACATTCCGCTTTGAGGCCGATACCGTGAAGGTGTCTCTCAATAACCGGTCAGGCGTGAGTGTTGTCGTTGCAGATGCTGTGAGACTGGTAAAGAGAGTAAGGGATTGAAAAAGATAAAACAACATAATATGAAGAAAAGAAAAACAGTAATTGGGGCAGTACTTGCGCTTGCAGTGACATGGGTTTTTGCAACCGATGCCCAGGCGCAGATTGTCATGACCATGGAAGAGGCACTGCAGTACAGTGCAGAGCATAATCCTGATCTGATTAACTCCCGCATGAGTATGGAACGTTACGAGCAGAACCTGATTGCACAGAGGGCATCGCTCAAGTCAAGGTTCTCACTTAATCTGACTCCTGTATCATACTCGCAGTCACGTCAGTTTGACAGCCGTTTCTCTGACTGGTATACCAACCGTTCGCTGTCATCGTCGGGTACTTTCAGCATATCGCAGCCCATCATCTGGACCGATGCCACACTGTCTCTGAACAACAGTCTGTCATGGCAGAACAACCAGTCTACCATAGGCGGTACCACCAACAGCAACCGCGCATTCAGTAACAGTCTTTACCTGAGTCTGACCCAGCCCCTGTTCACTTACAACAGGACCAAGATGAATATGCGTCAGATAGAGATGAACTATGAGAACGCACGTATCAGTTATGCCCTGCAGATGCTTAACGTGGAGCGTAACATCACAAGCCAGTTCTACAGTCTGTTCACTGCCCAGCAGAACCTTGAGATCAGTGAGAAGGAACTGGAGAATGCCGAGAAGAACTTCAATATCATCAAGGATAAGGTTGAGGCCGACCTGGTTACCAAGGACGAGTTCTACCAGGCCCAGCTGAACCTTTCACAGTCCCGTTCAAGCCTTGAGAACCAGAGGGTAAGCCTGGAGAACTCCAAGGACAACTTCAAACAGGCTCTGGGAATACCTCTTGAGGAGGACATCAGGGTTGTATGTGACATTGAGGCAGAGCCGGTACTGGTGGACTTTGACAAGGCTCTTGAAAGCGCCATGTCAAGCAGACTTGAACTCCGTCAGCGTGAGATATCACGTGAGCAGCAGGAGATGTCAATGATCCAGGTAAAGGACAATGACAGTTTCAACGGTAACGTATCACTGTCAGTAGGTATCATGGGCGATGATCCCCAGTTCCCCAATATCTACGATAATCCTACCAACAACCCGCGTGTATCTGTATCGTTCAGCGTTCCTATCTTTGACTGGGGCGCCCGTAAGGCACGTATCCGCGCCGCCCAGATTGAGCGTCAGATGTTTGAACTCAGTGCCGAGGAGGAACTCAAGAGCATAGAGATGAACCTGCGCAGCACATGCCGCAGTCTGGACAACCTGCTCCAGCAGATATCCATTGCAGAGCAGAGCCAGCAGAACGCACAGATGACCTATGACCTCAACGAGGAGCGTTACCGTAACGGTGAACTGACCGGTATGCAGATGAACCAGTTCCAGACACAGCTTTCCAACAGCAAGATGTCTTATACTCAGGCCATAATCAACTATAAGGTGCAGCTTCTTAACATCAAGATCCTGACCCTTTACGATTTTGAAAAGGATGAGCCTGTGGTTCCCATAACCTACGAAGAGACAAAAGACAAAAAGAAGAAATAATAAAAATGAAACAGCATATGAAAAAAGGAATCAGCGTACTTACACTGGCTGCCCTGACAGTCCTTATGGCAGGGTGCAGACAAGAGAACACAATGAACCGTGCCGAGATACCCACACCGGTATCCGTATCGGACATAACCTACGGTTCTATCAGCAGGGTATTCACAACCAACAGCACTGCGATATCAAGTGCCGAGGCTGAACTGTCAACCGAGATGGCAGGCAAGTACCATCTGCAGAAGAATCCCGCTACAGGCAAGCCTTACAAACTGGGTGACAAGGTTAAGAAAGGTGCCCTGATTGTGCGTATCGAGGATAAGTCTTACGAGAACGGCATATCCATCGAAACCAAACGTCTTAATCTGGAACTTGCCGAGCAGGAGCAGGTCAAGACAAAGTCTCTTTACGACAAGGGTGGTGCCACTCTGACTGAGGTCAAGAACTCGGAGGTCAAGATCATGAACTCACGTCTGGATTATGAGAACGCCGAGATGAATCTGGAGAAGATGAACATCCGCGCTCCGTTTGACGGTGTGATTGTAAACCTTCCTCACTTCTCGGAGGAGGCAAAGGTCAACAGCGGAACATCGGTGGTAACCATCATGGATTACAGCCAGATGCTGCTTGAGATCAACCTCCCGGAGAGCGCCATCACCGAGGTTAAGGTAGGCCAGAAGGCATACATTACCCATTATACTCTCCCCAAGGACACCATCATGGGCGAGATCACCGAACTCTCTCCGGCCATCAGTGCCGAGACCCGTACATTCAAGGGCAAACTTATGATAAACAATAAGGACCTGCTCATCAGACCGGGTATGTTCGTAAAGGCCGATATCGTTACCGAGAGCCACAGTTCAACTATCATCATTCCCAAGAACATTGTCCGCCCCGAGCGTAACAGACGTATCGTATTTGTGGTTGACCAGGGTATAGCCAGGGCAAAGCAGGTAAGGCTTGGTCTGGAAGAGAAGAACATGGTCGAGGTGCTGGGCGGTCTTGAAAGAGACGATCAGCTGATTGTCCGCGGTTTTGAGACCCTGAGAGACGGTTCAAAGGTGAAGATCCAAAGATAAACAGAGCGTAAAGGCATGAAAAAACTTGTAAGTTGGGCGGTCAGGAATCCGGTCACTGTCACCATGGGAGTGCTGGCTATCCTGCTGCTCGGAAAAATAGCATATGACAGGCTGAGCGTGGAACTGCTTCCAAGCATGAACAGCCCCCGCCTGTTTGTCGAAATCGATGCCGGCGAGCGTCCGCCCGAAGAGATTGAGAAGCAGTTCGTGCGCAGCATGGAGTCCCAGATTGCGCGTCAGAGTGACGTGCGCTCGGTTTCATCGGTCGTAAAGGTGGGTACTGCCCGCATCACGGTTGAGTACGCATGGCGTAAGAATATGGACGAGGCGTTCCTGGATTTGGAGAAGGCCATGAGCAGTTTCAGCCAGGACAGCCGTGTGACCGACCTGCGTATCTCACAGAAGGACCCCACCACCGCACCTATTATGATAATAGGTTTCTCCAACCCGGACATAACCGATATGGCCGAACTGCGTAAGGTGGCTGACTCATATGTGAGCAACGAACTTATGCGTGTTGAGGGTGTGGCCGATGTATCCCTGGCGGGTGACGAGTTCACCAACCTGGTCATCGAGGCCGATCCCTACAAACTCCAGGCTTTCAATGTCACTGTCGACAACATATCGTCACGTATCCAGGAGAGCAACCAGAGGGTATCGGGCGGCAGAATATCGGAACAGGGATTCCAGTATCTGGTAACAGGTTCCAATACCCTGACCGATGAGTCTGCGTTCGGCAATATCATCGTGGGTTACCGCAATACCGAGACCAGTCAGGGTCAGATAGGCGAGTTTGAATCGGCCAGTATGGCTCCCATCTACCTTCGTGACGTGGCCGACATTCACTTTGAGAACCGTGAGCCCGAGAACATAGTCAGGGTGAACGGCAAGCGAAGCATCGGCATCTCGGTATTCAAGGAGATGGACTACAATACCGTCAAGGCGGTTGAGGGTGTCAAGACAAGTCTTGCCAAGATACAGAAGTCACTGCCCGGTTATGAGGTCAAGATCATCAGCGACCAGGCTACCTTCATCAATAACTCAATCGGTGAGGTAAAGAACAGCGCCCTGCTGGGTGTGCTGCTGGCTGTAATAGTATTGTTCGTGTTCCTTCGCAGGGTGGGTACCACTCTGATCGTGGCCGTTTCAATACCGGTTTCCATTATAGCAACCTTCAACCTGATGTTCTTCAGCGGACTGACCATAAACATACTGACGCTGGGAGGTCTTGCGCTGGGTGCCGGTATGCTGGTGGATAACGCCATCGTGGTTATTGAGAGTATATTCCGAAACCAGGAACGCGGCCTTTCAGTGCGTGACGCCGCTGTGACCGGTACATCCGAGGTGGCCGGCGCGGTATCGGCATCGACCCTTACCACCATTGTGGTGTTCCTGCCAATAGTATATCTGCACGGTGCTACCGGTGAACTGTTCAAGGATGAGGCATGGACGGTAACGTTCTCGCTGGTTTCTTCACTTCTGGTGGCTATCCTTGTGATACCTACACTCTATGACAAGATATTCGGACGTAAGAAAGCCGTTCCCCTTAAGAGTTTCAGTTCAGTGAACATCAAGGGTTACAGCTCATTCCTGAAACGTCTTGTCGGGAAACGCTGGTGGGTTATCTGCGCATCGGTTATACTGGTTGTCGGAACAGTGTTTCTGCTGCCGTATGTAGGTACCGAGTTTATGCCCAAGACCGATGAGGGCACCATCAACGTGAAGGTGCGTATGGCCGAGGGTACCAGCCTGGACCGTACATCGTCCACTCTTGAGAGTCTTGAGAATCTGGTCTTTGACCTGACTGAAGATCCCGATATTGTCATCTACACACATGTGGGACCGGGTGCATCGGCCCAGAATATGGACTTTGAGGGTGAGAACACCGCTTCTATGAAGATACAGCTTTCCAAGGCATCGGCCGTTACTCCCGATTACCTTACCGAGGTTCTTTCTGCCTATATTGAGGGCGTTGAGGGTATGGAAATCTCGTTTACTCAGGATGACAACTCCCTGAGTTCGATGATGGGTACCGAGGACGCTCCTCTGGTAGTGGAGATAAAGGGTGAGGAACTGGATCTTCTGTC
>JAZMZT010000054.1:0-3464 GCA_045586125.1 Bacteroidaceae bacterium | reverse complement strand
GTTCCACTGTTGCGCCCTTAACATCAGCCTTTATCTATGCTCTCCTCAACCAATTTGAGCAGGCCATTTGAGTCCAGTTGGCTGCGAAGGGTCTCGTCATGGAAATCGGTCAGGTATTTAATAAGGTAATCCACGATGTTGTCCGAGAACACACCGCGTGCGGTATAAATCTCACGGTCTTTCTGCAGTTCCTTTGCAGCCTCAACGCAGCAGCCGGGCAGTTGCTCCAGAGCCTCCTGAACGGCGCGGTTCTTCTCGTCGTGAATGTTCACACCCAGACCTACGAATGTCTTCTCGGCCAGTTTCAGGCCGTCGGGCATCTCAAATCCGTGACGGGCGGCGCAGCAGAGTGCAGCCATGAGCAGATAGGTATCGGCAAAACCGTCGCTGGCACGCCACTCGAATGTCTGCTTGTCGCTGAAATCCTTATCAGCAGCCTTCTCAAGCGGATTACACTTGGCGGCCATATCCATGCGCTTGAGCCAGCCCAGCGGAACGCGAACCAGTGCACTGCGGTTGGAGAATGACCAGCAGAGTGATGTGGGAGCCTCCTGATGCGGAACCAGGCGCATGAATGAAAGCGGATGCGGGTTACCGAATGCGGGCAGTGATGTACCGGCAGCCATGTATCCGGCAATTGCCTTGCGGCACTCATCGGTAAGTTCACCGTTTTTGGTCATTACAGACTGTCCGTTACGTGTAAACTTGCAGTGTACGTGCATGCCTGATCCGGCCTTGCCCACGGTAATCTTGGGTGCGAAAGTCAGGGTTACACCATACTGGTATGCCAACTGACGCATAACCCACTTGGCAATGACCAGCTGATCGGCAGCATCCTCTATATCGGTAGGCAGGAACTCAATCTCGTTCTGCTCATAGATCTTGCCGTCCTGGGTAAAGTTACCCACCTCGCTGTGACCGTACTTTATCAGACCGCCGCACTGGGCAATCAGCTTCATGGCCTCGGTGCGCAGGTCCTGGAACTTGCAGAAGGGTGCACTCTCATGATAGCCGCGCTGATCAGGTGTCAGGTAAAGGTCCTCGGCCTCAGAGATAACGTAATACTCAAGTTCACCCATGGCCTGCATCTCCAGACCGGTCACGGCCTTGAACTCGGTGTGAGCCTTGTGCAGGATGTACTGGGGGCTGCTCTCAAACTGGTTGCCCTCGCGGTCAAAATATGAGCAGAGCAGGTCAACCGTTGGAACATCGGCAAACGGGTTCACGAATGCGGTCTTGTAACGCGGCAGCACATAGAGGTCACTCTTGCCGGCCTCGATGAAGGGGAACAGGCTGGAGCCGTCCACACGCTCACCGGCCTGCAGTATGTTCTCCAGATGCTCGGCGTTGTTGATTACAAAGTTCAGGGTCTTGAGTTTGCCGTCCCATCCGCAGTAGTGCAGATTGATGAACTGTATGGCATTCTCGCGACAGTAGCGGATAATATCCGCACAGGTAAATTCACTTGCAGGCTTGCCCAGAAAGCGCACCAGCAGGTTAGGGTTCATTTCAATGTTCTTGTCCATATATTGTTTTTTGAATCGTGTATTCGCTGAATTACAAATGTAAAGATTTTGTCAGATATTACAAAGTTTGCCTGCATAGCAGGGCTGAGAATCACTAAAAGTGAGTATTGGCGGTACAGGGATTAAGAAAGACCTTTGCACCGTAAAAAAAGAGTGACGATGCAAAGGTTTTTCTTTAGTCTTGTTTTTTTGTCATCAGTATTCACTGCACATATTGCAGCACAGGAAAACACACATCTTACAGTAGGCGGATACGGAGAGGTTGCCATGAGCAGAAATTTTTACAGTGACAACGTATACCGATACTCAAACCCCACCAAATACAAGGATGATCCCAGCCACGGCCGGTTTGACATACCACATGCCGTAATATATCTGGGCTACGATTTCGGCCAGGGATGGTCCATGCAGACCGAGATTGAGTTTGAACATACCGGTACCGGCAGTGCCGTAGAGAAAGAGTACACCGAGGCCGGCGAATGGGAAACCGAGATTGAAAAAGGCGGTGAGGTGGCACTTGAGCAGTTCTGGCTGCAGAAAGAGATCAAGCCCTGGCTGAACATCCGTGTGGGCCACATGGTGGTACCCGTGGGTGCCCTGAACAACGCCCACGAGCCCCTGAACTTCTTTACCGTGTATCGGCCCGAGGGAGAATACACAATCCTGCCCTCCACATGGCACGACACTGGAATAGGCCTCTGGGGAGAGATAAAGAACTGGCGCTATGAGTTCCAGGTGATTTCCGGACTTGACGCCTTCATGTTCAACCGTGACAACTTTGTAAAATACGGTGCCGCTTCACCTTATGAGTTCAAGGTAGCCAACAACTACGGTTTTGCAGCCAGGATTGATAACCGATCCATAAAGAACCTGCGTCTGAGCCTGAGCGGCTACTACGGCAACAGCATGCACAACTCATTCCCCAACGACATGAAAGACACCCGATACAAAGACATCAAAGGCCGCACCGCAATAGGATGTTTTGATTTCAGTTACAAATCCGACAACCTGATAATACGCGGAAACGCCGATTACGGTTATGTATCGGACGCCGTGACCATAAGCACCGTAAAGCGCAACATGACTTCAAACAACGCCCCCTACAAGAAGACTCCTGTAGGAAAAGCCGCCCTGACCTACGGCGGAGAGGCCGGTTACAACATATTGGGTAAGGCCGATGAGAAACTCTTTGTGTTTGGCCGATACGAATACTACGATCCGTACATACCCGCATCTGACCAGCAGGACTACACCTTTACCGATGTACACCGCATAGCAGCCGGCATCAACTGGCTGCCCATACCGCAGATTGCCGTCAAGGCCGAGTTCTCGGAGCGTTTCCGCGACAGCCGTTACAACAACGAGCCGTCAGTTTCAATAGGTATAGTATACATGGGATTTTTCAAATAAAAACATAATTATGAAGAACAGATTCATTTTGGGAATGGCAGTAGCCGCAATTGCACTGACTGCCTGCGACGATTCAAAGAAAGAGGAGAACTCATCATCATTTGAGAACGACATCAAGGCTGCCGTTGAGCAGTACGTACCCGGTGTGGTTTACTCCACATACAACGACCTTGCCTCCGAGTCAGCACAGTTGTATGACCTTCTGGCTGCAGCCGCTGAGAAAGGTGTAGATGATCTCACCCAGGCCGAGATTGATGCCATCTGCCAAAAATTCCTCCAGGCCCGCCAGTCATGGGAGGAGTCAGAGGCATTCCTGTACGGCGCCGCTACTGATTTTGGAATTGATCCGCACATTGACACATGGCCTCTTGACGTCGAGGCTCTGGCCACCGCTCTGAGCAACGCCGAGCAGGTTGCTGCTCTGGAAGGTGAGGACGGAATAGCATACGCATCGGCCAAACTGGGTGCCGAGCTGCTTGGATTCCACGGTATCGAGTTAAGTCGGAGGCCAAGCGGTCTTAGGAAGAC
>JAZMZT010000053.1:0-4173 GCA_045586125.1 Bacteroidaceae bacterium | reverse complement strand
TCTACCTCACGATTTTATGTATCCTGAGTTCTGCCACCACCAAAATGAAACATTCATTGTCATTATTATGCGTTTTTGCTTGATTTGTGCTGCAAAGTTATGTAAAAGGAAAACACAAAATGCAGGTTTTTACTACTTTTTTTTGTCGGGTTGCAACGCCTTTTGCAAAAATCCTGACAATCGGTCAGCCGTGCCGGGATATACTATTCCGCTCATTCCCAAACTGATAGCTGCATCTACATTGTCCTTGCGGTCATCAATAAATATGCACTCACAAGGATTAAGATTATACTTGAAAAGCAGCAGTTGATAGATGGCAGGTTCGGGTTTTGCCAGGTGGACAGAGCTTGAAACCACGTAGTTTTCAATGCTGGCAAGGGTGAGGAAACGGCGGCGGGCCTCGGCGAATGTGGCGGCCGGCCAGTTTGTGAGGCCATATATTCCGTAGCCTTTCAGTTTGAGGCCCTGGATTATCTCAAGCATGCCCGGGATATCTCCGTGACACATATCAAACCAGCGGTCGCGGAACAGCGCTATGGCATCGGCATAATCCGGATGCTGGGCCTGGAGTTCCGCTACACATACGTCCATATCCTCGCCCCGGTCCATGCGGGTGAACCATTCACGGTTGCAGATGTGACTGGTAAAGTATCGGCACTTCTCCTCATCACCGTTAAAAACGGGCAGGAACAGATATGCCGGATTCCAGTCTACAAGGACATTTCCGTAGTCGAATATGATATTTTTAATCATTTGATGCTGTGGTTGTTATGGTATCATTCATGATGCTGTCCGGAATGGCCAGACCTACCATTTTCATATAGCCGCTTACAGCCTTGAGATACTGCGGCATGTCATCGGGAGCAATGGGGTCAACAGCCGGCAGATCCATACGCAGCGGGTCTATGGCGGTGCCGTTCTTGAATACTCGGTAATCCAGATGCGGACCTGTTGCCGTACCGGTCATGCCTACATAACCTATCAGCTGGCCCTGTGATACGTGAGTGCCTACTGCTATGCCCTTGGCAAAGCCCTTCAGGTGCATATACTCTGTGGTATACGTGGAGTTATGCTTAATCTTGATGTAGTTGCCGCCGCCCTTGTTGTCCCAGGCACGGGCAGTAACCACGCCGTCACCTACTGAATATACCGGTGTGCCTGACGGAGCGGCGTAATCAACGCCATGGTGTGCTCGTACAATCTTCTTGATGGGATGCAGACGGGCGTTTGAGAACTTTGAACTGATGCGGGTGTAACTCAGAGGAGCTTTAAGGAAAGCGCGCCTGAGGCTGGTTCCCTTCTCGTCAAAATACTCACCGCGCTCGTTATGGTATATGTATCGGAACGCATAATGGTCTGTGCCCGATGTTATGAAATTGGCGGCCAGGATATTGCCTGTGGCCACACGCACGCTGTCTGCATACATCTCCTGGTAATAGACCGAGAACGAGTCGCGCTTCTGTATTCCAAAGAAATCTATGGTCCATGAGTAGATATCGGCCAGCATTCCGGCCAGGTCGGGGGCAGCCCCCTGCTCTATCATAGCGTTCCAGAGCGATGACTCTATGCTGCCGCTGATATAGTTCAGGACAGTATCCACATCTATTGAGCCTGTGTAACTGTAAATGCTGTCAGAGAGCGAATAAACCGCATAATCAGTCTTGTTTATGTCATAGACAAAGTACCTTGCGGTGGCAATTGAGTCACGGTCACGCAGAATGTGGTACGGTTTGCCTGACTGCATCTTGCGCACGCTCCAGGTCTCCTGTGAGGCCTTTTCCAGATGGTAGATGGTCTGTGAAGACACGTCATAGCGGTAAAGGATGGTCGACAGCAGTTCGTTACGGCCAATGACACCGTCCACCACATCAAGACTGTCTATGTTTATTCCCCAGCGGTATACAGGCTCCGGTACAAAGTATTCGGCCTCGGGCTCGGGCTGGGATACAGAGTTGTTCTGCTTGCAGGATACTGCATACAGTGCGGAAATGAGAATGAACAAACCTGGAAGTCTCTTCATCCCTCAATACCTGCAAATCCGTTCAGAATTTCCTTTTGGAGAGCGTCGCTAACCGGAACAAGCGGCAGACGCATCACGTTTTCAAGAATACCGCGGTCAGACATCAGAGCCTTTACACCGCAGGGGCTGCCCTCCTTGAACAGGAGTCCGTACAGGGGTGAAAGCTGCTTCTGAATCTGCTCAGCCTCAGCGTATTTGCCCTGCATGGTAAGGTGAATCAACTGGCTGAAACGCTTGGGAACGGCATTACCGATAACGGAAATCACGCCCGCTGCACCATTGCGGATAGCCTCCATGGCCAGACTGTCATCGCCTATAATGACACGGAAGCCCTCGGGAGCACCTGCAATGATCTCCTTGACCTGCTCCATATTGCCCGATGCCTCCTTGATACCTATCACGTTCCTGAACTCACGTGCTATGCGCAGAGTGGTCTGGGCGGTCATGTTGACGCCGGTACGTCCCGGTACGTTATAGAGGACAATGGGTTTGGCCGATGCCTTGGCAATCTCGGCAAAATGACGGTAGATACCCTCCTGCGAGGGCTTGTTATAGAAAGGAACGGCGCTCAGTATGGCATCGATGCCGTCCAGCTGATAATCTTTGATCTGCTCCAGAACGGCTGCGGTGCAGTTGCTGCTGCATCCAACCATCATGGGAATACGGCCCTTAACCTGCTTTATCACGAACTTGACCACCTCCAGACGCTCAGTTGCTGAAAGCGTCGGGGTCTCAGCAGTTGTTCCAAGTACGCACAGGTGGTCAACGCCGCCTGCAATCAGGTTTTCCACGATCCTTGCAAGACTCTCAAAGTCTATCTGGCCGTCTGTTTTGAAAGGCGTTACCATAGCAACGCCAAGTCCCTTAAAAGGGTAAGAGTAATTCATTGGTTACTATTGAAGGTTTTTCATTAATCATTTCCAGAAACTCATTCTCCGAAACCAGCCTTACGCCCAGCTCCTGAGCCTTTTCTCGTTTGGCGGGTCCCATATTGTCACCGGCCAGCACAAATGATGTCTTGGCCGATATGCTGCCGGAGTTCTTGCCTCCGTGACGCTCAATGAGCGCCTTGTATTCATCGCGTGAGTGGTGGTTGAACACACCGCTTATCACGATTATCTTGTCTTTCAGCAAGTCCGATCCTCCCTCCTGCTCCTCCTGAGCCAGTTCCATCTGCAGGCCGAACTCCTTGAGGCGGTTCACCAACGCACGGCTGCGCTCATCGGCAAAGAAAGAGACAATGCTCTGTGCAATCTTGGTGCCGATCTCGTTGACTGCAGTGAGTTGTTCCACAGTGGCGTTCTCAAGCGCCTCCATTGACTTGAATGCGCGTGCCAGTATCTTGGCCACGGTCTCGCCTACAAACCTTATGCCTATGGCAAACAGAACCCGCTCAAAGGGAACCTTCTTGGAGTCCTCAATGCCGTGCACAATGCTTACGGCCGATTTCTCTCCCAGTCCCTCCAGACGGCAAATATCCATGGCCTTAAGTGTATAAAGGTCAGCGATATCCTTTATCAGGCCTGCCTGGTAGAACAGGTCAATGGTCTCGGTTCCAAGACCGTCTATATTCATGGCCTTACGGCTCACAAAATGCTCAATACGGCCCTTTATCTGGGGCGGACAACTAATTGCATTGGGGCAATAGTATGCAGCCTCACCCTCGTAACGGATCAGTTTGGTGCCGCATTCGGGGCATACATCGGCAAACTTCACGGGATCACCCATCAGAAGGGAACGTGAATCCAGGTCAACGGCAGTAATCTTGGGGATAATCTCGCCACCCTTCTCCACATATACCATATCGCCTATATGCAGGTCCAAACCTTTGATAATGTCGGCGTTATGTAGTGTGGCACGCTTTACTATAGTTCCAGAAAGCTGTACGGGGTCAAGGTTTGCAACCGGAGTCACGGCACCTGTACGTCCCACTTGGTACGATACGCTGTTAAGGCGTGTCAGTTGCCTCTCGGCCTGGAACTTGTATGCAATTGCCCAGCGCGGAGACTTGGCCTTGAATCCCAGGTTGCGCTGCTGTCTTAAGGAGTTCACCTTGAGCACAATGCCATCGGTCGCAACCGGAAGGTTCTTACGCTCTGTGTCCCAATAGTTTATATAGTCAAGCACCTCATCGATAGTGGTGCATTTCTTCA
>JAZMZT010000052.1:0-4956 GCA_045586125.1 Bacteroidaceae bacterium | reverse complement strand
AGTTGAATTACTAAGTTGTCTTCCTAAGACCGCTTGGCCTCCGACTTTAAACTGTCAGATTCCTGCAATTACCTTCTTGAGGAACTTCCGCTGGCACCGTGTGATCCGCCGCCACTTGAACCGGAACTGAAACCGCCGCTGCTGCTTGAGCCTGAACTGAAGCTGCTGCCACCGCTGCTTGAACTGCCTACGCTACGGCTTGAGCTGCTTGAACTGCTTACACTGCGGCTTGAACTGCTGCGGCTTGAACTGCTGGCAGAACTTGAACGTGTTACAGTGCTGCGGCTGGTGTTGGCGCCCGATGAACTGCTGCTTGAGCTGCGTGTTGATGAAGAACTTCCGCTTGATACGCTGCGGCTTGAACTTGTACCTGATACGCTGCGTGAAACGCTTGAACTGCTGGTGCCTGCACTGCTTGCGCTTGAACTGCGGGTGTTGCTTGAACTGCCTACACTGCGGCTTGAGCTGGAGTTGGTGCTTGCGCTTGTGCTGCTGGGTCTGTTATATGTAGATCCTGACTGAGTGGAACGGGTTGTTGATGATCCGTTGCTCACTGAGCGGGTTGCACTTGAACGGCTGCTGGTTGCAGGGGCCACGCTTCTTACAGAAGAGGTGCTGCCGGACTGCGTTGATACGCTGCGGGTTGAACTGCTGCCTGCTACACTGCGGCTTGAACTGCTTCCTGCTACACTGCGGCTTGAACTGCTTCCTGCCACGCTGCGGCTGGTTGATGAACCTGCTACGCTGCGGTTAGAGGTTGAAGCCTCGCCTACAGATCTGGATGCTATACCCGATGAGGCCGGAGTTACGGTGCGGCTGGCGCTTGATCCGAATGAAGCCGTGCGGCTTGTGGTACTGCGGCTCAGGTTGCGGTCCCATCCGCCGTTGTTGATACTGCGGTTAGGTGTGTAGTATTCAACTCTGGGTGAACTGGAAACGTATACCGGATAATAGCGTGTATAATGGGGAGCATAGTATCCGTAGTAGTAGTGACCATAGTAATAGGTGCCGTACCAGGGATCGTAATACCATCCGTCGTAGTACCAGGGATCATAATAATAGGTGTGTGAGAAGTACCAGTAATCGGTATCCCAGTAGTAATCCCAATAAAGGATATCCCAGAACAGGTCATCATACAGTGAGTAGTAGTGAGGACGTGCTGCACGACGGAAACGGTACAGACGACGTGTCAGATTGTAATCTTCGATGGCGTCGTTGTATCCTTCCATATAGACTTCGTCATCATAATATGAACCGCTCGGCTCGCGAGTGCTTACATATATGGTGTCATGTATATATATGGTGGGAACATCGTCCAGATATGTTCCGTCCTCATACTGGATCTGACTGGTTCCGTAGGTATAACGGCGGTTATACTCATCGGGATCACGGTCAACTATGATCTTGGGTGTGGTAGTTACTACCGGAGCAGCCTGAACAGGATCGGCCTGAACAGGGCTGGCCGTAACAGAACTGGCCGTAACCGAAGACTTTCCGGTATTGGATCTACCGGTTGAGTACAAGTCACTCCTCTGCGCACCGGCTGTCATTGTGACTGCCATCAATGCCATAAACAATACTGACTTTTTCATAACCGTATGTTTTATTGGTTTCTTTCCAATGCAAAAATAATACGGTAATAATACCCGCCACGCGGAAATTCCCTAATTGTCAAGGGGAAAATCCCTAAAATGATACCATTGGGGCCTGACCCCAATGGTATCATTTTAAGCGAAGTGAGTTGAAATCGGCCTCTGTGCCACGGAATACGTTGAAATCAGTGTATTCGCGGATGCCGTCTACCGATGAGTGGTCAGTGAACTGCCATATACGCCAGGGCTTGTCGGTACCGGGACGGGCCACATAATAGTGAGCCACCCAGAAGGGGTATGCGTCAAACTCGGCCGTGTTAAGGTGGCGGCGGCGGAACTTGGCCGATGCATAGATGATTGGCTTTGCGCCGTAGTGTTTTTCAAGTGTCTTAAGATAAACCAGCAGGTCCTTCCTCAAATCCTGCGAGCGTCCGGCACGCTCCACGTCAACCACGGGAACAAAATCACCCGCCTGCAGGCTTACCGTATTTATATAGTGCTGCGCCTGCTTTTCGGCCGATGTCCAGGGGTCATAGAAATGGTAAACGCCGCACACGAATCCGGCTTTGCGCGCCCTCTCTATGTTTTCAATGTAGTCGGGATCTGTAAATGTATTGCTCTCGGTTGCCTTCATTATGGCAAAACGGATGGGATATCCGTTCTGGACCGATGAACTGCGGACCCTCTCCCAGTCTATCCTGCCCTGATGGTGCGATACGTCTATGCCGTAGCAGAGGAACCCCGAGGGGAGGCATACGCCATACTCCCTGGCACCCTGACAGGGAAGCATCCGATAGAAATAGGGACGCAGGAAAAGATAATATGCGCCTAAGGATATCACTATTATAAGCGCACCTGTTATAAGCCAGTGCAGCCAGTCAGGCAACATATAAAAGGGCTTCCGTCCTTTCTTTTTTGGAACGGAAACCCTTTTCTTGTTTTTAGTATGTTTGCCTTTGACGGCAGGCATAGCAACTGATTACTTCTGGTGCTCCAGCTTCAGAGTCTTGGTAGGCTGGTCGCAAACCTCGGTGGGACCAAAGTACTGGATAGGACCGGGATATACGAAACTGGTCTCACGGGCCCACTCAGCGCGATGCTTTACGAACTCCTTGAAGGGAGCGCCGTTAAGCTCAACAAGAGCCTTGCGGATAACGGGCTTCATCTCACCGTTACGCTTCTCCATGTTCATCATCATGGTGATAGGAATACCACCGGCAACCCACTGGTCAGCAGGAGCGACTGTGTTCTTGATTGATGACATGTAACCGGTCTTGCCGGCAGCAATCAGCATTGATGCGTTGTAACCAAGGCTGTAGCAGTAGTCAGCGTCAAAGTTTGACGGAGCGGCGCAACGGCCCTCGTAACCGCAGAAGTGATGCTGTGTGGCATACTTGCCAAGGTACTTGCCCTCCTTCTTCCACTCAGCCAGCTTTACGCCAACCATATCGGCCAGCAGCTGCTCGGTCTCAATGAGTGATACCTGTACGTTTCCGTGCGGGTCACGCTCCAGTGCCAACTGACGGCTTACGCTCTCGGGCAGGCTCTGGAATATTGTAGCGTTCTCCTTGGAGAGTTTGCTTACTATGTACTGGATCTTCTTATCGGCCTGGATCATGTCAAACTCAGCCTGGTTTGCAGCCAGAACGTCATTCAACTCGGCGATAAGCTTCTTGATTGCGGGGATGAACTCGATCAGGCCCTCGGGAACCAGAACGGTACCGAAGTTGAGGCCGCGTGAAGCACGGTCGGCAACAACCTGAGCGATATATGTTACGATATCATCAAGAGTCTGGTTCTTAGCCTCAACCTCCTCACCGATAAGGGTTACGTTAGGCTGGGTCTGCAGAGCGCACTCCAGAGTAACATGGCTGGCTGAACGGCCCATCAGCTTGATAAAGTGCCAGTACTTGCGTGCTGAGTTGCAGTCACGCTCAATGTTACCGATAATCTCTGAGTAAACCTTGGTAGCGGTATCAAAACCGAATGAGGTCTCAATCTCTGAGTTCTTAAGGTCACCGTCAATGGTCTTGGGGCAACCGATAACCTGTACACCTGCGCCGATAGCCTTGTAGTACTCGGCCAGAACGCAAGCGTTGGTGTTTGAATCATCACCGCCGATGATAACCAGAGCCTTGATGTCAAGAGCCTTCAGGATCTCCAGACCCTTATCGAACTGCTCCTTCTTCTCAAGTTTGGTACGACCTGAGCCGATGATATCGAAACCGCCTGTGTTGCGGTACTCGTCGATGATATCGGCTGTGAGCTCCATATAGTTGTGGTCAACCAGACCGCCGGGGCCCAGGATGAATCCGTACAGTTTGTTGGCGGGATTGAGTTTCTTGAGTCCGTCAAACAGACCGGCAATAACGTTGTGTCCGCCGGGAGCCTGACCACCTGACAGGATAACACCTGCATTCAGTGATTTCTTGGCAACAGCACCTTCGGCCGGCTCGAACTTGAGGTACGGCATGCCGTAAGTGTTGGGGAAGAGTTTCTTAACCTCTTCCTGATCAGCTACTGACTGTGTGGGTTCGCCCTCGACAGCCTTCAAAGCACCGCGAAGAGCCTGGGGAAGTTTGGGCTGATAAGCGGCGCGTGCAATCTGTAATGCGCTTTTTGTACTCATGTGTATAGTATGTTGTTTTAAATACCTCTTCTAAACAGTAAGGGTGCGCAAATTTCGTCAAAATTGCGCACCCTTGCAAATATTTGGTTGTTTATTAAAAGCGGTATATGATGGACGCGTTAAAGTCCAAAGGCAGACCTGCACCCCAGAACCACTCCCACTGATTGTCATCCTTGGAGAACTTCCAGTCATTCTTTACGAAAGTATTCAGGTCAAAACCCCAATGGGCGTTTTTCTTGAACCAGCCCTGGAAGCCCAGACCACCGCCTACTCCGGCCGCAAGGAAAGTCTCGCCCTGTTCCAATCCGGCCTTCTGCCATCTGTCCTCAATGGTTTTTGATACCTTATTGGGGTCTTCGCCATTGGCAGTAGCCTGATCCTTACGGGCCTGGATTATAGCATCTTCCTCAGCATATGACAGTCTGGACCTTGATACGATGAACTGCTCCCTGAAAAGACCCATATCAGCCCTTAGTACGACATAAAAACCTCTTGCGGGTTTGCGTCCCATGTACAGACGTCCCTCGGGGCATACCATAACGCCCACATACTTGCGGTCCCACTTGACCTCATGCTTTCCGTCCTCCATATTGACATCGGCATACCAGTTGGCGGGATGGCTGGACCAGTCCAGATCATAGTTCTTTCCGTCCAGTTTTACGGTGGTGGGAACAGGATCACCGTCATTAAGGTCCCTGACAAACGTACTGTGGTTTATAAAGTGGGTCTGCATGG
>JAZMZT010000051.1:0-6954 GCA_045586125.1 Bacteroidaceae bacterium | reverse complement strand
TGGCTCACAGAACGACATGGCTACGATCCGACTTGTCTGTTGAGTAATGACCCAGATGATCGACATCGGCATATGTAAACTCTTCCTTATCGGCAAGTTCAAGAACGCGGTTGCCATCGGTGGCACTCAGAAACTCACCTTCACGGTTCAGGAGTTTTAGGGCGTTCCAATGACGCGGGTTGTGACTGGCTGTGAGGATGATACCGCCATCGGCCTTGAGCCATGTGACTGCAAGTTCAGTGGTGGGAGTTGTTGCCAGACCGATGTCCGTTACGTCAAAGCCCATTCCCATGAGCGTTCCGCATACGACCTGACGGACCATCTCGCCCGACAGGCGTGCGTCACGGCCCACTACGATACGGCTAGCGGAAGGATTGCCTTCACGAACCCATGCAGCATAGGCCGATACGAACTTTACAATATCAAGAGGAGTCAGGCCATTACCGGCGGGGCCTCCTATTTCTCCGCGAATACCGGAGATGGATTTTACCATTGCCATTTTTGAGCAGTTATTGTGATTTCGTAAAATGTAGGATAAACACTCTGAGCCGCGTTCCGGGTTCCCTGATTATGGGGAGCGATGATACGAACCTTGGCTCCGTCACCGTTCAGAACGCCCGGAGTGATGAAAGGCATTGTCATTATCCATGAGTTGGGAACGGAATTGCCGTATGCCCTTGACATGATGCCGCTTTTGAATGATGCGGTGTATTTATCACCTGTACGTATGACGCTGAAGACATCAGGATCCTGCTGATACCTGTTCATAGTCAGGGTATCACCGGTGCCGACATATACCTCGGCGTAGCGGGCATTCATAGTCCAAGTCTCTCCGGCATTAATCTGACGGCCGTTTCCGCGACGTACAATCTGCATGTAAACGCCATTATCCTCAAAGAGGACATATTCGTTACGTGTGGAATCGGGACCTGTATCGGGGTTGTTGGTTACGGTATCCTCAAGAAACTCCCTGATGGTGATTACGTCTATGTCATGTTTGTCCAGCCAGTTGCGTACCTGCTCGGCTTCACGTTCTTTCTGTTCGGCATAGGTCATCTCTTTTTCCTTGCATGAAGAGAGGACCGATGATATAACTACAAGGCCTAAAACTGCTGAAATCAGTTTCTTCATATTACTATTTGAATAATTGTCTTATACAATCCTCCTGAGAGTGAGACCATTCGTCAAGTCCCTGATGGAAACGCTCCACCGCTTCTTCAAGAGTACCGCGGAATTCACCTCCGGCTGCGTTCTGATGACCGCCGCCATTAAAGAAATCACTGCTGAAACGGTTGCAGGGCACGGTACCTACCGAACGGAACGAGAGTTTGATGATACCCTGCTCCTTATCCTCACGGAAGAATGCGCTCAACAGCACTCCGTTTATCTGAAGCGGCATATTGACAAAGCCCTCGGTGTCACCCTTCTTGTACTTGTATTTGTGCAGCTCCTTATCGGTGAGGGTTATGAGGGAGGTTGATTTTTCCGGGAACACCTGCATCTTGTTATTCAGGACAAAGCCCTGCAGACGAAGGCGTGACTCGGAATAGTTGTTGTAGACGAGACGGTAAATCTCATCCTTGTCAATACCCTTGTCAAGAAGATGAGAGACAACCTGGAAAAGGTTGCTGTTATTGCTGTTGTATGACAAGGCGCCGGTATCGGTCATGATTCCGGTATAGATGCACTGGGCCATCTCCCTGTCTATCATATTGAAGTCACCGAGGGCACAGATGAGATGGAACACAAGCTCAGATGTGGACGAAGCCTCGGGATGTGACAGTGTTACGGTATAGTTGGCACCCGGGAACGGATGATGGTCAAGCAGGAACTTCTTGGCTTTGGAATAGAGGAAGCTGGCTGCAACCTTTCCGATACGGCCCACGACGTTGAAATCAAGGCAACACAGGACATCGGCCTTATAGACCAGATCCTCACTGGCATCGGGATCATCGGAAAAGACTTTAATATCCTGGGCGCCGGGGAGCCATGAAAGGAAATCAGGAGCAGAATCAGGCACCAGTACCACGGCCTCCTTACCCTTGCTCTTGAGATAACGGCAGAGAGCCAGCGACGAACCGATGGCATCACCGTCAGGGCCCATGTGGGTCAGTATCACGTAACGGTCAGCCCACCCCATCCAGATGCGAAACTCGGCTACGTCAATACCGGATAACATGTTTTTTATCATAGCACCGCAAAGGTACTCAATATGATTCAAATCACAAAGTTTTGAAAGGCTGCCAAAATGCTGGCGGCCGCGATGCAGGCAAGAGCCTCGACAAGGTGGTGAGTACGCTTTTCACGATACCACACACAGAGAAGTATGACGACGGCGTATATGACGAAAATGACCCATCCGCGATGCAGCGAGAGTTCAAGACGGGAGTACGGAAGGGCCGATATACGCGTAAGCAGAACGGTCATGGTGTCGATGAGCCTGGTGAGCGAAGTCACGGCAAGTCCCCTGAGCACAGGAAACCAGCCGATGATCCAGAGCGACATGGAGAGAGACACAATCACGAACATGACCGGCACTACAAAGAGGTTGGCCAACATCACGTAGGTGGAGAAGCCGGAGAAATGGTACATCACAATAGGTACAGTGCCTATCTGCGCCGCAAGCGAGAGCACCGACACACGCCATACGTATCGGCCCAAAGGGTTGCGGGGTTCATAAATCTCAAGCATGATGGGCGTGATAATGACGATAAAGAGCACCGCGCTGAAGGAGAGTTGGAAGCTCATGTCAAACAGAGCCGACGGGTTGGCCGCAAGCATGATGAAGGCGGCGATGCCAAGGGAATTGAGAGCCGATGTCTCCCTCTCGATCGCCCGGCAGACAGCCACGATGGAGAACATGATGAGCGTACGGGTTATGGAGACGGGAAAGCCGATGGCGAAGGCGTAGCCCCACAGGATGCCCATGACCAGCAACTGGCGAAGCCATTCTGCGCGTCGGAAGAGAAAAGCCGGAAAGATGAGATAGAGGAACCAGCACATGATACCCACATGAAGGCCCGATACAGCCAGCACATGACTGACTCCCGATGTGGAGTAGACCTCACGCAGCCGGTCACTCAGAGCACGTTTTTCACCCAACGACACGGCCGATACCACCGCCAGGGCATTGCCGTCAAGCCCCCACTCCCGATACTTACGGATGACGGCACGGCGAAACCTCACGGCACGTATGCGGAGCCCCTCGGTACCATCGGGCGGAAGGGAGTGCCAGTCCTTGGCCTGGACACGCAGGGTTCCCGAGATGCCGTGACTGAGAAGATAAGAGGCGTAGTCAAATCCCGCACCCTCACTGGAGGGATTGTTGACCTTGCCGTCAAAGACAATCATGCAGCCCGGCTCAAGTGCGGCGGCCGCACTGTCCTTGGGCAGATAGAGATAGATGTTATGGCCTGCGTACAGGCTGTCTTTAAGCATCACCTCAAGTCTGTAACTGCGTTCCCGCTCCAGCGGATAAGAGTTGAGCACGCCGATATAGACGGAATAGTGGGAAGGCCACTCCACCCTGACCCTGTTCATCTGAATGGCATAGGACGAGGCGCCTGCAAACACAAAAGAGAGCGACAGACAAAACCCTGAAAAACGGGGATGTCTGCCGCTGAATATCAGTGCAAATAATGCTATCAAAAGGGTTGTGCCGATGAGACACCAGACCGGCATCTCTGCCCGGGTGTTCTCAATGGTATCCGATATGTATATCCCAACTATAAGGGGAATGACCAGCCTTAGAGAGGGCCAGTCCGAAAGTTTCACTTGCTATCCTAGAGTTTCTTAAGTTCCATGATTGCCTTTTCCGGATCTGGTGAGGAGAAGATGGTGTTGCCCGATACAAGGATATCAACACCAGCCTTGACCAGACGGGGAGCGGTCTCAAAGGTGACGCCTCCGTCAACCTCAATGAGAGCCTTTGAACCGGTCTCGTCAATGAGTTTACGCAGTTCCTTAACCTTATCGATGGAGTGTTCAATGAACTTCTGACCTCCGAAACCGGGGTTGACTGTCATGAGCAGAACCATATCGACATCACGGATCACATCATTAAGCATGCTTACCGGTGTGGAGGGATTCAGGGTAACTGCAGCCTTCATGCCACGGTTCTTGATCTCGAATATGGTGCGGTTGAGATGACGGCATGCCTCAAAATGGACATTATAGGTAGACACACCCAGTTCCTGGAATCGGTCCATGAACTTCTCAGGCTCCACAATCATAAGGTGGAGGTCAAGAGGCTTGGTGCAGTACTTGGCCACATATTTCAAAACAGGAAAACCGAACGAAATGTTCGGTACAAATACTCCGTCCATGATATCAAGATGGAGCATATCCGCCTGGCTGCGGTTGATCATCTCAAGATCCTTACGCAAGTCACCGAAATCGGCCGACAGAAGCGAGGGGGCTACAATTGTGCTCATAGTTCTAAATTAAGAATCGAATCCAACCCGGATTCAGCCCCAAAAGTAGTCAATATTATGCCACATTACACATCTCTGCCGCGAATTTGCGGAGAAAATCAAGAGTCTTATGTGCCGGCTGACCGTAAGAACCGCTTCTGACGGCTGCGCGGATGAGGTTTTCAGAAAGATAAGAAGAAGTAGTAGAGGTCTGATCCATAGGCGTCCTTAATTACGTTCACCTATAAAACGCAAACCTCTGAAAAATAGTATGTAATGAGGAAAGATTTTTCTGAAAACTTTCCCGATGGGCCATCAGTTATACTGCAAGCGACAATGCGATGCCGTTGTCAACCGACATTTTGCGGATGTTGATGAGGGCATAACGCATACGACCCAGTGCGGTATTGATGGATACACCGGTGATATCGGCTATCTCCTTGAAACTGAGATCCTGATAGTAGCGCATGAAAACAACCTCACGCTGATTGTCGGGCAGAGCATCGACCAGACGGCGTACGTCACGCAGTGTCTGCTCGTTGATCATTGTGTCCTCTACGTTGGATTCGGCCAGACTGGCATCGTTCAGCAGGTCATACTCCTGAGCATCGTTGCTGACGGTGTTCTCATTCTTATCCTGGCGGAAATAGTCAATGATGAGGTTATGGGCAATACGGGTAAGCCATGCGCCGAATTTGCCGGTACTGGTGTAACTGCCCTTCTGGAGAGTTACTATAGCTTTTACGAATGTATCCTGGAATATGTCATCGGCAAGGTCACGATTGCGTACAACAAAGTTGATGTACGAATACAACTTGTCCTGATAACGTGATAAAAGGGTATCGAACGCCTTTGTGTTTCCGTCTGTGTACAGAGCTACCAACTGGTCGTCGGTGAGCTGATTTAAAATCTGCATTACTTCTTCTTTACTTGGTTTCTAGGAGTAAAGGTTCAGTCTATAGGCAGTTCGGTTTTAGTTGATAAAATGGTTATTGATGGGGCAAAGATAATGTGAATATTTCTTAATTCACAAACAAAATGTCATTTTTAACACTTCCTAGACGAAAAAACAGCCGTCCGAGAGGTCATTTCCGCAAAGAAAAGAGCCCACCGGCATACGTTTTTTTCCGGCCGCCTGAACCTCATTCAGACGTATTGCACCATCGGCGGTACAAACCTCCAGGAAGCGTTTTCCGTCACAACGGATGGTACCGGGTTTCTCTGTAATATCGGCCGATACGGGAGTGGCTGAATATATCTTGAAATCCTGCTCACGGCCATCGGCAGTGCGGAGCACGGTCCATGCGGCGGGATATGGGGAAAGGCCGCGGATAAAGTCGTTGACCTTTGCGGTAGGCTGGTTCCAGTCTATGCGGCAGGTCTCCTTGAAGATCTTTGGTGCGGGACGCAGTTCACTGGCCGGAATGGAATCCTGCGGGATGGGCTTGACGCGGTCTGCGATGATATCATCCAGGGTGCGCACGGTAAGACTGGCCCCCAGTTCCATGAGTTTGTCATGGATGGTGCCGGCATTATCGGTGGGCAGAATGGGAATGCTCTCCTTATATATAATATCACCTGTATCAATCTCATGCTTGAGGAAGAAGGTGGTCACGCCGGTCTCCTTGTCGCCGTTGATGATGGCCCAGTTGATGGGGGCGGCACCGCGGTACTGGGGCAGCAGCGAGCCGTGCAGGTTGAAAGTACCCAGACGGGGCATGTTCCACACGATCTCGGGAAGCATACGGAAAGCCACCACGATCTGCAAATCAGCCTTAAGGGCCGATAACTGATCAATAAAGGCGGGATCCTTAAGTTTCTCGGGCTGCAGCACGGGTATACCCTGCTCTACCGCATACTTCTTTACAGGACTGCTCTGAAGCACGCTGCCGTGACGTCCCATGGGTTTATCGGGCATGGTTACGACACCTATTATATTATAACCGTCCTCAACGAGACGGCGCAGGGTGAACTCCGCAAACTCGGGAGTGCCCATGAATACTATTCTGAGGTCTTTCTTATCCATTACAAAAAATTACTCTTCGGAGAGTTCCAGCAATACGTTACGGTATGAGTTGAAGATCTTGGACTTGGATACAAATCCCAGGTAATGACCCTCTTCGTCCTCTACAGGCAGATTCCAGGCTCCGGTCTCATCAAACTTCTTCATCACTGTCTCCATGGGATCCTTGACCGACAGGCGGGTTGGCGGCAGTTCCATGAGTTTCTGTACATTGAACCGATGGTACAACTCCTGACGGAACATGATATTTCGGATGCTCTCCATGTTGACCACTCCCACCAGGCAGTCATTTTCATCGACCACGGGGAAGAGGTTACGCTTGGAGCGTGCAATGACGTTTACCAACTGACCCAAATCCATATCGGGACGAACCTTGAGGAACTCTTTCTCAATGAGGTTATCCATACTCATGAGCAGCAGTACGGACTGGTCCTTATGGTGTGTCATGAGTTCTCCCTTCTGAGCCAGACGCATGGAGTAGATGGAAGTCGGATCGTAGCCATGTCGTTCTGTGAGCCA
>JAZMZT010000050.1:0-1711 GCA_045586125.1 Bacteroidaceae bacterium | reverse complement strand
TTACCGGCATGAGGTACATCATCCACTTCATCATCTTCATGCTCTCCTCCTGTCCGGGAGCCATCTGCTACTGTAGCATAGAGTAGATGGTGTTGATGATATTGGTAAGGCAGAACAGAAGGCAGAATATACTAAGGTGGTTACCTATGAGAGGTATGTTTGTACCCCAACTGATCAGGTCGTCAAAACCGGTCAGGTCAGTAGCCCAGAGGAAACTCTGCTGGCGCAGTTCAATTGCGTTGGGCACAAAGAAGAAGAACGCCATCCATACAGGCATCTGTACCAGTGAAGGCAGGCAGCCGCCCATGGGGCTTACGCCGTATTTGCTGTATACAGCCATGGTCTCCTGCTGCTTCTTAATTGCATCCTCGGGTTTGGGATACTTGGCGTTAACCTCATCGATGTAGGGCTTGAGGGCACGCATCTTGGCCGATGACATATAACTCTTGACCTGTGCCGGGAATACCAGGGCCTTGACGATAAGGGTCATGAGCAGTATCACGATACCCATGTTCAGGTTCCACTTGGAGAGCAGGTTGAACAGAGGTATGATGAGATAACGGTTGATCTCGCGTACAATAGGCCAACCCAGGTCGATAACGCGGTTGAGACGTATCTTGTGGTCGCTGTTGCCCAGTTTGCTGTTCTGCTTGAGGATCTTGTAGTCGTTGGGTCCAAAGTAGAACTGGAAGCGGGTGGGCTGGTTTCCTTCAGGGTCAAAGGCTACGTTGGTCTTGGCCATGAGTTTCTTCATGTAACCCTGTCCCTTCAGATATGAGACGCCTGACAGTTCTGCGTTCTGGGCATAAGTATCGGACGCAATCATTATGCATGAGAAGAACTGGTTCTTGTAGGCAACCCAGTCAAGACGCTCCTCGATGGTCTTGTTGGTGGCCTTGATTGACTTGACTGATGCGGGTGCCACGTTCATCACCTTGGCCTTGATCTTGTCGGCACGCTTGTAGGTGAGGGTGGTGTAACGCTGCTCAAACTCAAATCCCTTCTCCTGCTGGCGAAGGTTCTGTATCCAGTCAACGGCAAGTGTCTTGAGGTTGGATGAGAAGAAGTTATCCATACCGTAAGCCTTGATGTCCAGATTGAGCATGTAACTCTCAGGCAGCAGGGTGTAGGTGAAATCCATATGACCGTAACCATTGGTGTTCAGACGCATGGTAACGGAGTTGCTGCCGTTATTTATGGTCTCAAAATAGAGGCTGCGGCTCTGTATGTTCTGGTTCTTGCCGTCAATCTTGAAGTTGAGGCTTATCTCGTCCTGGCCAAAGAGAGTCACGTTCTGACCCACCTGGTCTTTGTAGTTGCTCAACTGTGCAAAGCAGGGAGCGGCACCCTTGGAAGAGATACCCACTTTGACGAGTCCGTTGTCCAGCACTGTCATCTCCTCACTGCCGTTCAGGGCGGGGAAAAGGGGAGAGAGTGAATCCTGCTGGGCTGTTATTGCCACGGTTGCCTCAAGGGCTGCTTCCTTGGCTGCGTTTGCGGAATCAACTTTCTGCTCGTACTGAGTGGTACGGGGTGCGTTTTTTTTCTGGCTGTTGCCGGACCATAACAGCACGAGAGCCGTAATTACGGTTATTGCTATCAGGCCGATAAATGTTCTTCTATCCACTTTAAGAATGTTATTATTAGTTCACGGACTGCGAAATTACACAAAAAAGAGACATCATTTATACGTGTGCGTATATATGATTTG
>JAZMZT010000049.1:0-4460 GCA_045586125.1 Bacteroidaceae bacterium | reverse complement strand
GGTCGAGGTACAGATACGCAGCCGCCGCATGAACGATATCGCCGAGCAGGGTATTGCAGCCCACTGGAAATACAAGGACGGTTCCACCTATGAGGAGGATGAGACCGAACTCACCCACTGGCTGGAGACCATCAAGGAGATCCTGGAGGATCCACAGCCGGACTCAATGGACTTTCTGGATACCATCAAGCTGAACCTGTACTCATCGGAGATATTCATATTCACCCCCAAGGGAGAACTGCGTACCATGCCGCAGGGCAGTACGGTGCTGGACTTTGCGTTCACCATCCACACCTACATGGGTACCAACTGCATAGGTGCCAAGGTAAACCACAAGCTTGAGGCCATCAACTATGAACTCAAGAGCGGCGACCAGGTTGAGATACTTACCTCCAAGAGCCAGAAGGTCAGCCCCGAATGGCTGGATTTTGCCACCACGGCTAAGGCACGCGGCAAGATAAAGCAGGTTCTCCGCAAGGAGGAACGCGCCAACCAGAAGTTCGGTGAGGCCATATTCCATGAGTTCCTTGAGAAAGAGGACATGGAGGTTGATTCCGCAAAGATGGAGCGTATATGCCGTCTGCACGGCTTGAACAGCCGCGACGAACTGATGATAGCACTCGGTCAGAAGAAAATCATTCTGGGCGATGCCGAGCGCAATATCATAAAAGGTGAGAGTGACAGCTGGTACAAGAGATTCTGGTCATCATTCTCATCATCGTCATCAAAGGATAAGGACAAGAAACAGGCCGATGAGCAGAATCAGGAAGGAGTTGATGTAAAGCGTACGCTGATAATCAACGACATGGATATGCACAAGTACACTTTTGCAGACTGTTGCAATCCTGTTCCCGGTGACGCCGTTCTGGGATTTGTCGATGAGAAAGGCCATATTACCATCCACAAGCGCAAGTGTGAGGTGGCCAACAAGCTCAAGGCAGCCAAGGGCAACCGCATCCTTACCGTTGAATGGCAGATTGAGAACAGCCTGTTCCCCGTAACCATCTACATGAAGGGTCTGGACAGCATAGGCACGCTGGGTAAAATCACCGAGATCATCTCAAAGAAGATGAACGTAAACATGAACAAACTGGTGATTGAGTCAAAGGAGGGCCTGTTTGAAGGCACCATCAGCGTAGAGGTCCACAGCCTGAAGGACGTGGATAAGATTCAGAAAGAACTTAAGAAAATCAAGAATATCACAACGGTTGTCCGCAAGGAGGAGTAGCATCCAACTCACCTAAGATTGCCACCAGTTCCTCACGGATCTTCTTGAGACGTTCTACAACGTCATGCGTATCGGTGGTCTCCTGCGGTTTGTCTTTCATACGGGTCTTGGCACCTTTTATGGTCAGAGACTTTTCCTTGACCAGGAAATTCACCTTCTTGATCTGCTCTATATCGGCCGTGGTATAATGTCTTATGCCTTTGGCGTTTTTCTTGGGAGCAATCTCCTTGAACTCCTTCTCCCAATAGCGCAGAGTGCTCTCGGGAATCTCAAGCATATCGGATACCTCCTTGATGGAGTAATATTTCTTTAAGACCTTGTTGGTGTTAAGTGCCATAGTCCGTTCTTTTAGTCAAATACTTTACCGTGGTTATCAGCCAGGTTAACCATCTCCTCATACTGCTCGGCATCCAGGTCCATGAAGTAGTAGTTGATAGGGTTCACGTCCTTGTTGCCTACCCACACCTCATAATGCACGTGGGGACCGGTACTCTTACCGGTTGAACCGGCCTTGGCTATCTCCTCACTGCGTACCACCTTCTGCCCCTCCTTTACAAGGATCTTGCTCAGATGGGCGTAACGGGTCTTGTAGCCGTATCCGTGATCTATCTCAACCAGATTGCCGTATCCTGATTTCCACTTGGCATATACCACCTTGCCGTTTGCAGTAGCATAGACCGGAGTACCGGTATCGCAGGCAAAGTCCATTCCGTGGTGGAATCGGCGCACATGATATATCGGGTCATTGCGGTAACCGTAACCGGATGCCGTACGTTTAAGGTCCTTGTTGGATACCGGCTGGATGGCGGGCAGGCAGGCCAGGCGGTTCTCCTGCTCACGTGACAGTTCAACCACCTCGTTGAATGAACGGGTCTGCATGTAGAGTTTACGGCTCAGCATATCAACCTTCTGTGAGGTGTTCACAACCAGGTCGGCATTGGACATGTCGTTGAGTTCGGCATAGCGGTTGGTGCCGTTAAAGCCGGACTTGCGGGCCACCTCCGGAACCGGATCAGCCTCAAGAAGAACGCGGTACAGGTTGTCGTCACGTTCCTCGATATCATGAAGCACCAGCAAAGCGTCATCGACCTTACGTGAAAGCACACGGTACTGTGACTGCAGACGACTGTTTTCCACCAGCAGGTCCTCTACCTGGGGAGTGCTGATAATGAACCAATAGATGATAAAGAAGACTCCTCCCAACAGTACCGAAAACAGGAAACGCCACATCCAGGAAATGAATCTCTGGCCGAGCGTGGGGAATACCCGGCGGTAAACCCTGCGGTTGGGATCGTACTGATAGTAAATCTTCCTCATAATCTTATTACAACACGCAAAAATAGTAAAAAAAGAAGTAACTTTGCGCCTCAAATTGTAATACAATTATTTAAGATATGATGACAGCAAAGGAAATCCGCGAATCATTCAAGAGTTTCTTTGAGAGCAAGGAACATCTCATAGTCCCTTCAGCCCCCATGGTGGTCAAGGATGACCCCACCCTTATGTTCACCAATGCCGGAATGAACCAGTTCAAGGACATCATTCTGGGTAACCGCGCCCCCAAGAGCCGCCGTGTGGCCGACTCACAGAAGTGCCTTCGCGTAAGCGGTAAGCACAACGACCTGGAGGAGGTAGGACACGACACCTACCACCACACCATGTTCGAGATGCTGGGCAACTGGTCTTTCGGTGACTACTTCAAGAAGGAGGCCATCAGTTGGGCATGGGAGTATCTGGTCGATGTTCTCAAGCTGGACCCCAAGAACCTGTACGCCACTGTCTTTGAGGGCAGCAAGGAGGAGGGTCTGGAGCGAGACAATGAAGCCGCTGCCATCTGGGAGCAGTTCCTCCCCAAGGATCATATCCTGAACGGAAACAAGCACGACAACTTCTGGGAGATGGGCGATACCGGTCCCTGCGGCCCCTGCAGTGAGATCCACATGGACTCACGCTCCGATGAGGAGAAGGCCAAGGTACCCGGCCGCGACCTGGTAAACAAGGATCATCCCCAGGTAATTGAGATATGGAACCTGGTGTTCATGCAGTTCAACCGCAAGGCTGACCACTCACTGGAGCCCCTGCCCGCCAAGGTTATAGACACCGGTATGGGTTTTGAGCGTCTGGTACGCACCCTGCAGGGCAAGCAGTCCAACTATGACACCGACGTATTCCAGCCCATCATCAAGGAGATTGGCGCCCTGACCGGCAAGCAGTACGGCAAGGATGAGAAGGTTGACATAGCCATGCGCGTTGTTGCCGACCACATCCGCACCATCGCATTCTCAATCACTGACGGCCAGCTGCCTTCAAACGCCAAGGCCGGTTATGTGATCCGCCGTATCCTGCGCCGTGCAGTACGTTACGCCTACACATTCCTGGGTCAGAAGGAGGCATTCCTCTACAAGTTGCTGCCCGCTCTGATTGACAACATGGGTGACGCTTATCCTGAACTCAAGGCACAGAAGACACTTATTGAGAAGGTAATCATTGAGGAGGAGGAGTCATTCCTGCGCACACTTGAGACCGGTATCAAACTGCTTGACAAGGTTATGGCCGATACAAAGGCTGCCGGCAAGACAGAGATAAGCGGTGTTAACGCATTCACCCTTTACGATACCTACGGATTCCCGCTTGACCTTACCGAACTCATACTGCGTGAGAACGGCATGAGCGCCAACATTGACGAGTTTAATGAGGAGATGGGCAAACAGAAGGCCCGCGCCCGCAACGCCGCCGCCGTTGAGAACGGTGACTGGGTTGTACTCCGTGAGGGTGAGACAGAGTTTGTAGGTTATGACTTTACCGAGTATGAGACCTCTATCCTGCGCTACCGCGAGGTTAAGCAGAAGAGCGGCGTAATCTACCAGATTGTACTGGACAAGACCCCGTTCTATGCTGAGATGGGTGGTCAGGTAGGCGACCAGGGTGTGATAGTAAGCGAGTTCGAGACAATCGAAATAATTGACACCAAGAAGGAGAACGGCCTGCCCGTTCATATTACCAAGAAGCTGCCACAGCACCCAGACGCTCCCATGATGGCTTGCGTTGATACCGACAAGCGTCACGCCTGCGAGGCTAACCACACCGCAACCCACCTCGTTGATGAGGCTCTGCGCGAGGTTCTGGGTACACACGTTGAGCAGAAGGGATCGCTTGTTACCCCCGACGGACTCCGCTTTGACTTCTCACACTTCCAGAAGGTGACCGATGAGGAACTGCGTCAGGTAGAGCG
>JAZMZT010000048.1:0-27032 GCA_045586125.1 Bacteroidaceae bacterium | reverse complement strand
GCCCCGCGCCGTGAGCCGTGACCTGGACTGGGGTATCCCCGTTCCCGTTGAGGGAGCCGAGGGTAAGGTGCTCTATGTATGGTTCGATGCCCCCATCGGCTATATCAGCAACACCAAGGAGTTCTGCGACGAGCATCCCGAGCGCGGCAGTTGGGAGACCTGGTGGAAGGATCCCGATACACGCCTTATCCACTTTATCGGTAAGGACAACATCGTGTTCCACTGCATCGTATTCCCCTCAATGCTCAAGGCTGAGGGCTCATTCATACTGCCCGATAACGTTCCCAGCAACGAGTTCCTGAACCTGGAGGATGACAAGATATCCACATCACGCAACTGGGCCGTATGGGTACATGAGTATCTGGAGGATTTCCCCGGCAAGGCCGATGTAATGCGTTACGTGCTTACCGCCAACGCCCCCGAGACCAAGGACAACAACTTTACATGGAAGGATTTCCAGGCACGCAACAACAACGAGTTGGTTGCCATATACGGTAACTTTGTTAACCGTGCCCTGGTTCTGACCCAGAAATATTTTAACGGCGTAGTTCCCCAGTGCGGTGAACTGACCGACTATGACCGCGACACCCTTAAGGAGTTTGCCGATGTTAAGCAGCAGCTGGAATCTCTGCTTGACAACTTCAAGTTCCGCGAGGCACAGAAGGAGGCCATGAACCTGGCCCGCATAGGTAACAAGTACCTGGCCGATACCGAGCCCTGGAAACTGGCCAAGACCGATATGAAGAGGGTTGAGACCATCCTGAACATATCTCTCCAGCTGGTTGCCAACCTGGCCATCGCCTTTGAGCCGTTCCTGCCCTTCTCAAGCGAGAAACTGCGCGGCATGATTGGTCTGGAGGGCGCACAGTGGGACCGTCTGGGTGCCATTGACCTGCTGCCCGCCGGCCACAAGCTGGGTAAGGCCGAACTCCTGTTTGAGAAGATTTAGGATGACGCAATAGAGGCTCAGATCCAGAAACTGCTCAAGCGCAAGGAGGAGAATGAGAAGGCTGCCGCAGCCGCTCAGCCCGCCAATCCCATCAAGGAGAACATACAGTTCCCTGAGTTTGAGAAACTGGATATCCGCGTAGGTACGGTGCTTGAGTGCATCAAGGTACCCAAGTCAGACAAACTGCTCCAGTTCAAGATCGATGACGGCCTGGGCGGACGTACCATCCTGTCAGGCATTGCAAACTACTACAACCCTGAGGATCTGGTAGGCAAGCAGGTATGCTTCATTGCCAACCTTGCTCCCCGCAAGATACTTGGCCGCGAGAGCCAGGGTATGATCCTGAGTGCACTTGACGCAGACGGCACACTGGCCGTAACAACCGTTCAGCGCCCCGTAAAACCGGGCAGCGAGGTTTGCTAAAAACATAACCATGGAGACTGTAGCTGTAATACTTGCAGCAGGCTCCGGTTTAAGAACCGGTCTTTCCACCCCCAAGCAATTCCTGCTTCTGGGTGGAAAAACTGTTTTAGAACACTCCGTACAGACCTTTCATGACCACCCGGGCATAGACCAGGTGGTCATTGTCACTTCAACGGAATTCATCCCCAAGGTTCAGGAAATAGTCAAAGCCAATTGTTGGACCAAGGTCACAGCCGTATTGGCCGGTGGAAAGGAGCGTTTTGACTCCAGCCTGGCAGCAGTGCACCATTTCAGCAACAATCCTGACCTGGTCATGCTGTTCCATGATGCCGCCCGTCCGTTGGTATCGGCCAGGATAATATCGGACACACTCAAGGCTATGGAGACCTTCAATGCGGTCGATGTGGCCATACCCGCAGTGGACACAATCGTTCAGTGTGATGCGGCAGGCACGGTAATGGAATCCGTCCAGAACCGCAACCTGCTGTGGCGCATGCAGACTCCGCAGGGATTCCGCCAGAAAACAATTGCCAGGGCCTATGAGATTGCCCTGAAGGACCCCGCTTTTACCGCTACTGATGACTGCGGCACTGTCCTGCGTTACCTGCCCGATGAAAAGGTAGGTATTGTACGCGGAAGCGAAAGGAACATAAAACTGACCTACGCAGATGACTTACCCTTGCTGGAATTTTTACTAAGTTTGCATAACGTATAGAAATAACCCTCTTATGAAAAAACCTAACCTAAAGAGACTTACCCCTTTCATTGTCGCGTTGATAACGTTCCTCGCAATCGGTATCATATACTGTTCACCCGTACTTGAAGGCAGAGTGCTTCAGGCCGGTGATACCACCAACTACCTGGGAGCGTCAAATGAGATACGTCAATACTCAAAATCAGAAGGAAGGCAGATGTGGTGGACCAACTCCATGTTCGGAGGAATGCCTTCATATCAGATCAGCGGCCAGACTCCCGCAAACAAACTGAGGGTAAAGCTTGAGAAGGCCTCACACCTGTGGCTGAGGGGTAACAATGAGCCCATTGGCATACTGGTGGCATATATGATAGGTTTCTTCATCATGCTGATGTGCTTTGATGTTGATCCGTGGATGAGCATTGCAGGCGCCATTGCGCTCACGCTGTCGTCATATTTCCTGCTAATCATACCTGCAGGACACGTAACCAAAGCCAATGCCATATGCTGTCTGGCGCCCATGATAGGCGGCTTCTACGCCATCTTCCGAAGCAGGTTCTGGCTAGGCGTTCCCGTCACGCTGTTTTACGGAACCATAGGACTCACGCTCCACTCTCAGATGACCTACTACGCATTCATGCTTTTAGGAGTGCTCTTTATAGGTGAAATCTTCATTCACGCCAAGGCCAAGACCTGGAAGGAGTTCGGAAAGGCTACCGGAATATTCATCCTGTCACTGCTCCTGGTGTTGGGTACCAAACTCACCTGGTTCCAGATGAACCGCAGTTACCTTAAGGAGACCATGCGCGGCGGACACAGCGAACTGGTATCGAACAATACAGAAGATGCTCAAGATGCTGAGCCGGAGAAACTGGTAGGTCTGGATTTTGATTACGTTACGGCGTGGTCATACGGAAAGACTGAAACCTTTACCCTGCTTGTTCCCGAGTATATGGGAGGCTGCAGCGGTTATGACCTGGGAAAGAATTCCAAACTGGAGAAGGAACTCAAGAGCATGGGAGTACCCGCCAACAGCGCACGCGCTTACTGCTCCGCTTCTCCTGTTTACTGGGGTGAAAAGCAATTTACCAGCGGTCCTGTCTATGTGGGAGCAGTCATCTGTTTCCTGTTTATACTTGGACTCATAGTTGTGAAGGGAGTCTACAAATGGACTCTGCTTGCCGCAACATGTTTCTCAATACTGCTTGCCTGGGGACATAACTTTGAATGGTTCTCAAGACTGTTCTTTGACTATTTCCCCATGTACAACAAGTTCCGTACGGTTGAATCCATTCTGGTTGTGGCTGAGATCACCATGCCCCTGCTGGGATTCCTGGCCATTAAGCATCTGGTTCAGTCCGATGACAAGGCGGCCAACAGGAAAGCCATACTTACAGCCGGAGCCATCACCGCTGCAATCTGCCTGCTTGTAGCAATTTCAGCCGGTTTCACTGACACCACATCGTCGTATGACGCCGGTTTAAGGCAAGATGTCGGTGAGAAAATCTACGAAGTAATACTCCGTCAGAGACAGGCGCTGATATCCTCATCGGCCCTGCGCAGTCTTGTGTTCGTCCTCCTGGGAGCAGCCGCTACTTATGCATACACTGTCATGAAGGAGAAGAAGAACAGCACCATCATGTTTGCTGCCGCTTTGTCAGTACTCATTCTGATTGACATGGTTCCCGTTGACCGCAAGTTCTTTGGAAAGCAGAACTTCATAACCCAGAAGGAGAGCGCGCAGATATTTGCCATGCAGGATTGGGAGAAGGCCATTCTTCAGGATAAGGCGCCCGGTTACCGTGTTCTCAACCTGTCATCAAGGTACACCTTCAGCGAAGCAAGGACATCTTACAGACTCAATTCCCTGGGCGGTTACTCAGCAGCCAAGATGCGCCGTTACCAGGATCTCATTGACGCTCATATCTCCAAAAACAACATGTCTGTTCTCAATATGCTGAACACCAAGTATATCATTACAGACAACCGCCAGATATTGAGAAACCCTGAAGCCATGGGTAACGCATGGTTTGTTGATACGCTTATCTTTGTCAACTCTCCGGTTAACGAAAGCAAGGCTCTGAACACAATAGATATCAAAACGACTGCCGTAGCCGACAGTAAGTTTGCCGACATACTGAACATATCAGTATCGGCAAATGATCCCGATGCCTACATCACACTTGACAAATATGTTCCGGACCGTATGGAGTATACCTCAAGTTCCACAAAAGACAAGGTTGCGGTATTCTCTGAGATTTACTATCCCAACGAATGGCACCTGTACATAGACGGTCAGGAGCATGAGATAGGACGTGTCAACTACGTGCTCCGTGCCGCAGTGATTCCCGCCGGACAACACTCTATCGTGATGGAGTTCGTACCCAATGCACTTAAGAATGACTGGATCTGCATGATTCTGGTCATCCTTACAATCATCATTTCGATAGGAATGCCTGTCTGGCACTTTGTAAAGAAACAGTAATTATGAAGATAGTCATTCTGGGAACCGCCTGGCCATATCGCGGAGGAATAGCCGATTTCAACAACCGGCTGGCACAGGAATTCATAAAGGAGGGTAATGAGGTCAAGATCTACACCTTCACCCTTCAGTATCCGTCATTCCTGTTTCCCGGCAAGACCCAGTACTCGCCTGACCCCCAGCCGCAGGGTCTGGACATTGTAAGGAGGCTCAACTCGGTCAATCCCTTTAACTGGATTAAGGTAGGCCGTCAGATCAGACGTGAAAAACCGGATCTGCTGATTGTGCCCTTCTGGATGCCTTTCATGGGACCCTCAACCGGTTTCGTATCACGCATGGCCCGTAAGTGCGGAGCCCGCAGAGTTGCAATACTTCATAACCTCATACCCCACGAGCACAAACCAGGTGACAGAATCCTGTCACGTTACTTCATCAAGTCTGTTGACGGATTCGTGGCTCTGTCAGAGTCTGTCAGGGATGACATCAAACTGTTTGACACAAAGAAACCGCGTACTTTCAGCCCACACCCGCTGTATGACCACTTTGGTGAACTGGCCACAAGAGAGGAGTCTCTTAAGCATCTGGGGCTGGATCCCGCATACCGTTACATACTGTTCTTTGGTCTGATACGTGACTACAAGGGTCTGGACCTGCTGCTCAGGGCATACGCCGACAGCCGCCTGCGTGACCTTAACGTACGTCTGCTGGTGGCAGGTGAGTTCTACGGCAGTTCTGACAAATACTTTCAGCTGGAGAAAGAACTGGGACTTGAGGGACTCATTGTCTGGAAGAACGAGTTCGTTCCCAGCGAGGAGGTCCGATTCTGTTTCGGTGCGGCCGATATCATTGCACAGCCCTACAAGACCGCTACCCAGAGCGGCGTCTCACAGATAGCATACCACTTTGGAAAGCCCATGCTGGTAACCAACGTTGGCGGACTGGCCGAGATTGTTCCCGACGGAAAAGCCGGTTACGTGGTAGAGCCCGATCCCGCCCGTATTGCCGATGGATTGGTTGATTTCTTTGCAAACAGCCGACAGGAGCAGTTTGCCAAGGGTATCCTTGACGAGAAGAGCAAATACTCCTGGAGCAAGATGACCCAGGCTATTCTTCAGTGTAAAAACGGATGATCTGCTCAAGAGAGCGTTGACACACCTTGCAGAACTCGGGATAGGAGTTTGTTTTCATCCTGCAGTCAAAGAAACCGCGCCACACCCCTTTTGACATATAGCCACCTCCCTCATAAAGGCCGGCTCCGGGTACCTTATCCTTCCATTTACCTGCAAAATCCACCTGAGTGGTGATGTTAGGCTCCCACGGTTCTGTCTCGGAGTTGTAGTACTGCTCGTACTGGTCATCGTAGAAATACTCATCGGCCAGTCCTCCGAAACTGTGGCCGAACTCATGTACCACTACCGGTGCAAACTGTGCGTGGTGGGCTGTGGTAAGAGTGTAGGAGTTGAATATTCCGCCGCCGCCGTAAACATCGGTATTGGCCAGGATTATGATATGTTCATAGGGTACACCGGCAAGTTTGTCGTGCAGTTGACGCAGACGCAGCGTGGTCAGGTATCGGTCCGAATAGAAGGTGCTGAAATGTGAACTCAGGGCTGTCTCGGTCCAGAGACCCTGCAGCGGAACACTTACAGTGCCGTCTTTTGAAGCCAGTTCTACGGCGATTATGTTGAACCTGTCCTGCATGGTCTTGAACGGCTCATGTGACAGCAGACTGTTTACCGCAATGCCGGCATCCTTGTAAAAAAGGTCCATTTCATCGGCGGTATAGCCCTCGGGGACAATCACCACGTCAATGCACTGCTCCGTACTGCCGCCCTGATGCAGGTATTTCCACTTAGGCGGATTCTGGCCAATCTTGCGGATAAGGATATCCTCAGGGTCAACCGTGTGACGCAGGGTTGCAACCACCTTGTTGTAGTTATCTGTCAGTTTTACCTCTACTACAGCCTTTGCTGTCGGCATGGGCAGCAAGTAAACGTTCTCAAAGCTGCGGTCCACCTTTGTGGCCTCCTCGGTATTCTGCCACTCCTGGAACAGGGTGCTGAATGAGTTACGGTACAAGGTGTCACCCGTGGCCTCATCAGTCATGGTTATCTGCCCGTTTCCTTCCAGATAGAGATCCTTAAGGTTGACGCGGCGTCCTGCCCATCCGTCAATGACGTTCAGGTCATCAAGATAGATGTGGCTCTCCTTGCTGTTGCCGGAGAATGTATAGTTTACCCTGAGCGTCCGATCCTGAGCACTTGCACCACAGGCCAAAGCCAAAGCCAACGCCAACGTCAGTTTATTCTTCTGTAGAAACCAGTTCATAATCCATCTGTTTCTTTTCAAGGTTGCAGCGAACCACCTTAACCTTTACGTGGTCACCCAGGCGGTAACGCTTGCGGGTGCGCTGGCCAATGATGCAGTAGTTCTTTTCATCGAACTCAAAATAGTCACCGCCCAGTGAGCGTATTCCTATCATACCCTCGCACTTGTTCTCAATGATTTCAGCGTAGATACCCCACTCTGTGACGCCGCTAATGACGGCATCGAATACCTGACCCATACGGTCCGACATGTACTCAACCTGCTTGTACTTGATGCTGGAGCGCTCTGCCTGCTCAGCCAGCTGCTCCTGTGCCGAGCAATGCTCGCAGTACTCCTCATACTTGCCCTGGTTCACGCTGCGGCCGCCTCCGATATAACGGGTGAGCAGACGGTGTACCATAAGGTCGGGGTAACGGCGTATGGGCGATGTAAAGTGTGTGTAGAACTTGAATGCCAGACCGTAGTGGCCGATGTTCTCAGTCGTGTAGCACGCCTTCTGCATGGAGCGGATTGAGATGGTCTCAATAAGTTCCTGCTCTTTCTTGCCCTTGACCTCCGATAACATCTTGTTCATGGACTTGGCCATCTCGGCGGGATCACCGTTAGTCTTGAGTTTGTAGCCGAACTTGGCCACAAAGTTCTGCAGGTTCTCCATGCGCTCGGGATCGGGCTCATCGTGTACGCGGTAGACGAATGTCTTGGGATTGCCGCCCTTGACTTTACCGATGAATTCGGCAACAGTGCGGTTGGCCAGCAGCATGAACTCCTCGACCAGTTGGTTGGCATCCTTGGACTCCTTGAAGAAGACGCTTACCGGATGTCCTGTCTCGTCTATGTCAAAACGAACCTCTACGCGGTCAAAACTCAGGGCTCCGTCCTGGAAACGTTTGGCACGCAGTATCTTGGCAAGACTGTCCAGGGTCATTATCTCTGTCTTGAACTCATCGCCGGGAAGTTTTTCCTTGCCACCCTGCTGCTCACGCTCTATGATGGCCTGAACCTCCTCATAGGCAAAACGGCGGTTGCTGCGGATAACGGTACGTGCTATGCGGGAGCGCTTTACCACGCCAGCATCGGTCATCTCAAGGATAACGGAGTATGTGAGTTTTTCCTCATCCTGACGCAGTGAGCACAGGTTGTTGCAGAGTTTCTCAGGCAGCATGGGTATGGTGCGGTCCACCAGATAGACCGATGTGGCACGCTTGTAAGCCTCTTTGTCAATGATTCCGCCCTCCTGTACGTAATAACTTACATCGGCAATATGCACGCCTACCTCCCACAGACCTTTCTTGATGGGGCGTATTGAAAGTGCGTCATCAAAGTCCTTGGCATCATGGGGGTCAATGGTGAAGGTTGTCACATTACGGAAATCCTCACGACCGGCCAGTGCAGCGTCGGTTATATCGGCCGATATCTCATCGGCTGCACGTTCTACGTTCTCGGGATAGGTGTAGGGCAGTCCGTACTCGGCTAGGATGGCGTGCATCTCGGTGTTGTTCTCACCGGCGGCACCAAGGATATCGATAACCTTTCCAACGGGGTTGCGGTCAGGGGTATCGGGCCACTCAACCACCTTTACCACTGCTTTCTCTCCGTCACGGCCTTTCTTGAGGTTGGATATTGGGATGAATATGTCGCGGTCCGATTTATCGGGTGTTACCAGGTAGGCGAACTTGCCCTTTACCTGAAGCGTACCTACAAAGGTATCCTTGGCGCGCTTGAGTATCTCGGTCACTTCACCCTCAAGTCCGGCATGGGGACGACGGGCAAAGAGCACTATCTTTACGCGGTCACCGTTAACGGCACCGGCCGAATTGCGCTCTGCCACGAATATGGGATCGCTGCCGTCATCGGGCACAAGGAAGTTTTTGCCGCCCACGCGACGCTGCAGCACGCCCTCAACGAACTTGCTCTTCTGCATCAGGCTGAACTGATTGTCCTTCTGCTTGAGGAAACCGTCCTCTACAAGGTCCAAAACTATGTCCAGGCACATGCTGCGCATGGGATGAGTCTTGAGTTTGAGCTCATCATACAGACGCTTTACGCTTATGGAACTATCCTGATTGTCACGAAACCAGTCGGTTATAAGGTCCGTCATGGTTCTGCGGTTGAGACGGACTCCTCCTTTGAAAGATCTACCCATATTGAGTTGTTTTTTATTGTTACGAAGATACAAAAAGAAAATCGGAAGCCGCATCGCAGCTTCCGATTTTTAATTCAGAGTCCCAAATCTGACGCCTTGAGTTGAAGCAGTTCCATCTTTCTCTTTATCAGTGGGACCTCATTCTCTATGAAATCGGTTCGCATCTTATCAAGCGCAATGGCTTTGGCACCCTCGGCCACAAAGTAACCTATACCGCGCTGGTTAAAGATGATGCCGTCCATAGTTAGTTTCTCATAACTGCGCATGGCTGTGTTGGGATTCACTCCAAGTTCGCCGCCCAGTTCACGCACTGACAGTATTCTGTCACCCTCCTTCAGTTCTCCGCTCAGAATCTTTTCACTGATTCCATCGGCTATCTGAAGGTATATCGGTTTGTTCTGATTGAATTCCATAAGACAGTCCTATTTTAATGTTTGAGCTTTCTGACTCTGAAATAGATGGCTATTGAGAGTCCTAAATTAACAATTGTATCTGATATGCAGTCCAACAATACTGCATGTTTTACACTCCATGACAGGAACGGGAACATTTCGAACAGTTCCTCGGGGGTCAAACTATAGTTGGCTTGAGCCTCCCTGAATTTCTCCATTATTCCGTGAGTAAAGATGGGAGTTGTAATCATGCTCAAAACAATGCTGATAAGAATCAGGCAACCTACGGTCTTGGCCGGTTTTGATGATTTGAACAACAGGGCACCCAGCAGGAAGATAAGGAACCCTTCGGCCAGATCATCGGCATACAGCCAGGGAGTGGTGAAAGCAGAGTAGTCAGGAATGAGATTGTTGGACTCCAGTGAGGCTTTACGGAAAACATCGGTCAAGAAAGTCTGACCATTGCTTATTGCTATTATGAGAGAGTCACCGCAGCGGTTGTCAATCAGGCAGAGTATCTGATCCAATGACAGGTAAACTGCAAAGAATGCAAACGGAACCACCACGCAGCAGACAATTATCATAGAGAGTGTCTTCTCAAGTGATGAGGCGGGAACCATAAGGAACGATGATCCCTCTTTCTTATCGGTAATGAAACCGTATATCTTGGCGGGAGCCGATAATGTGAGCACCACCAGGGTAATACCCATAATCACCGATCTGGGTGCAACTTCCAGACTATACCAGCCTGCACCTACGATTGTTGTAAAGAATCCTACCAGCAGGTATGCGGTAAGGCTTACTGTTGCCATTACGAGAAATGAAATACCGTATCTTGCAATTGCATTCTTGACATCGGTCACCAGATAACGACCCATACGATTCATATTCAAAACATCATTTTTCATAGCCGTAATCAATTTTACTTGTTGAACATTTCCTTGATCTCATTCTTGTGCAGCAGCACAGCATTGAACAGAGCCTCGATGTTGACCTTGCTCTCTGCACCGGTAGTGTTGCGTACTACCTGGATGTTGCCGCCCGGAACCATCTCCTGATAGAGAGCGTTGGGATCAGCATCGTTCGAGTAGTCAAAGAAGAGCTTTTGGGCGATTTCATCGAGTGATGCGTTGAGCAGTACATCCCTGCGGTCCAGAATGATGATAGGATCGATGATGGCCTCCAGGTCACGTGCCTGGTGGGTTGAGATGAGAAGGGTTGAATCATCGGAAGTGTACTTGGAGACAGCCTTGCGGAACTGAGCCTTTGAAGGGATGTCAAGTCCGTTTGTGGGCTCGTCCATGAAAAGGTATTTGGTGTTGCAAGCAAGGGCAAAGCTGATGAATGTCTTCTTTAACTGACCGTACGACATCTGGTCCATACGCTGATTCTGGTCAGTATCAAACACAGTCATAATCTCAGAGAACTTCTGTGCATTGAAGTTATTCCAGTACTGTCCGTGATCAATGGCAAAATCTATTGCCTTGCGACGCGGTGCGGGAACCTCATCGGGCAGATAATAGATGTTTGAAAGGAAAGAAGGTTCACGGTTGAAAGGTATCTGACCGTCAATCTCCAGTGCTCCGTCCTCGACCTTCTTAAGGCCGGCAAGCAAGGTAAGCAGAGTAGTCTTACCTACTCCGTTCTCTCCCAGGAGTCCGTAAATGCGGCCCTCCTCAAGATTCATCGAAATGTCCTTCAGTACGACATGGTCGCCGTAACTGAATCCTAATTTCTTGATTGTAATCATAGTTATATTGTTTGATGTTGTTTGTTTATCGGTGTATTACTTCACTAAGACACTGCAAATATAAGACGCAATTCTTTACTAACAACACGATTAACGTATTTTAACTATGATCTGCGTATGTTCCACGCACGTGCGTACCTAATTGATTGCCATACCTGTCGCTACAAGCGTTGTAGCCCCGATTCCCTGCAAGTATGGCTCCAAAAATGGCCAAAACCTGGGTTTTCGCTGCCATACTTGCAGAAAACCGCCCTTTAAAGGCCATTTTACGAAGGTACGGCCTTTTTAAAGAATCTCTGTGCCGAAGAGGGTGGCGGAGGTGGCGTCGGTGATGCGGACTTTGAGGAAATCGCCCGGACGATGGCTGCCTTTGTCAAAGACAACGGTACGGTTCTGCTCGGTGCGGCCGTACAGTTGCTGGCGGGAGCGTTTGGAATAACCCTCGGCCAGGACTTCATATTCTTGGCCGATGCACTCGCGGTTGCGTTCCAGTGACAGCTGGTTCTGGAGTTCAATCATCTCGTTGAGGCGGCGTATCTTTACTTCCTCGGGGACATTGTCGGGCAGATGCTTGCTGGCGTATGTGCCGGGACGCTCCGAGTAGCGGAACATGAATGATGCGTCAAAACGGCATTCACGCATCAGGGAGAGGCTCTCCTGGTGATCCTCCTCAGTCTCGGAATGATAGCCGGTGAACATATCTGTGGTAAGACCGCAGTCGGGAATGATGCGCTTGATTGCATCCACACGCTCCAGATACCACTCGCGGGTGTACTTGCGGTTCATCAGTTTGAGGATACGGCTGCTGCCGCTCTGAACCGGAAGGTGGATGTGACGGCAGATGTTGGGAACCTCTGCAATTACGTGCAGGGTATCATCGCTCATGTCCTTGGGATGTGAAGTTGTGAACCTTACCCTCATTGCGGGAACAGCCTGGGCAACCATGCGCAGAAGTTCAGGGAATCCAACGGTGGATTCACCGTTTTCAAATTTGTAGGAGTTCACGTTTTGTCCCAGAAGAGTCACCTCTTTGTAACCTTTTTTCTGAAGGTCTAGTACCTCGTTAAGGATGCTCTGGGGATCACGGCTGCGCTCACGTCCGCGGGTATAGGGCACTATGCAGTAGTGGCAGAAATTGTTGCAGCCGCGCATTATTGATACAAATCCGCTTATGTGATTGCCGCAAATGCGCTCGGGTATGATGTCACGGTATGTTTCAGTGGTGGAGAGTTCCACATCCATCGCCTTGTTTCCGGCCTCCACCTGGGCCATCAGATCAGGCAGCGAGAGGTAGGAGTCGGGACCGCAGACTACATCGACGTGATGGTTCTCGGTCAGGTCCTCCTTGGTGCGCTCAGCCATACATCCCATTACGCCGATGTAAAGATTCTTTTTCTTCTTCTTAAGGGCGTTCAGAGCCTCCAGGCGGTTCCAGATCTTCTGCTCGGCGTTCTCACGGATGGAGCAGGTGTTAAGGAATATGGCATCGGCCTCATCAATGTTTTCAGTTGGCTCATAACCAGCCATGCGCATGATTGAAGCAATAACCTCGCTGTCGGCCACATTCATCTGGCAGCCGTAGGTTTCGATGAAAAGTTTCTTTGTGCTTTCTTCCATATCCCTTTTTCTTTTCGGCCGCAAATTTACTTGTTTTTATATTAGGTATTGGTTAATTTTGCGCTACTTTATACCAAAGAAGTCAAACAAGTAAATAAAGATACAAAAATGGCTTTCAAAAAAATGACTGCTGCCGAGGCAGCGCGCTATGTCAAGAACGGCGACAACGTAGGTCTTAGCGGATTCACACCTGCAGGTACCCCCAAGGCCGTAACACACGAGATCGGTTTAATGGCCCACGAGCTCCACGAGCAGGGTCAGGAGTTTCAGATCAGCCTGTTCACAGGTGCTTCAACCGGCGATTCCTGCGATGGTATCCTGGCACGTGAGCACGCTCTCAAGTACCGCGCTCCCTACACCACCAACAAGGATTTCCGTACTGCTGTAAACAACGGTGAAATCGCCTACAATGACATCAACCTGAGCCACATGGCACAGGAGATGCGCTACGGATTCTACGGCAAACTGAACATAGGCATAATGGAAGCCTTTGATGTAACTGATGACGGTAAGATCTGGGTAACCGCCGGCGTTGGTATCGCCCCAACAGTAGCCCGTCTGGCCGATAAGCTCATCATCGAGGTGAATGCAGCCCACGCCCGTTGCGCCAAGGGTCTGCACGACATCTACGAGCCCGCCGATCCCCCTTACCGCCGCGAGATTCCCATCTACCAGCCCAGCGACCACATCGGCAAGGATTACATTCAGGTTGATCCCGCCAAGATCATAGGCATAGTTGAGGTTAACATCCCCGACGAGGCCCGCGGCTTTACCGCCCCCGATGAGACCACTCTCCAGATTGGTCACAACGTAGCCCAGTTCCTTATCTCTGACCTTAAGCGTGGCATCATTCCTTCAACCTTCCTGCCTCTGCAGAGCGGTGTAGGTAATGTGGCAAACGCCGTTCTGGGTGCTCTGGGCGAGGATCCGTCGGTTCCCGCATTCCAGATGTACACCGAGGTTATCCAGGATTCAGTAATCAACCTGATGCGTGAAGGTCACTGCAAGTTCGGCTCCAGCTCATCACTGAGCGTCAGCAACGAAACCCTGCAGAGCATCTACGATGATATGGATTTCTTCAAGGACAAACTGGTGCTCCGTCCCACCGAGATATCCAACAGCCCCGAGATTGCCCGCCGTCTTGGACTTATCGCAATGAACACCGCCCTTGAGGCCGATATCTACGGCAACGTGAACTCAACCCACGTAAGCGGCGTCAAGATGATGAACGGCGTAGGCGGATCGGCCGATTTCACCCGCAACGCATTCATCTCAATATTCAGCTGCCCGTCGGTAGCCAAGGGAGGCAAGATCAGCGCCATCGTTCCCATGTGCTCACACGTTGACCACAACGAGCACAGCGTCAAGGTGCTCATAACCGAGCAGGGTATAGCCGATCTGCGCGGCAAGTCACCCGCCCAGCGCGCCAAGTGCATCATCGAAAACTGCGTGCACCCCGACTACAAGCAGCTCATGTGGGATTACCTCAAGATTGCCGAGAAGGGTCAGACCAGCCACGCCCTTGACAAAGCCTTTGCCCTCCACAAGGCCCTGGCCGAGAAGGGCGACATGCACCTGGCTGAGTTCTAATCCGGCCATACCTGTCACCACAGGCTCTGTAGCCCATACTTGCAAAAAACCGCCTTTTAAAGGCCATTTTACGCAGGTATGGCCATTTTAAAGAATACGCGGCACCTGCGTAATCACCTGCGTTACAACCACAGGCATCGGGCTGCTTGGTTATCAGACACATGGAAATCGTTAATCAGGATTTTTCTGATGGATTCCCTTTTATCGCGGCTGAGCTGATAGATGGATGGGACTTTGAATTCAGGGAGTATGCATCGGTCAATAATACCGCACAAGTCTATGTCGTTCCGACAGTTACGGAAAGTCGCAGCGCTTTCGTTGTAGAGATAGGATTTGACGGCATCCTCATTGTGGATGGGTTCTATGTCAGAAATGCCGATTGCGGGCTTACCGTTCCTGTCCTGGTCCTGCTCTTCAAGCCATTTTTCATCGGTCTTGCGGAACATATTGTATTCAAAAGCTCCGGGCGAAACAAACAGAAGTTCGGTTTGACGCAACTGCTCGAAACAAGGCCTCAGGAATACTCCTGAAGGTGACATTACCCAGTCATCGGGCCATTCGGAATACCTTGGAAGATAGAGTTTCATCACATTCTTGCTGGTGATGGGAGCATAACCGTCGGGAAAGACCAATCCATGGGTGGATTTGTTCCCGGAAGATAATGACTTTATCCAGTGACCGGACCTGTTTTTGTGGTATTCATCGGGATTCTGATTACCCTGGTAAGGGCGGTCTGTTTTACCCAGTTCAGGAATGAACATATCATTGATCGAAGAGTAGGGATACATGAATGAAGTGCCTGAAACTCCATGATGAAGGCCGTTTCTGAGTACATAACTGCAGGCCGAAATCATGTGATAATTACCCTCAATAATCAGTGAGAAGTAGTATTTTTCACCCATTCTTCCGCCGCAGTCACGCAGGTATTTTTGAGTGAAATACCATGTATATCGCTTTCGTAAGGCAGTAATAAAATCTGACAACTGGTTTGAATCGGAGTAAAGGATACTTCCGTCTCTGTCAAAACCGGGCTTAATAACGGTCTTTGAATATGGTCCAACAGACAGCCTGCTCTCGGTTTTGTCCGATGAAAACAGCAATAAGTGAACGTGGTTTGACATTTCAGTATCGGCAAAAATGTCAACCCCGTACTTCCAAGAAGAAAGTGCAAGCAAGTTAAGGAAGAACCCCACATCCTGTGGGCAACGGAACATCACCTCCTGATGAGAGGTGAAACAACAGTGAAACATTTGTTTCATAGTATATTGTTTTTAAGGTAATCAGATGAAATAGTACCAATGGGGTCAGACCCCTTTTGTACTATTTTTTGTGTTTGGCTATCAGTTCCAGGATTTCCTCACCGTACTGCTTCCATTTTGCGGGGCCGAATCCGTTTACTGCCAGGAGTTCCTCTTTGGTCGACGGGCAGGTATCGGCTATTTCCAGGAGGGTGCGTTGGGTGAGTACCCAGTAGGCGCGGATGTTCTGGGATATGTATTGCTCGGTTCGCCAGTCTATGAGGGGTTGGATCAGTTCGGGGTGGCGGTTGTCGGAGTAGATTTCCTGGATGGTGGGCTTGGTTTTGACAACCTTCTCCTTTACGGGCTTGGGTTCCTTTACCTTTTTGAGCGATGTCTTGGACACGGGTGCCAACAGCGCATCGTTCCTGATTCGGAGATATGACTCGATTGTGAAACCGTTCTCAAGTATCTCCCTCATACTTTGCAGATGCATGGAGAGTTCAGGCAGGAGTTCGCCTGATGCCTCGGTAAGAGATTTCTTTACATCTTTATTGTCGATGGAAACGGACAAAACAGGGGTAATGTCCGATGCCGCCTCAATCAGAATGGGAAGGAAATACCCGGCAGCTTTACTAACCCTCTCATCAAGATGAGCCTTGTCTGTAAGGCCGATCCGGTCCAACTCCCTTCGGAACGTCTCGGCTACTTTTTCAATATCCCTGACTCTGCGACGGTTCTCCTCCATCCTGGCGGTCTGTTCCGGATAGGTGTTCTTAAGATGGTTGTTGAATATTCCGCCGGCCCAACCGGTAAGTCTTTCAAGTTCAGTGAATGTAAAACACTCTTTGAGAATGCTCATGAAATACTCCGCCCGCGATGCTTCCAGTTGCCTTTCCATTTCGGATACCGGCAGGAACTGCTCATGGAATCCGGATACATCGCTGTTGTTGAACAGACAGGATTGGGATATGGGGCTGCTCAGGACGATGCCCTCAAGAGTGCGGCATCGGGACAGTGCCACATAGACCTGACCGAAACTGAAGGCTGATGCCGCATCAATGATCACACGGTCAAATGTCAGGCCTTGGCTCTTATGGATGGTGACTGCCCAGGCGGAACGCAGCGGGTACTGGGAGAAAGTACCTTCTACCTTGGGCACAATCTCCTTGGTATCTTTGTCTATCTCATACTGGATGTTCTCCCATTTTTCAATAGGAACATTGATTTCATCGCCGTTTTCATCGGTTACAATGATGCCGTCATCGTAGTCTATGGAGGTTACGGTGGCTATCTTTCCGTTATAGTATCGGCCCTCGCGCGAGTCATTGCGCAGGAACATTACCTGTGCGCCCTCCTTGAGTTGAAGCACCTTTTCGGCAGGGAGGGTGTTTTCCGGGAAATTGCCCTCTATCTCGGCGTAGAATGTGTACATCCGGGTCTTCAGAGCCTCCATTTTCTCCTGGTTGATGCTGTCTGCCTGGCGGTTGTGGGTGGTCAGGCGGATCCATCGGCCTCCGGAGGGTGCGGCGGTATCATCTGGATTGAAACGCGGGTCCAGACGGCTGTTGAGCATACGGTATGTGGCGTTGTCCATCACTCCGCCACGGATGCTGTTCAGTATGTCCAGGAATGATGTATCTGATTGACGGTAAACCGTTTGCAACTCTATTGTAACGTATTTGAGTTGCTGCATCACCTTGGAGTGGAAGAAGAAAGGTGACTGGTAGACCTTCTTGAGCCAGGGCTCATCCTGCTCGGTAACAACCGGCGGAAGCTGGTGTGCATCGCCTATCATGAGAAGCTGCACCCCGCCAAATGGTTTGTTGTTGTGCCGATATCGGCGCATTACGGAGTCAACCGCATCAAGAAGATCTGCACGGACCATGGATATCTCATCTATTATCAGCAGGTCCAGCGTCTTGATAATCTTGACTTTTTCCTTGCGCAACTGGCGCCTTGCCTCGGGCAACTGGTACTCAGTGACCAGTTCCTCCACATCGGGCAGATACGGGCACAGCGGCAACTGGAAGAAAGAATGAATCGTAACGCCGCCCGCGTTGATTGCAGCCACACCTGTCGGCGCCAGCACGACACAGCGTTTGGGCGTATTTTCAACAATGTACTTGAGGAATGTGGTTTTTCCGGTACCTGCACGGCCGGTAAGAAAGACCGATATTCCCGTCTGGGAAATGTAATTTTCGGCCAATTCAAAGAGATGATCTTTTTTCATAGTATAGCAATCAGGTTTCTTTTCTGGCAAATATATGGATAATTGCTGACAAATCAGTTACGCAGGTGCCGCGTATTCTTTAAAATGGCCATACCTGCGTGACGTAAATACAATAAAACCAGCAAAAAAACCTTAAAACACTTGACAAGGGGGTTTTCGGGGTATTATCTTTGCGGTCACCTTGCGCGCGTGTTGCGTGAGGCGCGTGTACACGTACGATGATTTATCAGGACTTCAAGCCTTGTCCCATTTGCGGCGCGTCAGGACAGATTCCCTATGCAAACTGCACTGACTTTACGGTAAGCAAAGAGTCATACACTCTTATGCGCTGTCCGTCATGCGGTGTTGTCTATACTCTGGATCCTCCGTCCGAAGATGAGATGAGCCGCTATGACAAGGTGAACCTGAAACTCAAACTGGGTGATTCGCCCTCGGGACTGATAGGACATCTCTATTATCGCGTCCGCACCCGGATGCTCCGGAAAAAAGCCAGAATTGTGGAGTCACAGGCATACCGCACGGGCGGTTCGCTGCTCAATTACGGTGCCAAGACCGGTTTCTTCTCATACAAGATGGAGAAACGCGGATGGAAGGTGACATCGGTCGAAAAATACCATGAGGAGAGGCTTTTCTCACTTGAGATGTTCCACCACCGCATGATTGATGTGCCCGAGATGAATGCGCTGCATGCCGGTACATTCGATGTCATAACCATGTGGCATGTTTTTGAGCACTGCCACAACCCCAACGAACTTTTGGACAGATTCTACGAGTTGCTCCGTCCGGGAGGCATACTGGTCATGGCCTGTCCGAATATCTGTTCGACCGATGCCATGTACTACGGACCCTACTGGGCTGCGTACGATGTGCCCAGGCACCTGTGGCATTTCAACCCCGGCTCGCTGAGCGCATTGGCATACAGACACGGATTCACACTCATGCATCATGAGAAGATGCCGTTTGACAGTTTCTACATTTCCATACTGTCCGAGAAGCATCTGCGTCACCGCATGCCGTTCATCCGCGGTATGTATCACGGACTGCGCTCATGGTGGATTTCACTGACCAAGCGGGGCCGGAGCAGTTCGCTGGTTTATGTTTTCAGAAAGAGACAAGAAACAGAATAATATGGTCAAACAAAAGAAAAAGAGAAAGATAGACCTGCTGTTCATCACAGCATGCATCAGCACGTCTTTGGTTCTGCTGCTCATAGGCATAGTAGCCCTTCTGCTGCTCACTGCGGGTGACCTGTCACGCCATCTCAAGCAGGAGATGACGGTCGAGGTTATCCTCAAGGAGAGCATTACCGATACCCAACTCTCAACACTGCGCCGGGGCATTGAGGCATCGCCCTACTGCGCCGTATGCTCGTACATATCCAAGGACGACGCCCTCAAGGATATGACCAAGGCCATGGGTACCGATCCCTCACAGTTCCTGGAGTACAACCCCTTCTACGCATCGCTGATTATCCGTCTGGAGGCCGATTACGCCAGCAACGACAGCATCAAGGTAATAGAGAAGCAGATCGCCGCCCAGGAGGGTGTGCGTGAGGTGACATGGCAGAAAGACCTGCTGGACATCATCAACAGCAACATCCGCAAGGTTGCCGGCCTGCTGCTGATTCTGGCCATGATTCTCTCACTGGTATCGTTCACACTCATAAACAACACGATAAAACTCACCATCTACGCCCAGCGTTTCGTGCTCTACTCCATGAAACTGGTGGGCGCCAAATGGTCGTTCATACGCAAGCCTTTCATCAGCCGTAACCTGTGGATAGGGTTCACATCGGCCGTACTCACATGCATCATCATCTGGTACGGACTCAAGATTGGCCTAAAGTATGAACCCTGGCTTATCATGCTGGCCGAACCCAGAATCATCATCCCCGTTTTTGCCGTGGTTACGCTCATAGGACTGCTTATTACAGGTATTTGCGCCCTGCACTCCGTGAACCGTTTCCTGCGTATGAAATCGGGTGAACTCCATTATGTATAACCAATCAATCCTTGAATGTATGGATAAGAAAAATTTCGCTTTTACCAAGACAAATTACATTCTGACGGCTGTCGGAATGGCAATTATCATCATCGGCCTTCTGCTGATGTTAGGTCCCAACTGCACAAACGACCATTTTGAACCCGATATCTTCAGCGTACGCCGCATCAAGGTGGCTCCCGTAGTCACACTTATCGGATTCGTGACTATCATAGGCGCCATCGTTTACAAACCTAAAGCCGATAAGGAGGACAAGGAGTAATGAGCTGGTTGGAATCACTCTTGCTGGGACTGCTACAGGGACTTACCGAGTATCTGCCCATTAGCAGCAGCGGTCACCTGGCCATAGCCTCATCGCTGTTTGGAATAGACGGTGAGCAGAACATGGCTTTCACGGTACTGGTACATGTGGCTACCGTACTCAGCACTCTGGTAATACTCTGGAAAGAGATTGTCTGGATATTCCGTGACCTGTTCACCAGACAGTCATGGAAGAGTTACAGCGGTCTGAACGAGGGCACCCGATATGCCGTCAACATCATTATCTCAATGATTCCGGTGGGCATTGTAGGTGTGTTCTTCAAGGATAAGATAGAGGCCATATTCGGTTCGGGAACGACAGTTGTAGGCTGGTGTCTGCTTGTGACTGCAGCCCTGCTCACATTCTCGTACTACGCCAAGCCGCGTCAGAGGGAGAATATCTCCGGATGGCACGCTTTCATCATAGGTATTGCACAGGCCGTTGCAGTGCTTCCGGGCATATCACGCTCCGGATCAACCATTGCAACCGGTATCATGCTGGGCAACAAGAAGGAGCGTCTGGCTCAGTTCTCGTTCCTGATGGTGATACCTCCCATCCTGGGTGAGGCCCTGCTGGATATGAAGGATCTGATTGAGTCAGCCGGTACTGGTGCCACAGGGGCCGATGCCGGATTCGGCGTGCTGGCCATAGGCTTCATAGCAGCATTCCTTTCAGGCTGTGCCGCCTGCAAATGGATGATATCGATAGTACGCAAGGGCAAACTGATATGGTTCGGAGTCTATTGCGCTGTTGTAGGAGTTGTAACACTGCTGTTCCTTTAAGAGATGAATTTCCAGGAAGGAGTGATAATGGCGTTTGACAAGCCGTACCGCTGGACATCGTTTGATGTGGTGGGTAAGGTAAGATGGCTGATTTGCCGCCGCCTCAAGGTCAAAAAACTCAAGGTGGGACATGCCGGAACCCTGGACCCTCTGGCCACAGGCGTGCTGATAGTATGCACCGGAAGGGCAACCAAACGCATTGAGGAACTGCAGTCCGGTACCAAGGAGTACTACGCAACAATACGCCTGGGTGCCACCACTCCATCCTACGACCTGGAAAAACCCATTGACGCCACCTACCCCACGGAGCATATAACCCGTGAGATGGTAGAGCAGGTTCTGGAACGTTTCAAAGGAAAGATAGAGCAGGTTCCGCCCACCTTCTCGGCCTGTAAGGTAGACGGCAAGCGCGCCTATGAGATGGCCCGTAAAGGCAATGAGGTGGAACTCAAACCCAAGACCCTGGTCATTGACGAGATAGAACTGACTGAGTGCAACCTGCCGGACATTACCATCCGCGTGGTCTGCAGCAAGGGAACATACATAAGAGCTCTGGCCCGTGACATCGGCGAGGCATTGCAGAGCGGCGGACATCTGACAGCCCTGAGGAGAACCCGTGTGGGCCAGTACAAGGTTGAGGATTGCCTGAACCCCGAGAAGTTCAGTGAATGGTTGGATGCCGCAGAGATAGAGATGACAGAAAAAGAGTAAGAAAAACAAGTATAACAAAACTAGAAAAAGGGAATGAAACTATCACAATTCAAATTCAAACTCCCAGAGGACAGGATTGCACAGTATCCTGTAGAACACCGCGACGAATCAAGACTGATGGTCGTGCACAAGAAATCCGATGAAATTGAGCATGTATTGTTCAAGGACATCCTGAATTATTTTGATGAAAAGGACGTTTTCGTATTCAACGACACCCGCGTTTTCCCCGCCCGCATGTACGGCAACAAGGAGAAGACAGGTGCCTGCATTGAAGTTTTCCTGCTGCGTGAGCTGCGTGAGGAGAACCTTTTGTGGGATGTACAGGTGGATCCCGCCCGTAAGATCCGTATCGGTAACAAACTCTACTTTGGCGAGGACAACTCAATGGTGGCCGAAGTCATAGACAACACCACATCCCGCGGCCGAGTACTGCGTTTCCTCTATGACGGACCTCATGACGAGTTCAAGAAAGCACTTTACGCATTGGGCGAGGCACCCATACCGACCTCTTACATGAAACGTAAGGCCTGCGCATGGACTTATGACGAGGAGGGTAAGGCTGTTCCCAAACCCATGTCCCAGATGGAACCCGGCGATTTCTGCGACGAGGAGAGTTTCCAGACCATATTCGCAACCAACGAGGGTGCCGTAACCGCTCCTACCGCCGGTCTGCACTTCAGCCGTGAACTGATGAAGCGCATGGAGATCAAGGGTATTGACCGTGCATTCATCACAATGCACTGCGGTCTGGGTAATTTCCGCGAGATAGACGTAGAGGACCTGACCAAGCACAAGATGGAGTCCGAGGAGATGTACGTGACCCAGGAGTGCACCGACATAGTAAACAACGCCAAGTTAGGCGGTCACAAGATATGCGCCATAGGCAACACCGTAAACCGCGCTCTTGAGACAGTAGTGGGAACCGACCACCTGATCAAGCCCTTTGACGGCTGGACCAACAAGTTCATATTCCCGCCCTACACATTCAGCGTGGCAGACAGCATGGTAAGCAACTTCCAGTTGCCCGAATCCGTACAGCTCATGCTTACATGCGCATACGGCGGCTATGAGAAAACCATGGCTGCATACAACCTGGCAGTCAAGGAGGGTTACCGCTTTGGTTGCTACGGTGACGCAATGCTGATTATAGACTGATAAGCCGATGGCCACACTGTACCTCTCACTTGGAACCAACCTGGGCGACAGGCAGAAGAATCTCACTTCGGCCCTGCAGCTCATTGGCCGCGAGATAGGTACGGTTGTGTCTGCATCGGACGTAACGGAGACTGATCCGTGGGGATTTGAGAGCACAAACCGTTTCCTGAACATGGCGGCAAAGGTCCAGACAGACCTGCAACCCCTTGAGGTGCTGCACGCCACCCAGGAGATTGAGCGCAAGTTGGGGCGCAACCACAAAACGGTGAACGGCCAATATCATGACCGGCTCATTGACATTGACATACTTCTGTATGACAACCTGGTCATGAACACGCCCCAACTCACCATACCCCACCCGCTGATGTATGAGCGCGATTTCGTAATGAAACCGCTCCTGCAGATTGCACCGGAACTGAAAAAGTAGTTGACTATGGCTGACAACTATCTGGAGAAGCACTATGAGGACTATCTCAAGCGCAAGGCGGCTTGGGAGAAATCCCGCAAGCACAGTAATACGAGGCAGAAGCCCGAAAGACCGGAGGATGAATCCTTGTAAAAAAGACTGATCAGAATAGCTTATGGGAGTTGTAATCAAGCAATCGTTAAAAGGGACAATCCTGACCTTCATAGGGGCAGGCATAGGCTTTGTTACCCAATTCTTCATAGTCACCAAATTCCTGGATCCTGAAGTTATAGGACTTACCAAGGTTTACTATGAAGTGGGAGCATTGTTTACCAGTTTCGCATTGCTTGGAATCAATGCAGCCGGAATGCGGTTCTTCCCGTATTTCAAGAACCCCGAAAACGGTAACAACGGTTTCTTCTTCTACTACCTGATGGTTCCGCTGATAGGTACTGCGCTGATGACGCTTATCTATTGTCTCTGCAAACAGCCTATCATCAGTTTCTTCTCAAAGGATTCAGACCTGTTCGGCAACTACTTCTATCTGGTCATTCCTCTGATCCTGATACTCACGTTATGGCAGGCGTTTGAGAACTACTCCAACATAAACATGCGTATAGCCTTCCCCAAAGGCGTACGTGAAGTGGGCCTCAGGGTATTTACACTTGGTGCATACCTGCTTTACGCATTCAAGGTCATCAATCTGACAGGACTCGTTCTTGCAGTACTGGGTTCTTACGGACTCTGCCTGTTGCTTGATACGGTTTTCATTGCCAAGACCCAATGCGTTTCTCTAAAGCATGATCCTGATTTCATCACTCCTGAACTCAAAAAACAGTATTTCAAATACTCAGGTTTCCTGATATTGGCTGTCTTGAGCAGCGGAATAATGCATCAGCTAGATATTTTCATGTTGTCAAACGTGAAGGATCAGGGATTGTACAGCGTAGGTATCTATACCATCGCTTTCTATATGGCTAACGTGATAGAGATGCCTTCCCGTTCAATTCAGTCCATCTCCACCCCTATTGCAGCAAATGCTTTGAAAGCAGGAGACTTTGAACAGGCAAACCAACTGTACAAGAAGGTATCCATACATCAGTTGATGATCTCAAGTTTTCTGCTGCTGCTAATCTGGATAAACATAGACAACATCTACGAAATAATACCTAACGGAGATACATTCTCAAAGGGTAAGTATGTTGTTCTGTTCCTTGGACTTGCCAAGATCATCACATCTACCGTAGGTTTTGGAAGCATTCTCATCCAATTCTCAAAATACTACTACTGGGGGCTTTTCATTGCAGCCTTCGTGACTGTTCTGACTATAGGAACAAACCTTTACTTCATTCCCAGGATGGGAGTTGCCGGAGCTGCATTCGCTACACTCATAGCAACGGTCATCAGCAATGGTTACCAGCAATATCTGGTTCACAGAAAGGTTCACGGCAATCCGTTCACATGGAAAAGTGTCATCATGATCATTATCATTGCTCTACTCTGGGGTCTGAATTTTGCTATTCCTTCAGTCTCACATATATCACCCTGGCTTGATATTGTTTTCAGGAGCATTCTCATCTGTGCGGTGGGTATTTTCCTCATTTACAGATTCAATATCTCACCGGACTTTAATATGATTCTGAACAGAATACTTGGGAAAAAGTGATATTTTTGTTTTAACATATTGTGTAACAATGTTCAATCTGGACAAATTCATATCAGACAGCGTGACCCGGAGGTCGGACAGTATGTTTAAGAAAGACATACTGGACAACCGTGAAATACTGTCTCAGGAGATAAAAGGCAAATCTGTCTGTGTGATTGGCGGCGCCGGTTCAATAGGCTCCAGCTTTATCAAGGCTGTCCTGCAGTTTGAGCCTGCCAAAATCATAGTCATAGACCTGAATGAGAACGGCCTTGCCGAACTTGTCCGTGACATACGCTCAACAGAAGGTCTGTTCTGTCCCGATGAATTAAGATGCTATACCCTCAATTTCGCAGACCCCATCTTTGAACGGATATTCCGTGAAGAAAAGGGATTTGACATCGTAGCCAATTTCTCGGCTCACAAGCATGTCCGTTCCGAAAAGGACCGTTACAGTGTTCAGGCTCTGATTGAAAACAATGACATCAAGGCCAAGAAACTCATGGACATGCTCTGCGTTTATCCTCCCAAGCATTTCTTCTGCGTATCAACAGACAAGGCTGCCAACCCGGTCAATATAATGGGAGCCAGCAAACGCATCATGGAGGACCTGGTTATGGCATATAACAGATACTTCAAGGTAACCACCGCCCGATTCGCAAATGTGGCGTTCAGCAACGGTTCATTACCTGACGGATGGCTGCACAGGCTAGGAAAGAAACAGCCTCTCACAGCACCATCGGACGTAAAAAGATACTTTGTATCGCCTCAGGAATCAGGCCAGATATGCATGCTCGCCTGCATTCTTGGAAAAGGCGGTGAGGTTTTCTTCCCCAAACTCGGTGAGAACCAGATGCTGACTTTCTCAGCTATCTGTGACGATTTCATAAAAGCTGAGGGTTTCAGCAAGATAGAATGTGATACCGATTCTGAAGCAAAGAGATATGCTGCCAGCATGATTTTCGGCTCCGACAAGTATCCCGTTGTATATTTCAAGTCCGATACTACCGGTGAGAAAGCCTATGAAGAGTTCTATGTACCGGGTGAAAAAATCAATCTGGAGCGTTTCTCTGCCTTAGGCGTTGTTGAAGAAACACCCAGAAAAAATATGGAACAGGTTAACGTTTTCTTTGATGAACTTGAAGACCTGTTCTCTAAGAACGACTTTACAAAAGCTCAAGTCGTGGATGCAATCAGAACGTTCATTCCGAACTTTGAGCATGAGGAGAAAGGAAAGAATCTGGATCAGAAAATGTAATATGAATAAGACTGTCCAATTCATACAATCAGGATACGAGCCTTTTATAGACTATATTAAGGCATTCGCCATAATATGCGTCATTATTGGGCATACTGTTCCCGACCCTGACTGTATTGGATATGGTCTTTGGGCAGGCATGCAGGTTCCTCTGTTTGTATTAGTTCAATCTTTTCATTCTCTGAAAAAGGATTCTTTCAAGTTCAACATCCGGAAAATGACCCTGAGGGTTATTATTCCTTTCATTATTGTTCAATCAGCCATACTGTTATACTACTTTATCCGTGGAAATGAAATCGGCACACTGATAAGTCAAGGTTTGGTAAAAGGAGGATTCGGCCCTGGAGCTTATTATCCATGGATTTACATACAGATGGCAATAATATTGGCTTTTGTTCATCCTTTCTTACACAAAGGCTCAAAACTGACTCACGCGATTATTGCAGTATTTATATGCGAACTGTTTGAAATTATATGCTCATTGACAGGGCTTCCAGACTGGATATATCGTCTGCTCGCAGTAAGATATCTTTTCCTGATTTTCCTTGCCTGGTTATGGGTTAATGAAGGAATTGTCATAAATATATCCACACTTTGTCTGGCTGTGTTGAGTGCTTCCGCTATTGTTTATTTTGAGTTTTATTCCGGCAACAACGAGCCTTTATTCTACAATACTGCCTGGAGATTCCATCGCTGGCCATGTTATTACTATGTTTCCACCTTGCTGTGTTATCTAATCTATCTGTTGTATTTGCAATTGAGAAAAACCTCTTTGACTGACAAATTCATAAAGTTCATTTCAAAATGTTCATATGAGATATTCCTGATACAAATGGCTGCATGTCTATTTGTGCCTACATATATCCTGTCATCAAACAGTATTCTCAACATAGGCATGAGGATGTTCATTATTTTGGCAGTCAGTATAACAGGA
>JAZMZT010000047.1:0-1644 GCA_045586125.1 Bacteroidaceae bacterium | reverse complement strand
GATCCGACTTCAACGAAACCAACTACCCCGGCATGAGTGAGACTATCGTATGGCACGAATCTCAGGTTTACAAGCTCCCCGACGATGTAAGTCTTAAAACAGGCTGTTTACTCGAGCCCATCTCCATCGCAGTTCGCCTTATCGACAAGGTAGAGCCCAAGATCGGTATGCGCGTTGCCATCTGCGGCGGCGGCCCTATCGGACTTCTTTCTCTTCAGGCTATCCACATGAGCGGCGCAAGCTCCATAACCCTTATTGAGCCTATTGCAGAGCGCCGTGAGCTGGCAATCAAATACGGTGCAGAGCACGTTATTGACCCCATGGCAGACGACGTTGTCACAAAGGGTCTTGAGCTTACAGACGGTCTTGGCTATGACGTTGTTATCGACTGTTCAGGCAACCCCAGAGCAGCAACTCCCCTGCCCCAGCTTTGCGCTATGGGCGGTAAGCTTATTTACGCCGCCATGTATCCCAACGATTGGGAGATGCCTCTTAACCTCTACAAATATTGCTACTTCAAAGAGCTCACAATCACAGGTCTTTACGTTGCTCCCTATGCTTACCCCAGAGCAGCACAGATCATGAAGCGTTTTGACCTTGAGGCATTTACAAACAAGGTATTTGACATTGATGATGCCGTTGCCGCCTTTGAGGCACAGATCTCCGGAAAATGGCCCAAGATCCTCATCCGCTGCAACGAAATCCCCGGCGAATAAATCTTAAAGGAGTGTATTAAATGAACCTCAAGCCCATTGATATGGCAACGGTGCATGAGCTGGAAGAAGAGTGCTATAAAGTACGTCATAAACTGCTCACACTGGTTTACAACATCGGTCTCGGTCACCTCGGCGGTGAGCTGTCCATGGTAGAGGCTGCTGTTGCAATGTACTACCGCTACATGAATTTTGACGTTCTCGATCCCCACAATCCCGACCGTGACCGCTTCATCCTCAGTAAGGGTCACTGCTCCGAAACTCTTTACTCTATCTTCTCCAACAAGGGTGCTTACTCTCTGGAGTATATGATTGAGAACTTCGAGTGCCTTGATAAGTCCAAGTTTGGCATGCACACAAACAGAAAGTACTGCCCCCAGATCGAAGTTTCCGCAGGTTCTCTGGGACACGGTCTGCCCATCGCAGTAGGTATGGCTCTTGCCGGACGCAAGCAGAAGGCAAACTGGCGCGTTACCGTTATGACAGGTGACGGCGAGCTTGAAGAAGGCTCCAACTGGGAAGCAATCATGTCCGCTGGACATTTCCAGCTGGGTAACCTTATGCTTATGGTCGATAAGAACTCCCTCCAGATGACAGGTCCTACAAAGGAAGTTATGAACATCGATCCTCTGGATAAGAAGCTGGAAGCATTCGGTTGGGATGTAAGAGTAGTTGAAGACGGCAACGACATGCTTCAGGTTTGCCAGTGCTTGGACAACATTCCCGCGGCTGACAGCCAGATTCGCCGCAAGCCCATCGCTATTATCTTAAACACAGAAAAGGGTCACGATGTTGACTTTATGGCAGGCAACGTTAAGTGGCACGGCGGCGGCATTGCCAAGGCACAGTATGAAGAAGCAATCGCTTCTCTTGAGAAAAACTGGAAGGAGAGACAGAGCAAATGGCAGTAAACACCACTTTTGACTTTGAC
>JAZMZT010000046.1:0-13167 GCA_045586125.1 Bacteroidaceae bacterium | reverse complement strand
CGGTAGCGATAGAGATGACCGCCGGCGGGTGGGGCAGTACCTTCCTGGTAGAGAACAAGGGACTTGCCCCGGACCGGGCCGCCTCCACCATCATGTTCTATTTTGTAGGTATAGCAGTAGGCCGTTTCCTGTCGGGGGTGTTTGCCGGTAAGCTTGGTGAATGGCGTATAATAGGCATCGGTATGACAATTCTGGGCATAGCGCTCATATCACTTCTGCTTGCGCCAACCACGCTAATGGCAACCATATCACTGTTCCTGATTGGCCTGGGCAACGGTCCGCTGTTCCCCAATTTCAATTACCTGACGCCGCAGAACTTTGGTAAGGAGAATTCGCCCGCAGTCATAGGCACCCAGATGGCTGTAGCCAGTCTGTCCATGATGATAACCCCCGTGTTCTGCGGTCTGATAGGCCAATGGCTCGGCATGTGGATATTCCCGCTGTACCTGCTGCTTTTCTACCTGCTGCTCATATCCTGCACCATCGGCCTGCGCAAGGTTCTGACGCATTGTTAAACGACCCCTTTGCGGCGTTTTTCACCATCTGATTAAAAATTTGGGGTTTGATGCCCCAGGCGGGGGCAATCAGTAGGGATTTGGGAGTCTCGGAGACAAAGCGGTCATAGAAGAGGTCCCGGCGCGCTCTCTTAATGAATGCCGATACTACCGCGGCGTATTCTTGCGGAGTTTCAAACAATCTTATGCTTGTGTGGTCCTGCTCATACATGCGTGCCAGCACGGTGCCTTTTACCACTTGTAGCTGATGCAGTTTAAGTGTCTTGACTGGCAGGGCCGATATGCGGTCGGCATGGGTCATCCAGTCCTGCTCTGTCTCGCCAGGCAGGCCTAGGATCAGATGTGCTCCGGTATCAATTCCGCGCTCATTAAGGTCGTTGATACAGTCCACAGCACATTGGTAGGTGTGGTGGCGGTTGATGAGTTGCAGAGTTCGGTTCAGTGTGGATTCAATGCCTATCTCAACCAGCAGATGCGGGTGACCGGCTGGTGCAAGGCGTCCAAATCTGTGTTCAAACCAATAGGCCAAATCGGGCTTGATACAATCGGGACGTGTGGCTATTACCAGCCCCTTTACTCCGGGAAAACGTAATGCCTCCTCATAGAGCTCGATCAGCCGTTCAGTTGGTCCGTAAGTGTTGGTATATGACTGAAAATATGCCAGATACCCGTAGCAATCACCCTTGCGGCTGTTAAACTTAATGCCTTTCTCAAGTTGAGCTGTGATGCTGCCGGTGGCATCGGCCGCAGCGTATGACGGATTGAATGACAGGTTGTTGCAGTAAATGCACCCGTTGCGGCCCAATGTGCCGTCACGATTGGGGCATCCCAGCCCCGCATTTACCGCAATCTTGATTACCCTCCCGGGAAACACCCTGCTCAGATAATCGTTCATGGTCCTGTATTCCATCAGTTAGAGAGTTTCTTCATCTCGTAGCCCAGGCGGTGCAGTTCAATTGCGGCGCCTATGGAGAACATAACCTGAACGGCGCGGGCATACACATAGAAAGCACGCTTGCTCTGAGGCTCAATACGCTCCTGGCGGATGAACGTCACTGCAGTCTGTGCGCAACTCTGCATCACAGCGGTTATCTGCTGCGCCTGCTTGCCGTCCGGCAAAAGCCCCAGTATGTCTTTCATGATGTGGTCATCCATATCATCAAATCCGTTGGGGCCAAGCAGTACGCTGTAGGGTTGGCTTTTAAGCTTGTTCCAGTCACGGTTCCACCAGCAGGCCACAGCCAGGCCGATATATCCTGCCCAGGCAACAGATACTGTGGGGTACGCTGCAATCTCTTTAACGCCATCGGCCATATACTCCGGCGCTAGTTCCTTCCATTTAAGGTCGATGTCATCGGACCGGAGCAATATGCCCTCCAGCATCCCGGCATCGGTACATATCTTGAGCATCTCCTTGCAGAGCCTGTCCTCAAACATTGTATAGTAAAGCTGATCTTCCATATTCAATGCAAAGATACAAAACGGTACCAAACAGAACCGTCCCTAATGGTACTGTTTAGTAGATGAGTTTGGTGATTAGGGTGGCTACGATGGTGCTGGTAATCACGCTCACCAGACCGGGCATCATGAACGAGTGGTTGAGCAGGTATTTGCCGATGCGGGTGGTGCCGGAGCGGTCAAAAGTGACAGTTGCGATATCGGACGGATAGTTGGGGATGAAGAAATATCCGTAGACCGATGGCAGAACGCCCAGAAGTACCGGGCCGGGAATGCCCAACGAGTAGGCCAGAGGCAGCATGGCTACCACAACAGCGCCCTGGCTGTTGACCAGCACGGATACCGCAAAGAATGCCAGCGCCATGGCCCAGGGATACTTGCTCACAATTCCCTGAAGACCTTCCTGCATCTGAGGCAGATAGTTGCCGAAGTATGTATCGGCCAGCCACGCAATTCCGTAAATGGCTATCACGGCAACCATTCCTGACTGCCAAACGTTGCCAATGACTGCCTGGCGCGGATTGGCCTTGGCAAATATGATCATGAATGCGGCGGCTGATATCATCACAATCTGGATGATGATGTTCATGCCAATGGACTTACCGTTCACCGTGGGACGGATGTCACAACCTATAATCTGGAAGAATGAGTAAAGCGTGATGACCAGAAGTGCGCCCAGGAATATGTAAACCGATATCTTGGCGCTCTTGGTGACCTCCTTGTCAAGCACGGATGCGGTCTCGCCGTACATGTACTTGTACATTTTGGGGTTGGCCTTGCGCTCCAGGAATACGGGATCCTTGTCCAGGTCCTTGCCGCGTTTGTAAGAGCAGAGTGCGGCAGCCATCAGTCCGCACAAGCATGCCGGGATGGTGACTGCAATTACCTGTAAGTTATTAATATCAAATCCGTTACTGTTACTTATGATTACAAACGATGCCACCGCAGCGGCTATCGGCGAGCAGGTTATACCCACCTGTGATGCGACCGATGCCACACCGCAGGGACGCTCCGGACGTATGCCTTTTTTAAGGGAAATATCGCAGATGATGGGCATCAGGGTATAAACCACATGGCCGGTTCCAACCAGAACCGTAAGAAAGAATGTGCACAGAGGAGCCAGGAAGGTGATGTGCTCGGGATGCTTTCTAAGCAGTTTCTCGGCAATCTGTATGAGCCAGTCCATACCGCCGGCGGCCTGCATGATTCCGGCGCAGGTGACGGCTGCTATAATTATGTAAATGACATCGGTAGGCGGATTGCCCGGTTTCATGCCGAAACCCAGAACCAGAATGGCCAGACCAATTCCCGATATGGCACCCAGTGCAAGGCTGCCGTAGCGTGAACCTACATAAAGTGCTGCCAGGACTATGAGCAGCTGCAGAATCATAACAAAAGTCATAAGCGGATATGTTTTTATTTAATACCTAACAATTTATGGACGGCGGGACGGATTGGGGGAACGGGATAACCCATCATCTTCTCTACGCAAAGTATGCGTAGCAGGGCGTAGGGGAGAATCTGCTTGTTGAACTCTTCAACATCTGTATCGGGTCCTATGTAGTTTTTAATGAAAAGGTTCCAGAATGGGACCGATATATCCTTGGTGATATGGTAGAGTTCCATCTCAACCTCATTAGGGATGAAACAGCATTGCAGATAGATTATACCCAGGTCAAACAGCGGGCTTCCGGTGCTGAATTCACTCAGGTCAATAAGGTACTTGCGGCCTTGCTCATCAAAAATCACGTTGCCTATGTGAAGGTCGCCGTGCAGGGCGGTGTCGGCATCGGGCCGGCTGTCTATGAAACGTATCATGCCATCCCTCTCCTGATCAGTCAGGAACGGATTCTCCATGATGTATTGCCTGCTCTGGTCCTTGAATGTGGGGAACAGTCCGGGCGGGGGTGTGGTGGAGTGTAGTTTCTTGCAGATATCCGCAAACTCCTTGGCGTACTGCTCAATCTTTTCCGGGTGGATGCTCAGAGCCCGTGCATAGGACAGTTTGCCGTGAATACGTTTGAACTGGATTGCTACGCGGTTATCGGCCGTACGTACCAACTGACCGGGTTCGGGGCAGGGCAGTCCCAGATTGTACACTTTACAGGCCTTTTCATACTCATCTAGCCCCATCTTCTCCAAATCGGTGGAGTAGAGTTTGAGCAGGATATCGGGATCGTCCTTTTTAATATAACTCTCACCGAGCTTTCCGCCTCCGGAGAGTTCATAGTCCTTCAGGTCAATAATTATTGGTTCCATATTAAAAGCAAACTTACAAAATAATTTGTATTTTTGTGTATGGCTTTAAAAGTAAGAGGACTATTTGGAACGATATTCGTTATGTCGCTGCTTCTGTCTGTTGCAGCCTGCCGGCAGACTGTCACCCAGGAAGTAGTGGAAGGAGGGGAGATATTCTATCCCGGGTGTGTCGTTCCCGATGAGATTCTGGAAAGAGACGGTATAGATTCCTTCTTTGTCTGCATGGAAATTCCCGATTCCGTATTCAGTTTCATGAATGGCCGTTCCTATAAGGAGGGTTGCACCGTTTCCCGCAATGATTTACGCTATCTGATTGTCCTGCACCGTAACCTGGAGGGTCAGGCTGTTGTGGGTGAACTGGTCGTGAATAAGAAAATATCGGCCGATATCCTTGAAATCATGCGTGAACTTTATGAGGCGTCATATCCCATTGAGCAGATGCGTCTGGTGGATTATTACGAGGGTAATGATGAACAGTCTATGGCAGCCAACAACTCATCGGCCTTCAACTGGCGTACCCAGACGGGCTCATCGGCCAAGATTTCAAAACATGCTACGGGAATGGCGATAGACATAAATCCCCTTTACAATCCTTATTACAGATTCCCATATGTAAATGAAACGGTTTCGCCTGGCGGAGATCTTTATATGGACAGGATGTGGGAATTTCCGTTCAAGATTGATGAGGATGATGAATGTTACCGCATCTTTACAGAGCATGGTTTCAGGTGGGGCGGTAGCTGGAACTCACTCAGAGACTATCAGCATTTCGAAAAATAGTATTACCTTTGCGGTCGAGTAGCGGGAAGTGTCCGCTACAAGTGTGCTTGGAACCACTATAAAAACAAGTAAAATGACTCAAAAATCAAGTTCTGCAGGACAGCAGGGGCTGTCCGTTACGTTTGTGGTATTGGCAGTAACCTTCTGTGTCTGCCTCATTACATCGAATCTTTTTGTGCCAAGGCTTTGGCGGGTAGGGAACACATGGATGCAACTTTCAGGTGCTGTTGTGATTTTCCCCATATCGTACATAATCAATGACCTGCTGACCGAGGTTTACGGTTACCGCAAGGCCATGAAGGTTATCTGGATGGGCTTTGCCATGAGTGCTTTTGTGGCTCTGGCTGCAGGTCTGGTAAGCATTCTGCCTGCTCCCATCGATCCCGAGAATCAGGCTGTGGCCGATAGTTTCAACCATCTGTTCGGACTTATTCCGCGCACTACAGCTGCATCGCTGCTGGCATTCATTCTGGGATCTCACATGAACGCATGGGTGCTCTCCAGCATGAAGATTGCAACAAAGGGCAAGGGATTCGGCTGGCGAGCTGTTGTATCAAGCATAGTCGGCGAGTTATCGGACTCAGTAATCTTCTATCCGCTCGCGTTCATCGGCTCAATGCCTTTTAAGACAATCCTGTCAATAATCGTAACCCAGGTTACCGTCAAGACTCTTTATGAGGTTATAATCCTTCCCGTAACTGCGCTGATTTCACGCAAGCTCAAGGAAAAAGAAGGAATAGACACCTTTGACTACGATATCAAATACAACCCCTTCAAAATCGGAAAGTAATTTTCAATTTTCAATTCTCAATTTTCAATTCGTAAATCATGTCCGAAGACAGAAAACAGGAGGGCCTTTCCGCCCTTGGTCACAAGACCGCATATTCAACTGATTATAATCCCGATGTCCTGGAGGCATTTGAGAATCTCAATAAGGAGAATGACTACTGGGTGCGTTTTAACTGCCCCGAGTTTACTGCCCTGTGCCCAATTACTGGACAGCCCGATTTTGCCGAGATCCGCATCAGTTATATCCCTGATGTGAAGATGGTTGAGAGCAAATCTCTCAAACTCTATCTGCACAGTTACCGCAATCACGGCGGATTCCACGAGGACTGTGTGAACCGCATCATGAAGGACCTTATCAAACTGATGGATCCCAAGTACATAGAGGTGACCGGTTTCTTTGTTCCGCGCGGCGGCATATCAATCTATCCGTACGCAAACTACGGCCGTCCCGGCACCAAGTATGAGGCTCTTGCTGCTCAGCGAATGGCCACTCACGAGTAAAAGTGACGCAAAACGAAACGACCCCTTTGCGTCATGACTAAGACAGAATTTGTACTGAACTGGCTGGAGGAGCACGAGATTGAGTATCAGGTGCACTACCATCCGCCGTTGCCTACCATTGAGGAGGCGCTGGCGTATTGGAAGTACATTGACTCAACCCACTGCAAGAACCTTTTCTTCCGCAACCACAAGGGTAACCGTCACTATATGGCCAGTTTTGAGTGCCACAAGAACCTGGATATTCACGGGCTGGAGCATATCGTAAGGCAGGGTAAACTGAGTTTTGCCAGCCCCGAGCGTATGGACCGATGCCTGGGCGTTGTTCCCGGATCAGTTTGTGCATACGGTCTGATAAACGACATGAATCTGGCGGAGCATCCCGCAATACTGAATCCTGACGGTTCACGTGACTTTGGCTGGGTAAAGGAGGGCGTGAACCCCAAAGAACTTTTTGACAACGGCCACCGCGTAAAGTACTTCCTTGACGCCGACCTCAAGACCGCAGAGCGCGTATCATTCCATCCCTGCGAGAACACCGCCAGCGTAGTGGTATCGAACGCCGGCTTCCTTCGCTTCCTTGAAATCTGGGGCGGTGAAGTTGAGTGGATTACGGTTTAAGATATTTCTTATACATCTCGGCAAGCTCATCGGGAGTGACACCGAGGGTGCGGGCGGTCTCAAAAAACTCGGCGGCTTGAGATGAGATGAATGCCTCGCGGCGGCGCGCCAGAATGGTCTGGACGGCATCATCGGCCACAAAATAACCCAATCCGCGTTTCATGTCAAGGATGCCCCACGACTGCAGGGTATCATATGAGCGCATCACCGTATTCAGGTTAACCTCAATCATCACTGCGTATTCCCTTACGGACGGAACTCTGGCGCCGGGAGCGTATGTCCCGGCCAGAATCTCATCAGATATGCGATCGGCAATCTGAAGATATATGCTTTGTCTCTCCTTGAATATCATGCTTTTGCGTAACGGCTTCTTCTGATGGCCTGTATGATGTTAGTGATGAAAATGCAGATGGCAAAAACCGGAACTACAAGAAATGCCACACTTTCCTCGGCGCCTCCTTTTTCTTCAAGGAATGACTTGAACAACATAAAGCTTATGTATCCTCCAAAGAACGGTCTTGCCCTGTTAAAGGATTTGTTGTTATCGGCCCCTATGAATATGGGTAATGCAGTATAAAAGAAGAAAACGAATATGTAATGGAGCCATGAGGGCATATTCTTAAAATACGATCCCAGCATAAAGAAATCGTCCATTGTAATGATGCACTGGTTTAAACCGTTGCTCTTGGCAAAAACGGAGTGAGACCATATCATATAATCGAATGCATACATTGCAAAGAAGAATACGACGGATCTCCATATGAAAGAAACCAGGGTGATGAAAATATATTTCTCAAAGGCCGATGCCGGAAGCAGGTTCCACTGCATGAATCTTTCCTGGTTGGACGACAAACGGAAAAGCGGTGCTGATAAGAATAGGATATATGTCACCTGATACACTCTCGTCGTTACTTTCCGGGCTATGTCAAATTCAAAGGTGGTAATCATCTGCATGAATAACCACGCGATCAGGAGGAACGTAAATATCGCAATCGTGTAAAACTCCGAAATGTTTTTTGTCCTGTTGATTCCTGTTCCTATGAGTCCCAGGAATCTCTCCATGTTGAATATGTTGTTTCTTTTCATAGCGGTTCAGTTAAAATAGTGCGTTGATCTTTCTGCTGTCATCCAGGACTGCCTCGTACAGCAGTTCATAATCTATCTCGCTGTCTATACCCGATGTGTTGGGCAGTATCAGGCGGTTGCCGTAAGCCGATGACATTGAGTACAGGGCATTATTTTTGTCGGTCTCCTTATCGGACTCCACGAAGGAGATTGCTCTGCCTGTTTCATGAACAGAGTGGTCAAACGCCACCTTGCGGTTGTTCAGGATGACTATGTGGTCAAGCAGGGAACTTATCTCATTGATGTGGTGGGTGGATATGATGATTGTCCTGTCATCGGTCATATTTGAGGCGATCAGTTTGCGCAGCGTCCTCATGGCGGTGATGTCCAGGCCGTTTGTGGGCTCGTCCAGGATTATGTGGGATGCGTTCGATGCAAAGGCGTAACTCAGATATGTCATCTTTTTCTGTCCCAAAGACAACCTGTCCAGATACTCCCTATAACTCAGATGAAACATCTCAACGCACTCGTTGAAATGTTCCATGCTGAATTCTGGGTAATACAAGGAGAGCTTCTTGGCGAATTTGTCTACGCGGACGTGCAGGTTAGGGGTGGTGTCGATTGCGTAGAATATTTTGGAGGTCATATCCGGATTTCCGTTGGATAACGGCATTCCGTCCAGGAATACTTTTTTCTTGGAAGGCCTCCATATCAGACCGCTTATGCAGTTAAGGAGAGTGGTCTTACCGGCACCGTTACGGCCTATCAGGCCATATACTTTTCCCGACTCGAATTTGAGGCTGATGTTGCGGAGAACAATCTCTGGTGAGTCGTAATCATCGGAGTGATCGAATATCTCCGGGATATTTGCGGGATTGCTGTAACCTACGGTTAAATTTTTAACTTCAATCATTGTAAAGTACTGTTGGTTTTGGGTGTCTAATGGTGTCATATTAATCTATGACACTGCAAATGTAAAGCGGAATAAAATACCCTCCAAATTTTTCCAGGATTTTTTTCAAATGCGTAACTTTGTGTCATTATGGATGAGGTGGAATTACTGTCGGCCGATCTGACTCACACGCTTAGTCTTCCGTATGCAAACGGGGGTATCAGGGCGGGATTTCCCAGCCCTGCGCAGGACTATCTGGAGGAGGCTCTTGATCTTAATCAGGAGCTGATAGCCAATCCTATGGCTACGTTCTACGGCCGCGTAAAGGGTGATTCCATGATTGATGCGGGCGTGGAGAGCGGCGATATCCTGGTGATAGACCGTTCTATTGAGCCCCAGAGCGGTGACATGATTGTGGGCTATCTGGACGGCGAGTTCACGCTCAAGTATGTGGACCTGTCACTCAAGGATACCGGCGTTATCTGGCTGGTGCCCGCCAACAACAGTTACCCGCGCATAAAGATTACTCCTGAGCGCGATTTCAGGATATGGGGTGTAGTAAGTTACACCATCAAGAAAAGGATTAATCACATCTGATATTCTATTTGCGCCATGTACGCCATTATTGACTGTGACAACTGTTTTGTCAGTTGCGAACGCGTGTTCCGGCCTGACCTTGAGGGCAAGCCGGTCGTGGTACTCAGCAATAATGACGGTTGTGTGGTGGCCCGCAGCAACGAGGCCAAGAAACTCGGCATAAAGGAGGGTACCCCTTATTTCAAGTTGGCCGATGAGTTCCCGGGCGTAAAGATTGAGGCGCTCTCAAGCAACTACACACTGTACGGCGATATGTCGGCCCGTATAATGGCAATAGTACGTATGTATGCCCCGCGTGTGGAGGTATACTCTATCGATGAGTGTTTCTGCGACCTTACCGGTATGGAGCAGACCTTTGACCTTAAGCAGTGGGGCGAGGAACTGGCAGTACGGATAAAGAAGTGGGTGGGTATGCCGGTGAGCATCGGTATAGCCGATACCAAGACCCTGGCAAAAGTTGCAAGCCGATACGCAAAGACCTACGCCGGTTACAACAAGTGCTGCGTGATAGATACGGAATCCAAACGGCGTAAGGCGCTTGGCGCGTTCCCCGTAGCCAAGGTGTGGGGGATAGGGCGCGCTTATGATGCCAAACTGGCGTCATTGGGCATACATAACGCCCTTGAACTGGCCGATAAGCCCGAAGGATGGATCCGCATGCTGTTTCCGCTGCCGTTTGAGAACACCTGGCGTGAACTTAACGGCGTGAGTTGCATCGATACCACCGAGGTCAACAGCAAGAAGAGCATCTGCACCAGCCGCAGTTTCCCGGGCATGATAACCGACCGCGAATCGCTCCGTACGCATATATCAAACTACGCATGCCGCTGCGCCGAGAAACTGCGCCGTCAGCATACCGTCTGCAATATCGTGTCGGTATTTATTGCCACCAACTGGTTCCGCAAGGATTTGGAGTGGTATCAGGGCATGATGAATGTCACGCTGCATACCGCATCAAGTTCCACCACAGATCTGGTGGCGGCGGCATCGGGAGCACTTGACCGCATATTCCGCGAGGGTTTGAATTACAAGCGTGCCGGCGTGATTGTATCGTGCATAACACCTGACAGCGCGGTGCAACTGGACCTGTTCCTGAGTGATGAGGAGCGCCGCAAACGTCTGGACTGCATATCACGTACGGCCGACAGCATAAACCGCCGTATGGGAACCGAGACTCTGGTGCTTGCCGCCCAGCAGTATCCCGCCGATCCTAAAACAGGAAAGGCACCCCATTTCAAGGATGCCATTCTGCATAATCTGCGTACTCCCTGTTACACCACCAACCTCCACGACATCATAAGTGTAAAATGACACAATAGGGACGGTTCCTTCTGTGTCATTTTAGAATGCTGCGGATCTCGTCGTTGGGGACGGAGAGGGTGGTTATTCCTGTAGAGTAGGGCGCAATGTCGTACTGATTGTAGATAAAATCTATGGTGTCTTTGCGGATTTCAAAGTTATCTGAAACGAACATTGGCTCGTTGCTGAAATAGCCGTGCTCGTCAAGTTCGTCGCGGCTGCTGCACTCGGCATACTCCAAAAGTTTGCGTTCCAGAATGGGAATCAGAACCTCTTCATAACCGGGCTTGAAGTAGTTGTCAAGAGTAACAACGCTGCCGTCCTCCAGGCGGTAGTTGCGGCAGGTTATGAAAGTGCCTCCGTGTGCACCACCGGTATACTGATACATATTTATAAAGTGGCCGATAATATCGCGGCCATTGCCGTAATGCACCTCAGTGTTGATTATGTATTCATAGTCGATGTCACGCGGCTCAAAACCCTCCTCCTTGGCAAACCGGATCTCCTCCTTGTTCTCCTCCTTGAATAAATCAATTATGGAATCGATGAAATGTATCATTGCACCGCGAACATCGGTGGTGCGCTTGTCAAAGAGGAAGTGGGATATATCCACGTTGAATGCATCGGCAAACACAGTGTCAGTACCATGAGCCTTGAGAACGTTCAGGTCAAATACACATGACGGATGATCCTGCCCCTGATGATAGGGTAGTGTCTCCTTGAACCTTACATACTGAAACGCATACTTATCACCCTTATCCTGGCACGCAACAAATGCCAGTACTGCAAAAAGAACTATGATAATCTTGCAATTTTTCATTTTATCATGTTTTCTGCGAAAATACTCAAGAAAAATGGATTCTGAGTGTTGTTTTGTCGCGAAATCTTCCTATCTTTGCACCGCTTTAACGAAAAAGCGGTATATGGTGCCCGTAGTTCAGTTGGTTAGAGCGTCAGATTGTGGTTCTGAATGTCGTGGGTTCGAGTCCCACCGGGCACCCCAAAACAGGAAAGAGGTCAAACAGACCTCTTTCCTGTTTTCGGGGCGCCCCTTTTGGGCTCCTTTTTTTAGTTCGCTCCGCGAACGGGACGGCCTCCGGCCGTTCTCGCTCGAGATCTCGCTCGCTCCAAGCTGTATTCTCATTTATTTATTCTCTTTTTTCTGTTGTTCCTTGAGCTCAGCCAGGTTGCGGGGGCCGATGACGCATTTGTCGTGAAAATAGAAGTTTCTCTTGGGTTTGCCCAAGATCTTGATGTCTTTACTGAGATTCCAAAGTGACATATTGAAAAGGATTAATTGGTTGTTATTTCCAAATATATGAAAAATATTGGATATTCCGTTATCACGAAGATGAGAATAAAAAAACTGAGGAGAAGTAATTCCCCTCAGTTTCGTTTTTATAGTCCGGCATTCTTTATTTGGTGAAATAGAAGGTGTTGCCGGAATGGGTTTTGCCGTTCAGTTTCCAGGTGCGTTTTACGGAAAGTTTACGTTCGTTGTGATCTGAGCAGTGGTAGTGGATCACATCGGTTGAGCCATCGGGCCAGTTCAGGGTGATGTCCTCGTCCATATTGGCGGCTCCGTCTATCTCACCGAAACAGAGACGGTATTCTTTGGGGTTGGCTGTGGTGTCAACTGCCTCGGCATACAGACCGTACATGACAGGCATATATGCTCTGGTATGGATGCTGTCATAAGGGGTCCTGGAATCCCTGACAGTATAAGTCTCACCTTTGAAAGTGAGGGTCATGCCCGGCATATCGGGCTGGATGATTGGCTGCCCTGCCTGGTTTGTAGCGTAAATGTAGATGTTTACGGGAGACCAGTCAACGATACGGTTGTCTTCTGTGTCACAGCCGCATAAAATGGCGCCGGCCAAAGCGGCAATTGCAAATAAGGTTCTTTTCATAATAGACATATTGATATAATTAATAAAAGGTTAATAGTCTTATTTGTAAGGGTCTTTAGTGCCGGGTTTCCAGGTGCAGCCATTAGCCAGGATGGGGTAGACTACAGACGGGAAACAAAGGCTCTGATAAATGGTGTACTCGTTATTCTGGTAATTGTCCAGAACGTCTATGTAAGCGCGCTCGCGGGGAGTGCTGTTACGGCTGATGACCGGATAACTGGGATAGTTGCGTACATAGTTGCCGGCACCGAATACCAGAATGCCCGGACGCGGACCCCAGCCTTGCTCAATGGTATAGGCCGATTCGCGGTCATGCGGCCAGTGAACCTGGTTGAAACCAAGGGTGGTCATGTAGCACTTGCCGAGCGGGTTCAGGCCAAGCGCGTAGTCCATCATCTGGCTTACGGCGTCAATGTAATCCTGATTGCCGGTGAGTTTCCACATAAGAACGATGGGGAATGTGTACTGACCCTGAGCCACGTTG
>JAZMZT010000045.1:0-21777 GCA_045586125.1 Bacteroidaceae bacterium | reverse complement strand
CCGGGTGTTTGCATCGGAAGTACAGTTATGGTGGTGGTGCGGCGGTGCTGAGACATCAGGCGCTTTGCTATGCTGTCTATTGTGGCGCTGCTGATGGTGGTGCTGCTTGAGCTGCTGCTGGCCTGCTGACGGGTGCTGCGGCAGGCGGTGGCCATCGGAAGGAGGATGGCCATCAGGAGGGTGATGGTGATGTTTGTGTTTTTCATAGTGGTATTTATTTATAGCAAAGGTAACACTTTCAGAAGAAGTGTGCAATAGGCTGATTGGGGATGAAAAATAGTGTCTGGGGGGTATTGACAATATCATCGGGTTTTATTTATCTTTGCTGATGTTTCAACGGCCTTGGCCGTTCAAATAGACTTTTTGGATATTTTATAATATTCGCTTTTTGCATGCGGTAATCGAAAACGGCAAAATTTCTATTAAGGCTGCAGTGCAACGAGTGAATGGACGCCCCTGTAATGCGGGTGTCCATTGTCGTTGCGAGCCTTTGGGTGATTGCCGTTACCTGATTACCGCACGACGGACACCCGTGTTACTTTATTTTTTGATATGATTTTAGATAAGACTTTTTCCATTACTCCTAAAATGCGTGCGTTTGCAGAGGCTCAGAAAGGACGCCAGGAGCCTCCGATGTGTACCATGTATGACTCTGACAGCTTGTTTGCTATTAGTGAGATTGGCGCCAAGCTTGTGTTTGCATCGGTCATGAGAGATGTCCGCAAGGTGAATCCCGATGATGAGTTGTTATATGCCAAGGCCCAGGATCCTTATAAGGTGGTTCCTGCCACCAGCGTCTATGCATCGTTTGTGTGCGAGTTCAATCCCCACTTTGTCAGGGAGGATTTTGAGCGTGTGTATGACGCGATTGAGGATTTCTACTTTGACGAGATCCAGTGCAGGTTCATTGATGCATCCGACTACGGTGAGAACTGGCTGGATTTGTGGCGGGAGAGTCTGATAGATTGAGACTGTCCAGATAGGCTGAGATTCCTTTTACATGCAGGTTGATTATGGCCCGGCAGCCGGCGCTGCTGAGCAGATATGTTGCGTCCTGACGGTTGTCCTGATATAGGTTGAGCGTCAGGACTGCGGGGATGTTCATGGCGGTCAGGATGGGTGTTTGGTTGAGGTGTTGTAGGCTTGGCTTCTGGCTTTGAGATGTGATGGCTCTGGGGCCTAGGGTTTGGATGGCGGCGGTGGCCATTGCGGTGGCCAGCTCTGATGATTGGGGGCTTTCCGGATTGCTGATTACTCTCCAGCCTTGGCTGCTGTGGTAGCGGCCGTCTGATTGCGCTGCGTTGAGTCCGAGGGCTATGAGGCAGTTGGCGGATGGCGGGGTGTTCCGGGTGATTTGCTTGAGGCTTGCCAGGATTTGATCCATGGGGCCTGTTAGTTTTTGGATGGTGATGAACGGTGTGTGTTTGGCGGTTTCCCTGAGACGGAGGATGATAGCATCTGCCAACCTATTTATATAGGTGAGTTCATCGAGATTGATGTTGGGTGACTGGCGGTACTGATAGCCGCTGGGGATGGCGGGGGTTAGGATGATGTTCATGGTGATGTGTGTTTATATGGTTTGTACAAAGGTACGCTGAGAATCGCATATTTGAAAATTATCGTATCTTTGCTTGTGAATACTAAAGCCATAAGCTTTTTGTATTTTGTACCCACTGGACCGGAGCTCTATTTTGAGTTCCGGTTCTTCGTTAGTAAGGCGGGATTTTTCAGTAAGGATTTAGTAAGGCTTGAAAAAGCAAAGTGGCCTACAGATACCTGTAGGCCACTTTTCCGTGGAGCATACGAGACTCGAACTCGTCACCTCTTGACTGCCAGTCAAACGCTCTAGCCAGATGAGCTAATGCCCCGTTGTTGATGATTTCGGCTGCAAAGGTAATGATTAGGATTGAATAATCGCTATCTTTGGCAAAAGAAAATTTGGGCTATGGCTGCACAATTGGCAGAGAAAATAATACTTGGAATAGACCCGGGTACCAACGTGATGGGTTACGGCGTTATCAAAGTGGAAGATAAGAAAGCCACTATTGTGACCATGGGCGTTATTGACATGCGCAAGGAGAGCGATATGTACCTCAAACTGGGCCACATTTTTCAGCGCGTAAACGGCATAATAGAGTCATATCTGCCCGATGAGATGGCCATTGAGGCTCCCTTCTTTGGAAAGAACGTACAGTCCATGCTCAAATTGGGCCGCGCACAGGGCGTAGCCATTGCCGCCGCCATAAACCACAGCGTACCCATCACAGAGTACGCCCCTATGAAAATCAAGATGGCCATAACCGGCACCGGAACCGCCAGCAAGGAGCAGGTGGCCGGCATGTTGCAGCGTATTCTTCACCTGGATCCGGCCGATATGCCCAAGTTCCTGGATGCCACCGATGCGCTGGCCGCCGCATACTGCCACTATCTGCAGATGGGTCGTCCCGATTCAGGAAAGAAAGGACCCAAAAGCTGGAAAGAGTTCATCAGCAGCAACCCCGGCAAGGTATCAAAGCGAAAAATTTCTACACAAGAATAATTTAGGCCGATTCCTTACATTTTTGTTAGAATTAATGTGTATGTTTACGGCATCTATTGTCGTTTCTAACAATATTATAAATGCTTATGAGAAGGATTAAATTTCTGTCAATTATTGCTTCAGCGCTACTGCTGAGCCTGTCATTCACATCTTGTGAAGAATTGGAAGGACTGATTAACGATGATGAAGAAGAAGTTTCAGGTGATCAGGCTTTCTTCCCTGCATCTTACAGCCAAAGAAAAGTTGCCGCATGGTACTCTTTAACTGAAGAGAAAGAGAACGGCAAGAAGATTGAGGCCGTATTCCTTTTTGACGACAACTCTTTTGTAGTTACCAAGAACAGGATTTATACAGACGGTCGCAGCAATGAACGTACCATAATGGCCGAAGGTGATTATCGTATTATCGAGGGTGACTATACTAACGGTAAAGCCCAGGTTGCTGTTAATGGTGAATCGGACCCCATGTTAGTTACAATCACTGACGGAGTAATGAATGCCATGGGGGAAAATTTCGTAAAGCAGGACAACAAGAAAGTTCCCAAAGCATCAGAGCCTACCGGAGAAGGTGGAGAAGGCGGTGAAGGCCAGGGCGGCGGCGATGGTGACGGCGGCATTGAAGCATTCTTCCCGACCGATTTCTCGGGCAAGGCCGTTACTGCATGGTTCTCGGAGGCAGGAAAGATTTCTGAACAGGGATTTAAGATGGAGTACAATACATCTATCTATTTCTTTAGCGATGGAATCTTTCTGGGTACTGCCCACACTGTGGTAGAAGGACCTCAAGGCCCCATTCCTACCAAGACAATCTCAATAACAGGTGAATACACAATCCTGAAAGGAGACTTTACCAACGGTGATATAGAACTGAAGGGTGCCGATGGAAAGGCTGTGACTGTTCAAATAAGGGAGGGTAAACTGACCGGCATTGAAGCTGAAGGCGGTCAGGTGACCATCTACATCAAGCAGGATAACAGCAAGGTTCCGCAGCCGTCAGAGCCTACCAATAACGGCCAGCAGGGTGGTGAAGGCCAGGGCGGCGAAGACGGTGAAGTTCCTGCTTTCTTCCCTAGTTCCTATGCCGGCTCAACTGTTGTTGCCTGGTATTCATTTACCGAAGGAGAATCTGCTGAAACAAGAGTTGAGGCGGTGTTCCTGCTGGAGGGAAACCTTGTGGTTGTAACAGAACACAAAGTATTCGGTAAAGAGATAGGAATGAACCCCGAGCGTTATATCCTGGCCACCGGTAAATACCAGATCAGAGAGGGTGACTATGACAACTGTGCTGCGATTGTAATTCTTGATAATCAGAGACAACTGCAAATTAAGATTGTTAACGGAGTCCTGACAATCCAGGATATATACGGCGAGTACACCAGACGTGATCTGGCCGATGTTCCCGATCCGCTTGATCCCTCCATCCCGGGCGGTGAAGGCCAGGGTGGCGAAGGTGAAGGCGGCGAAGGCGAAGGTGGTGAAGGCCAGGGCGGCGAAGGCGTTGAATACAATGGCGTTCCCGTGCCTTACCTGCCTGAATCATATGACAGCAAGACCATAGCAGCCTGGTATCTGTTCTCAAACACCGGAAATGGCGTTGTCAGCTTTGAGTCAGTATTCCTATTTACCGACGGTTCTCTGGTAGTAACCAAGAGCAAGTTCTACAATGTAGGTGACGGCCGTGATCCGGAATACAAAATCAACGCAGAGGGTCAATATCAAATGACTGAAGGTAGTGACTATTCGAACGGTACCGCTCAGGTAGTACTTTCCGACGGCATGACAATGGAGGTGTCTATTGAAGAAGGAGTACTGTTTGCTATGAATACGGAATTTGACAAACAGGACAATGAAACAGCACCGGTTTCCATCAAGAATATAAAGAAATAGGGACGGTTCCTAATATGTCATTCTGACAAGAACAAAAGGTCGGGCGCTTGTCCGACCTTTTTGTTGAAAAAGTGTGTTAATGTTGCGATAATGAGTGGGGGAAATTAGTAACTTTGCGGCTTGAAATTCAGATAAAAAGGATTATTTGTTTGATTATTAAGATATGAGTAGTACCAAAAGGAAGCCGAACTATATATTCTCCGTTAGCTGGGAGGTCTGCAATAAGATTGGAGGCATTTACACTGTGCTTTCAACCCAGGCTAAGACGCTCAAGGAGGAGAGCGGCGCGACACTCATTTATGTGGGCCCCGATGTATGGGAGGGCAAACACAATCCCCTGTTTGTTGAAGATAAATCCCTGTATTCCATCTGGAAGGACTATGCACGCGATACTGACGGCCTTAAGGTCAGGGTGGGTTACTGGGATATTCCCGGTCGTCCCATAGTGTTCCTGGTGGATTTCATGACTATGTTCCCGCTTAAGAATTCCATCTACAGCCGTGCCTGGGAACTCTTCAAGGTGGATTCAATGCACGCTTACGGCGATTATGACGAGGCGTCCATGTTCTCATACGCCGCCGCAATGGCCGTGAAGAGTTTCTACAACTTCAACATAAGCGCCAATGACACAGTGGTTTACCACGCACATGAGTGGATGACCGGTCTGGGTGCGCTGTTCCTGAAATACTTTATTCCTCAGATATCGACCGTATTCACAACTCACGCTACGTCCATCGGCCGATCCATTTGCGGCAACGGCAAGGCGCTGTATGAGTTCTTTGACGGTTACAACGGTGACCAGATGGCGCAGGAACTCAACATGGAGTCCAAGCACTCCGTCGAGAAGCAGACCGCGCATCAGGTGGATTGCTTCACCACGGTGAGTGACATTACCGCCCGTGAATGTACACAGTTGCTTGACAAGACCCCTGACGTTGTTACGGTGAACGGTTTTGAGGACGGTTTCCTGCCTGCTGCCGATAAGTTTGAGAGCACCCGCAAGGAGGCACGACGCTGCATCCTGAACGTGGCCAACAGACTGTTTGGAACGGAGTGGGGCGATGAGACCGTAATTCTGGCCACCGGCGGCCGGTACGAGTTCCGCAACAAGGGCATAGATATGTTCCTGGAATCGATGCGCCGCCTGCGTTACAACATAAAGGTGGCCGATGCCCATATCCTGGCTTTGGTGAACGTGCCGGCATGGGTGATGGAGCCCCGCCGCGACCTGCAGGACCGCATTAACGGTACCGATACAGCCAAGACACCGCTGCAGATGCCGCTTACCACACATTGGCTTCACAATATGGCTGAGGACCGCGTGATCTGCACATTGCAGAGCATGGGATTCCGCAACGCCCCCGAGGATAATGTTAAGGTGCTGTTTGTTCCGTGCTATCTGGACGGAAACGACGGTATCTTCAACAAGTCATACTACGACCTGCTCATCGGCCAGGATCTGGCTGTGTTCCCGTCATATTATGAGCCGTGGGGCTATACTCCGCTTGAGAGTGCCGCATTCAGGGTTCCTACGGTGACATCGGACCTGGCGGGTTTTGGTATGTGGGTTAATACTCTGCTCAAGCATGAGGCACAACTGGAAGATGGCGTCAAGGTTGTTCACCGTACAGACAGCAACTGGGATGAGGCATCGGACGACATAAGCCTTCAGGTGGAGAAGTGGATTGGCAAGAGCGCCGCCGAGCGTGAGGATATCCGCAAGAAAGCGGGTAAGATTGCTCAGAAAGCCCTCTGGAAGCACTTTATCAAGTACTATCTGGAGGCTTACAACTTTGCCGTAGAGAAAACGTGGAATAAGATTTACGATAACAATTGACCAAAAACACAATATGAAGATTAAAGCAAGCAATTCAAACCAGCCTTCGTGGCGTGATTTCTATGTGAAGTCCAGTGTGCCTGAGGCATTGCAGAAACTTGACGAGTTGGCTCACAACATCTGGTGGGTATGGAACGAGGACGCCAAGGCCCTGTTCAAGGAGATTGACCCCGAGATGTGGACACGTGTACGCCACAATCCTATCATGATGCTCCAGAGCTTGGGTTATGACAAGCTGGAGGAACTTTCCAAGGATCAGTTGTTCCTGGATAAGATGAATGCCATTTATGACAAATTCCGCAAATATATAGACGTAAAGCCCGACAGCAAGCGTCCGTCGGTTGCATACTTCTGCATGGAGTACGGTCTGACACACGTTCTCAAGATCTATTCAGGCGGTCTGGGCGTGCTGGCCGGTGACTACATGAAGGAGGCCAGCGACAGCAACGTTGATATGTGCGGTGTGGGCTTCCTGTACCGTCACGGTTACTTTACACAGTCTCTGTCCATGGACGGTCAGCAGATTGCCAACTATGAGGCTCAGGATTTCAACACCCTGCCTCTGGAACGCGTCTTTGACAAGAACGGACAGCCTCTGACTGTGGCTGTACCCTATATCAACTATACCGTTTATGCCGCTATCTGGAGGGTTAACGTGGGCCGAGTTCCTCTGTACCTGATGGATACCGATATCGACATGAACAGCGATTATGACCGTCCCATCACTTCACAGCTTTACGGCGGTGACTGGGAGAACCGCTTGAAGCAGGAGATACTGCTGGGTATTGGCGGTATGCTTACCCTTGAGGCTCTGGGCATAAAGAAGGATATCTACCACTGCAACGAGGGTCATGCAGCCCTGTGCAACCTGTACCGTCTGACTCAGTACGTAAAGCAGGGTCTTACCTTCAACCAGGCTATGGAGGTGGTTCGTGCATCGTCACTGTACACCGTTCATACTCCGGTTCCTGCAGGTCATGACTACTTTGACGAGGGCCTGTTCGGCAAGTACATGGGTGGATACGCACAGCAGCTGGGTATCAGTTGGGGTGAACTCATGGATATGGGCCGAACCAATCCCGGCGATGCAAGCGAGCGTTTCTGCATGTCTACATTTGCATGCAACACCTGTCAGGAGGTTAACGGCGTTAGCTGGCTGCACGGCGAGGTGTCCAAGAAGATGTTTGCCGGAATCTGGAAGGGTTATTTCCCCGAGGAGAGTCACGTGGGTTACGTTACCAACGGCGTCCACATGCCTACATGGGCATCAAAGGAGTGGCAGGCTCTCTATGCCAAGTATTTTGACAAGAAGTTCCTTAGCGACCAGTCAAACGAGAAGATCTGGGAGGATATCTACAAGGTGCCTGACAAGGTAGTTTGGGATCTTCACAATGACCTTAAGAAGCAACTCATTGAGTATATCCGTCAGCAGTTCAAGGACAGCTGGCTCAAGAACCAGGGTGATCCTTCACGTATCATGTCACTGATGCAGAAGATCAATCCTAACGCCCTGACAATAGGATTCGGCCGCCGCTTTGCCACATACAAGCGTGCCCACCTGCTCTTTACCGACCTGGACCGTCTGGCCAAGATCGTGAACAACCCCGACTATCCGGTACAGTTCTTCTTTACCGGTAAGGCTCACCCGCACGATGGCGCAGGTCAGGGACTTATCAAGCAGATCATCGACATCAGCCGCCGTCCGGAGTTCCTGGGCAAGATCATATTCCTGGAGAACTACGATATGCACCTGGCACGCCGCCTTGTATCGGGCGTTGATATCTGGCTCAATACCCCGACACGTCCTCTGGAGGCATCGGGTACATCGGGCGAGAAGGCTCTTATGAACGGTGTGGTTAACTTCTCAGTGCTTGACGGATGGTGGTATGAGGGCTATCGCGAGGGTGCCGGTTGGGCCCTGACCGATAAGCGCACATACAACAACCAGGCTTATCAGGACCAGTTGGATGCCGCTACCATCTACAGCATACTGGAGAACGAGATCCTGCCGCTGTACTACAACAAGAACGCCGAGGGCATATCCGAGGGTTGGGTATCGACAATGAAGAACTCAATCGCACAGATTGCTCCGCACTATACAATGAAGCGTCAGTTGGATGACTATTTCAGCAAGTTCTACTGCAAGATGGCCGAGCGCTCACACGCTCTGCAGGCCGATGACTTTGCCAAGGCCAAGGAGATTGCAGCCTGGAAGGAGACAGTGGCACAGCGCTGGGATACCATAAGCGTGGTAAGCGCCAACAAGACCGAGACTGTCAACCAGGGCCAGTTTGAGACCGGTAAGAGCTATGACGTGGAGTATGTCATAGACGAGAAGGGTCTGGACGATGCAATAGGCGTTGAGATGGTGGTTGTAGGGTCCGATGCCGACGGCAATGACAAGCTGACTAAGGTTATTCCGCTGGAGCTTGTTAAGCGTGACGGTAACCTTTACACTTTCCGCGGCAGCGTTAAGAATGACTTTGCAGGATCGTTCAAGGTTGCATACCGCATGTATCCAAAGAACGCGGACCTGCCTCACCGTCAGGATTTCTGCTACGTCAAGTGGTTCTATTAAGAAGCATATAATCAGAAAGAAAAGCCTCGGGAACATCCCCGGGGCTTTTTTTGTGGCCGTAACCATTGGTTATAAGTTTTATTACGTATATTTGCGATGTTTCACATTTTGAAACAGAAAGACCTTTGTTTTGCTAGTCCTTTTAATAACCTTCTTTTTTAACCAATAATTGTTTAACTATTTATCCTTTTTATGATTCTCAAAAAACAAGTGGTGGGCATACTGCTTGCATTGGCTATGCCCGTCTGTGCACTCGCACAGAATGTGACTGTTAAGGGACAGGTAAAGGATGGTGCCGGTGAGCCTCTTATGGCTGCCGCTGTAGCCGAGGTTGGAACATCCAACGGTGTGGCTACGGACCTGAATGGTAATTACACCATTACGGTTGCATCGGACGCTACCCTCCAGTTCTCTTTCATGGGTTACAATACTGTAACCGAACCCGTAAGAGGCCGTACTACAATCAATGTCACCCTCTCAGAGGATGTTGAACTTCTGGATGAGGTTGTTGTGGTAGGTTATGGTACCCAGCGTAAGAAACTGGTTACAACATCGACCGTGAACATATCGGCCGACAGGATTGCTGCTACCAACTCAATCGATGCCATAGGCGCCATTCAGAGCCAGGCCGCAGGTATCAACATTACATCCAACTCAGGTCAGCCCGGTGAGAGTTACAAGATTACCATACGTGGTATGGGTACTATCGGAAACTCTGAGCCTCTGTATGTTATTGACGGTGTTCCCGGCGGTTCAATCACAGCCCTTTCACCTAATGACATTGAGAGCATTGACGTGCTGAAGGATGCCGCATCAAGTGCCATCTACGGTGCCCGTGCCGCCAACGGCGTTATCCTGGTAAACACCAAGAAGGGTAAGGCAGGCGGCCGCCAGCAGATTGTCTATGACGGATACTACGGCTTCCAGAACCCCAACACCAACGGTGTTACTCCGCTGAACGCCAAGCAGTACATGGAGATAATCAACAAGGCTTATGAGATTCAGGGTACAACCCAGTATAATTTTGCCAATGAAATTCCCACCCAGTACGCTCTTATTCAGAACGGTTCATGGAACGGAACCAACTGGCTTGAGGAGGCTACCAATCATAACGCTCCCATAATGAACCATTCAATCTCCATGACCGGGGGTAATGATTATAACCGTTATGCACTGGGATTCACCTACTTTGAGCAGGAGGGAACCATTGGTTATCCCGCAAATCCCTACTACGACCGTCTTACCGCACGTATGAACTCTGATTATGTGCTCTGGAAAAAGCAGGGTCGTGACATCGTGACATTCGGTGAGAACATCACCTTCACCGCCACCAACAAGGCCGGCGTGGCCATAGGTAACAACTATAACAACAACGTCCGTGAGTTGCTTACCGCCACTCCGCTGCTGCCTGCTTACAACAGCGAGGGTGATTTCTATATTTACAAGGATATGAAGGCCGATAACTGGAACTTCAACCAGGATTTCCGCAACCCGCTGGCACAGATCCAGTACAACCACGGAAACAAGAACGACAAGAGTTACAGACTCCAGTCAAACTTCTTCCTGGAACTGCGTCCTGTCATCGGCCTTACAGTAAAGTCAAGCGCCGGTTGGAACTACAACCAGACATCGGGACGCGTTTATGTTCCGCAGTATGAGTTGAGCGCCAACAACAGCAATAATACCGATGACGTTACACAGCGTCAAAGTTACAGCTCACGCTGGTCGTTGGAGAACACCATTAACTACAACAAGGCTTTCGGCCTGAATGACATTGACATCCTGCTGGGTCAGTCAGTCGAGAAGTGGGGATACGGTGAGAGCGTAAGCGCCAAGAACTCAAATTCTCTCTTCCCGGGTTCATATGACCATGCTTACATTGACAACACTCAGGGCCTTGATGTGGCAAACACCGAGATTTCAGGCAAGCCGCAGGAGCAGGGTGCCCTGTCATCATTCTTTGCCCGTGTAAACTACAACTTTGATGAGAAGTACCTGTTCTCGGCTCTGATACGTGCCGACGGTTCATCCAACTTCATGCGCGGTCACCGCTGGGGTTATTTCCCCTCAGTATCTGCAGGTTGGGTTATGACCAACGAGGATTTCATGTCATCGGCCAAGGGTGTTCTGGATTTCCTGAAACTGCGTGCAAGCTGGGGTCAGAACGGTAACTGCAACATCAAGACTTTCCAGTATCTGGCAACCATAGCATTTGATGCTCCTTACTACTTTGACAACAAGGATATACCTCAGACAGGTGCTTATCCCGATATCCTTCCCAACCCGGATGTTAAGTGGGAGACATCACAGCAGCTTGACCTGGGTGCCGATTTCCGTTTCCTGAACAACCGTCTGAGCCTGTCATTTGACTGGTATGACAAACTTACCAAGGACTGGCTGGTTGACGCCCCCGCTCTTAAGAGCTACGGTACAGGCGCTCCTTACATAAACGGCGGTGATATCCGCAACACAGGTTATGAGATCCTGTTGGGTTGGAATGATTCTCCCATGAAGGATTTCTCATACGGTGCATCAGTTTCATTCTCACACAACAAGAATGAGGTTACACGTATTGCCAACTCTGAGGGTATTATCCACGGAGGTCTGAACGTACTTGCCCAGAATACCGATGAGCTTTATCGCGTACAGGTAGGTTATCCTATCGGCTATTTCTATGGTTATCAGGTTGACGGAATCATCCAGAACGATGCCGACAAGCAGTCTTACCTGGATGCAAACTGCGGCGGTGATGCAGCCAATTCCCTGCAGGGTGCAGGACTGCAGGCCGGTGACTGCAAGTTTGCCGATACAAACGGTGACGGAAAGATTACCGTTGAGGATAAGACTATGATTGGCGATCCCAATCCTGACTTTAACCTTGGTCTCTCACTGAACGCCCAGTTCAAGGGCTTTGACCTGTCAGTAAACGGATACGGTGCATTCGGCCAGCAGATTGCCAAGAGTTACCGTCACTTCTCAAACAAACCTGATGAGAACTACTGCACAGACGTTTACACCAAGTACTGGACAGGCGAGGGTTCAACCAACCGTTACCCGCGTTTCTCGGACGGTAAGAACACCAATATGTCAGAGGTATCAAGCATCTGGCTGGAGGACGGTGACTACCTGAAGATTTCAAACATCACCCTGGGCTACGATTTCAACCGTCTGCTCAAGGTTAAGGGATTCAGCAAGATACGCATGTACGTATCGGCTCAGAACATGTTCACCTTCACCAAGTACACAGGTATGGATCCTGAGATTGGTTGGGGTAACGGCGACGCCTGGTGCTCAGGTGTTGATGTAGGTAACTATCCGAGTTCCAACTCATGGATATTCGGTCTCAACTTAACCCTTTAATATCTTGAAAGTTATGAAAAAGATAACATATATCTGCTCACTTGCCATAGGTGCAATGTGTCTGGTGGGTTGTGAGGATTTTCTTGATACAGAGAGCCTTACAAAGAAAAATACGGGTAACTTCCCCAAGACTGAGGTCGATGCTCAGCAGATGGTGGCCGGTATCTACACCGTAATGAACAATAACCTTGAGGATCCTGAGAGTGATCCGTTCTTCATATTTGACCTGGCCAGTGACGACCGTCTGGGCGGCGGCAGCCAGAGTAACATAGGTGCACAGGCCTGTGACCGCCTGATGTGCAACAAGAAGGATGAACTTCTGAACCTTTGGGACAAGCGTTACCAGGGTATCTTCCGCGCAAACAACGCCATTGAGACCATGGATAACGTGACTGCATGGTCATCGGCTGATGCAAAGAACCAGTTGCTGGGTGAGGCTTATTTCCTGCGCGCATTCTACTACTTCAATCTGGCACAGGTGTTCGGAGAGGCTCCCCTGAGACTCAAGACCGCTCCTGAGAACCTGCCCAAGTCATCGGCCGATGAGATTTACGCTCAGATTGCATCGGACCTGAAGAAGGCTATTGAGATATTCCCCGCCAAGCGTTATCCCGACTTTGGTGAAGGTAAGGCCTCCAAGTGGGCTGCCGAGGGTATGATGGCTCGCGTATGGCTGTTCTACACCGGTTTCTATAACAAGACTTCCCTGCCTCTGGTAGACGGCGGTTCTGTTACAAAGGATCAGGTTGTTGCATGGCTTGCAGACTGCATTACCAACAGCGGACACAGCCTGGTGACTGACCAGCGTAACCTGTGGCCTTATACAAATCCCTACACTGCAAGGAGTTATCCGTATGCACATGACAACGGACTTGTATGGGAGACCGATGAGAACCCCGAAAGCATGTTTGCCGTAAAGATGTCCAACAAGGGTTCATTCACTGCAGGTGAGCAGCGTCATAACCGTATCGTTGAGTTCTACAATCCCCGTAAGGCAGGTGCAACATCATTCCCGTTCAATGCCACCGGTTACTCCAACGGTCCTGTTTGCGAGACCCTGTGGAATGACTGGGCTGCCGATCCCGACTATGCAGGTGACTATCGCCGTGAGGGCTCAATCTGCAAGCGTGCCGTTGAGATTCCCGCTTATGCAGGTGATGCTGCCAAGGAGGTTGAGAACACTGACCTGCTTTGCAAGAAGTACCTGGGATGCGGTGCCTACTCGGCAGACAGCACAACCCTTTATGAGTCATACGCTATGAGATACGGCGGTCCCAACAACAAGCAGACCGGTCTTACCCAGTCACTCGTTTGGCTGCGTTTTGCCGATGTGCTGCTCATGCACTCTGAACTTACCGACGGTGCTGTCATCATTGGCGGAAAGAGCGGTCTGAATGCAGTACGTGCACGTGCCGGACTGCCCGATGTGGCTTACAGCTTTGACAATCTGGTTAAGGAGCGTCGTTATGAGCTTTGCTGCGAGGCTCTGCGCTGGAATGACCTGCGCCGTTGGGATATGGTCAGCGTCATTGTAACGAATCAGGAAGGAAACAACATCCTGAACCAGGGTGTTGCCGGCACATACCAGTGGAGCGCTCCCGGTCATTTCATGGCCCGTTACGCTGCTACAGGCGGTGGCTTCTTTAAGATTCCTGAGAGCGAGATTGTCCTCTCAGAGGGTGTTCTGACCCAGAATGCCGGTTGGGAAGAGGGCTCTAATTCAGACTGGGCAAAGGGTGATCTTCCTTACTACAAGAAGTAATCACAGGGTCTGACAGACCTGTTGATAAATATTATTAAATTAGGACGTGCCGTCAATGGGTGCGTCCTAATTATTTGTAACTTTGCACTGTAAAATTTTACTAAACAACAGATCTTAATGGATTCAAGCAATTCCTTTCTGGTCTTTTGCGGTACAAACACTATGTACCTGGCCAAAGAGATATGCGATTACCTTAACTGCCCCCTGGGCAACATGAATGTGGCTCATTTTGCAGACGGCGAGTTTGCAGTGTCTTATGAAGAATCCATCCGCGGTAGGGATGTATTCCTGGTTCAGTCCACATTCCCGTCATCGGACAATCTTATGGAGCTTCTGCTTATGGTTGACGCAGCCAAGCGTGCATCGGCCAAGTCAGTAAACGCTGTCGTTCCTTATTTTGGTTGGGCACGTCAGGACCGTAAGGACAAGCCGCGTGTATCAATAGGCGCCAAGTTGGTGGCCGATATGCTCAGCACCGCCGGTATTGACCGTCTGATCACCATGGACCTTCATGCAGACCAGATTCAGGGTTTCTTTGATGTTCCCGTTGACCATCTGTATGCTTCGATGGTGTTCCTGCCTTATATCCAGAGCCTTAAACTGGATGAACTGGTAATGGCTGCTCCTGATGTAGGCGGCAGTAAGCGTGCCAGTGCATACGCCAAGTTCCTGGATGTGCCTCTGGTGCTCTGCCAGAAGACACGTACCCGCGCCAATGTGGTTGATGACATCCGCATTATCGGTGACGTTCAGGGTAAGAACGTGGTTATTGTAGATGATATCGTTGATACTGCCGGTACAATCTGCAAGGCCGGTGACGTGATGATGGAGGCCGGTGCCAAGTCTGTACGCGCCCTTGCTTCACACTGCGTTATGTCAGGTGACGCTCCCGTACGCGTGGACAACTCACAGTTGGAGGAGATCATTTTCACCAACAGCATTCCTTACCGCAACTCAATTCCCTGCAAGAAACTCAAGCAGTTGTCTGTAGCACAGATGTTTGCCGAGACTATCCGCAGGGTCATCAGTAACGAGTCAATTAGTTCACAATATTTAATCAAGTAATTTATGAAAAGGATTCTGTTCGTTGCCTTGGCATCTCTTCTGCTGGTTAACTGCGGAAAAGATTCCTATAAGATAAAAGGTGAGATTCCGGGTCTTGAAGACGGCACAATGGTAAGGCTCAGCGCCTTGGATTATGACGGTCTGGTTGATCTGGATTCAACAACCGTAAAAGACAGCAAGTTCACATTCAAGGGTAAGACCGACACCGCTCAGGTGGCCGTTATCACATTTGATTTCGGTGAGAGCATGAGAGGCTGCCAGTTGTTCCTGGAGAGGGGAGAGATAATCGTTCTGGTAGACCTTGAGAAAAACAACCAACTGGTTGCCGGTACACCCAACAACGATGCATTCCAGAAGTTCTACGATGATACCGACGTCTTCAATGAGGAGGCCGATGAGTTGGAGGACAAGATCCGCATGACTCTTGCCGCCGATGGCGATGCCAGCGAGTTCTACGCCCAGATGGGTGACCTTCAGGAGCGTTTCATCTCTGTTCTGGCTCAGAGCATTGAGGAGAACGCCAACAAACTGTACGGTTATCAGCAGCTGATTGAGAACTACAGCATGTTTGAGCCCGAGGTTCTGATGGGACTGATTGAGAAACTGGCTCCTACATTCGGTCAGGATATGGCCCTGCTGCAGCTTACTGCCATGACACAGGCTCAGTTGGCTACCAGCCTTGGACATCCTTACATTGATTTTGAGGCTCCCATTCTGGATAAGAAAGACGGTTATGAGGGCACTGCAAAACTCTCAGACTACGTAAGCAAGAACAAGGTGGTTCTGCTTGACTTCTGGGCAAGCTGGTGCACTCCCTGTCTCAATGAGATTCCCAACCTCAAGGCTGCTTACAAGAAGTTCCATTCAAAAGGCTTTGAGATTGTAAGCCTTTCAGTTGATGACGGAACCGAGGAGTGGATCCGCGCCGTCAAGAACAACGGTATGAACTGGGTTCAGATGTGGAACGGTGAGGATATGCAGAACTCTGCTGCTGTCAAGTATTCAGTCTCTGCCATTCCGGCTACGTTCCTGATAGATTCCGAGGGTACGATAATAGGACGTAACCTGAGGGATAAGGAGCTGGAGCAAGCGTTGGAAGATTACTTCAAATAAAAAAAATATCACGGTTAAAGCCGTGATATTTTTTTCATCAGGTTACTCCTGTTACTCGAGAACTCCAGCGTATTTACCGCCACTACGTAATTCTGTGGATCGGCACAGAAATTGTAGGCGTAAACCAGGAAGTCGTATCGTTTGCTGTCAAAGCTGAATGTCTTGGCCATGTCTGCTATCTGGCGTGAAGTAAGCAGGCTGCCGCAAACTATCATTCTTGCCATCTTGCCGCGTGTTGAGTCAAAACTCTCGTTCTTGAGTGCCTTGAGAATGGCTGTCATGTCAGATCCGCTTACCTTGCGTACAAGCTCAGTCTCGCGAAGCATGTCCTCCTTCTGGTCAAGTACAAAGTCTATGATCTTGTCACGGCTGCTGCTGTAGTCAAGCGTTCCAAGTACCATATAGTAGTTGTAACGGTCTACGCAGTTGCGGTATGCGTTCCTGAGGAACTTTACGCGGTTGCTGTCGTAGTCAAATGCCTGGGCTACACGTACTATCTGTGCTGTGGTCATATAGCCTCCGGTGCTGAATATCATATCGGACATCTTGAGACGGTTGGAGTCATATCTCTCACGGTCAAACGAACGTATCACCTCATTGTCAACCACTTTTACACGGGGACGCTCCGGTGCGGGAACTATTAAGTTACCTGAACGGCGGGGATCCGGACGGTCAATGTGACGGTCTTCGGCGCGCTCGGGTGTGCGGTCTCTACGAACTACTCTGGACTGTGCCTGAACACTTTCGGTGCAAAGCAGAAGCGCTGCAACTGCAATGCCAATCATCATCATTCTAGTTTTCATCGTTGTAGTCTTTAAGTGTTTCTACTATTAAGACGTAACAATCCGCAAAATGTTAAATCGATACCATTGGGGACGGTTCCGTTTGGTACTGTTTTCTCCCAAAAAATGAGTTGATCTTTGATTAAGATTAAAAACAGTACCAAACGGAACCGTCCCCAATGGTATCATTTTGCTACGACTTCACGCTCAAAGAAGTCCAGGAAGAAGGGCCAGTTGGGACCGGCCTCGTGTCCGCCGTGGTGCTGGCGATAGGTAAGGCGGCCATCCATAAGTCCGTTATCCATGCCGGGGAAGAGGTCTGTGCCTACGCCCTTGTAACCCAAGAGCTCATACACGGGCGATGCCTTTGAGGCCGATATGAACGAACCTACCACATCCTGCCACTTGTCGCCGTTCCAGCTGCCGGTTGAGATGAAGCAGGCACGCGGGGCGCACAGGGCTATGAGTTCATGCTGATCGACCGGAAGGTCATTCTCGGTATAGGGATCGGTGCCGTATTTGATCAGGTTGCCGCATACCCAGTGGTACTCCTCGTTTGATACTATGTTGCCGATGCTCTCACCGCAGTCACGGCGCCATCCGGCTGCTCCGGCCTTGCCTGATGAGGCTATGAATCCGGCAGCAATACGCTCTTCGAACGCCATGGCTACCAATGATGCCTTGCCGTAACGGGATACACCCTCAATGGCGCATTTGGTGGCATCGAATGTCTTATCGGACTCAAAATAGTCTATAAGGCGTGACAGGCCCCATCCCCATGCGCGGAGTGAACCCCAGTCGGTGGGCTGGCGGAACTGGCCCTTGTTGCAGAGTCCGATGATGCCGTTGGTAAGGCCCGATCCGGCATCGGCCTGAATGGATGAGGGGTTGATGGTGGCTGCGGCCCAACCGCGCTCTATTACCATCTGCTGCCATGATTTCTGGTTGCCGCGTACGCGTGTGGGATCACCGCCACCGAATCCGAACTCTATGATTACGGGCAGGTTCTGCTGACCCTCGGGGTAGACTACGTTAGCCTGGATCTCGACTGTTATTGCAGGGTATGAGGAGTTGTCAACCACACCTTTGAGCATGCGGACAACTACGGGCGTGCCGGCGAACTCCTTTTTCTCCTCACTGGTGACTTCCCATTTTACGCCGGGTACGTTGTCGGGGATGCGGCCGTAGACGTTGTCCTCAAAGAGTTTTACAATCTCGGGACGGCGGGTCTTGTACCACATCTTGGCGTTCTTGACCTTCTTGCCGCTCTCGGTGACGAGCGGATCGGGATAGAAGGGGTAGGGGTTGGCTATGAGTTCATCGTAGTTGGGGTGCTTGCTCTCATCGGGGTTGTTGGGCTGACGGCCCTCACGGGGCTCTCCAACGCCCACTTTTGCCAGCATATCGGCATAATCGGCCGCCGCAATCTTACGCAGGCTGTCCTGGGCTGCGCGGTTGCCGCCTCCAAACATGAACTGAGCGTTTACTGAAAAAGGAATGCATGCCAGAAAGGCTGCAACAAAGATATACCTAAGGGTTCTCATAAGATGTAATTATTAATGGATAGGTAAAGGTAATAAAAAAGGGAATAAAAAAAGGCCATTCCGGATTGGAATGACCTTTATGATGTTTTAATGTCTGTTACTTGTCAGACTGGTTGTTGTAAGCGGCGTTCAGACCGTCCAGAATCTGTGCAGTGATGTTAAGAGCCTCATTTGCAAAGAGCAGACTGGCCTTTGTTACGATGAGGTCATAACCGTGAGTCTTGTTGTACTCCTTTACGTAGTTGTCAACGGTCTCGCTGATCTTCTGTGAGTTTGCGTTGCTCTCAGCCATGAGTTCCTGGCTGTACTTTTCACTCTTCTCAATGAGAGCCTGATTCTTTTTCTGGAGTCTGTTTTCCTCAGACTGAGCGCGCTCTACTGATGAGTAAACGCTGTTTTTGATCTTATTCTGGTGATCGGCGTATTCTTTCTGGAGTTTGTTGTTCTCCTCTGTGAGAGCCAGACGGTAGTTCTCCTCCTTGCGGGTCATCTCCTCTGCCAGGTCCTGATAGAAGGCGTAGTTGGCCAGAAGTGAATCAACGTCAATGAAGGCGATCTTTAAACCTGATACTGCAATAGGAGCCTGCTGCTGGGGAGCGGCTGCCTGCTGTGAGCACTGGGTGAAACCGAGAACCATCACTGCAGACAGTACGAACGATGTAACTGATTTGAAGTTCATATAGCTAAATTCAATTATTTACTTTTTCATTAACGGCCAGAGGATTAACTCTTTGTGCCTCTCTGTCCTGCTCTTCAACGCATCCTATGTTTCTCTTTCTCATTGCAGGATTCCGTCCAACATGTATGTTGGGGAATTTGCCGTTCTTCTTAAGCAGAATGCTTACTGACATCAGCAGAACTGCGGCAAAAAGGAAAAGTATAACTGTAAGAAACGTTTTCCACATATGCGGCGCGAAGTTATGGATTTTAGTTGAATTAATGCCAAGAATAATGTATTTTTGGGAAGCATTTTTGAGTTGTTAAGGCATTATTATAATTTATTAAAATATATATGGAAAAGATAGATTGGTCTAAGAGAGTGATGGATATTTTCCTGGAAATCTGCAGGATTCCGCGTCCATCGGGCCGTGAGGAGAAAATGGGTGAGTACCTTATGAATTTTGCCGCCGCCCGTGGGCTTGCCGCAAAGAAGGATGAGGTTGGTAACGTGCTCATTTCCAAGCCCGCAACCCCCGGATTTGAGGGTCGTCAGACAGTGATTCTGCAGGCGCATCAGGATATGGTCTGCGAGAAGGATGCCACCCTGGACCACGATTTCATGACCCAGCCCATTGAGACCTACGTCGAGGACGGCTGGCTCAAGGCTCGCGGCACCACCTTAGGGGCCGATGACGGCATGGGTATAGCCATGGCGCTGGCAGTTCTGGACAGCAAGGAGATTGAGCACGGACCGGTGGAGTGCCTCTTTACCGTATCCGAGGAGACGGGTCTTACAGGTGCCGAGAACCTTAAGCCCGGCATGATGAACGGCAAGATGCTCATCAATCTGGACTCGGAGGATGAGGGCGAGATATTCATCGGCTGTGCCGGTGGAATCAATACCAGCGTTGAGTTTGATTATAAGGCCGAGCCTGTTCCTGCAGGGTATTTCTTCCTGCGCGTGGGAGTGGACAAGCTGCACGGCGGACACTCGGGCGATGATATTGACAAGGGTTATGCCAATGCCAACAAGATTCTGGCACGGTTCCTTTGTGGCGCCCTTGACAAATATGACCTGAGGCTGTGTTCCATAAGCGGCGGAAATCTGCACAACGCAATTCCGCGTGACGCCCAGGCTGTGATTGCCGTTCCGTTTGCCGACCGCGAGAAGATACGGGTTGATTTCAACGTGTTTGCATCGGAGGTTCAGGATGAATATCATGTTACCGAGCGTGAGGCCAAGTTCTTTATGGAGAGTACCGACGCCGTTGCGGAGTGCATTGAGCAGGGCGTGGCACGCAATATCATACGCTCTGTGTTTGCGGTATTCAACGGCGTTTATGCCATGAGCATGGATGTTCCGGGGCTTGTGGAGACATCGTCCAATCTGGCCCGTATCCGCACCGAGAACGGTAAGGTTACTATGCTGGCAAGTCAGAGAAGTTCTGTTGAATCGGGCAAATATGCGGTTCAGGCTACTCTGGCGGCCTGCTTCCGTCTGGCCGGCGCCAAGGTTACAAGCAACGACGGCTACCCCGGCTGGGCTCCCAATCCCAAATCGGAACTGCTGGATATATCGGTCCGCACGTATAAGGAACTGTTTGGCAAGGATCCCAAGGTCAAGGCTATACATGCCGGCCTGGAGTGCGGTCTGTTCCTGACTTCATATCCCGACCTTGACATGATTTCCATCGGTCCGACCCTGCGCGGCGTTCACTCACCCTCCGAGCGCCTGGAGTTGGCTACCGTCCCGATGGTGTTTGATCATTTGCTGGCTATTTTGCGTGCAATTGGGGCCTGACCCCATTTGCACGTTTAGCGCGCTTTGGCGGAAAACCATTAAATTTGCAGTAAACATACAGGACTATGGAGAGGAGTACAGAATATCTGCAGTTGCTGGCCAAGAGTTTTCCAAGCATCGCGGCAGCATCGACAGAGATAATAAACCTGGAGGCAATCCTCAACCTGCCCAAGGGAACCGAGCACTTTGTGACCGATATCCACGGCGAGTACGACGCGTTTGACTACGTGTTGAGATCCGCGTCGGGCGTAATCCAGCAAAAGATTGACGCGGTATTCGGCGACGAACTCAGTGCCGATGACAAGCGCACCCTGAGCGCCCTGATCAGTTACCCCGAGGCCAAACTGCGTGCCATCAAGGCCGATAACGACGACCTGGACGAATGGTACAAGGTCACGCTGATGCGCATGATTGCAGTGCTCACCCGCGTAGCGTCACGCTACACCCGCTCCAAGGTGCGCAAGGCCCTGCCCAAAGACTACGCCTACATCATTGAGGAGCTCATGCACGAGACCCGCGGCACATTCATATCTAAGCATAACTACCTGAAAGCCATAGTAGATACGATAGTCAGCACCGGCCGCGCAAGCCATTTCATAACCGCCATAGCCGATGTCACCCGTGACCTGGTAATTGACCAGCTCCATATAATAGGTGACATATTTGACCGCGGATCGGGCGCCCACCGAATAATGGACATGCTTTGTAATTACCGCGATTTTGACATACAGTGGGGCAACCACGATGTAGTATGGATCGGTGCCGCCACCAGCAGCGCCGCCTGCGTTCGCAACGTGGTACGCAACAGCCTCAAATACGCCAGCCTGCCCACCCAAGAGGAGGGTTACGG
>JAZMZT010000044.1:0-1625 GCA_045586125.1 Bacteroidaceae bacterium | reverse complement strand
GATGATACTTCCTTCGGTGATTTTCTGGAGGACAAGAGCGCAGAAAATCCTATGGATGGCGCAGCCTTTAACTCTTTGCGAGAGAAGCTCTCGGGCGTACTCAATACTCTTAATGAGCGCGAGCGTGCTGTGATTGAACAGCGTTTCGGTCTGAAAGATGGTAACCCGCGCACCCTGGAAGAAGTAGGCCGCCAGTTTAACGTTACCCGCGAGCGAATTCGCCAGATTGAGGCAAAGGCTCTCCGTAAACTCAGGCATCCTACGCGTATCGGTTGTATTAAGGGGTTCCTCGATTCAACTGTCTCCTGAGTCGGCTATTGAACTCCGTAATTTCAGTGTTTCTGCCCGATAGTCGGGCAGAAGCACTGTTTTTTTTATCTTTTTTGCATTGTGGCTCACTTTATGAGTGACTTTGCTTGAGCAATTTGGTATCATATGTTCACTTACCATGATGAGACCGTTTTCTCGTACTGCAATTTTCTCTCTGATGGCCATGGGGGCTCTCTCCCTGGCTCCCTGTGTCTGTGCTCAATCGGCCGATGCAACTGAAGTGGCTCGTCGCCGTATGGCAACCCGAGATGCCCGCCAGCTCGTGCAGGAGGCTCGCCTTGCCTATCAGGCCAAGCGCTATAGTCAGGCTGTGGAGCATTACCGCAGCGCATTGCTGACCCTGCCCGATTCTGCCGAGAATGCCAAACTTGCTCAGTTTATCCGCCTGAGCCTGTCGGACGCACTTATTGCCAAGGCTATGGATTACCGTACCGTCGGGCGCTATGATGAGGCCATTTCCTTCCTGCAGGAGGCTATCAAGCTTGCACCTGACAACAAGCGTGCCGAGCAGGAGCTTATCTATACCTCCGATCCGGTGCGTCACAATCCTGCACTCACCCCGCAGCATGTGGGCGATGTGGCTGAGGTTACGCGCCTGCTGGAACTCGGATATGCCCAGATTGACCTCGGCAAGTTTGATGAGGCTGAGAAGACGTTCAAAGCTGTCCTTAAAATAGACTCCTACAATACGGCCGCTCAGCAGGGTATAGAGTCAGCTGCCCGTCAGCGCTCTCAGTATTACAAGGTCTCTCGCAATTCCACCCGCGCCAAGATGCTCTCAGAGGTCGATGCCATGTGGGAGGAGTCGGTAACCGACGGCGCCCCGGCGGATATGGGAACAAACGAACCTTTCTCGCCCGGTTTGGATGAGGAACTGCAGAACTCATACTCGGAGCGTCTGGCCGAAATGGTATTGCCCAGCATTATATTTGACGATGCTCCGATAACTGATGTGGTGGATGCTCTTCAAAACCAGATTACCCGTTTTGAAAGTTCCGGATTGAGGGGTGACCGTCATATCAACATTACCACTAATTTCGGCACGCCCGACTCCCCCGGCTACAAACAGATTATGGCTCAGACTGTGCGCCTGAACCTTACAAATATCTCTGTTAAGGATTTGCTCGATTTGTTGGCCAATCAGCTTGGTATCAGTTATTACTATACACCCTCCGGTGTCGAGATTTCCTACTCCGGTAAGGACTTCGGTCCTATGATTGAGCGCACATTCAACGTGCCGCCGCATTTCTTTGATCCCCGCAAGGATGACGAGTCCGAGGATGAGGAGGACAGTG
>JAZMZT010000043.1:0-4028 GCA_045586125.1 Bacteroidaceae bacterium | reverse complement strand
CTGTCCAGTATGATACCGTATTTTATAACCTCGGCAAAGCCGTCACGCAAAACCGAAGGGTCAAGGGTCTTAAGGTTCTCAGTGTCCAGATAGACCAGAGCGGGCTGGTGGAATGCGCCTACCAGGTTCTTGCCGGCGCTGATATCGACCGCAGTCTTGCCGCCTACCGATGAGTCAACGGCAGCCAGAAGGGTGGTGGGCACCTGAATGTAAGGGATGCCGCGCAGGTAGATTGCCGCTGCGAATCCGGCCATATCGCCAACTACACCGCCGCCCAAAGCCAGCACCATATCGGTACGGGTAACCTGTGCCTTGACCATGCAGTCTATGAATGCGGTCACGTTATCAAGGGTCTTGCTCTGCTCGCCGTTGGGAATCACATGGGCTACGGTTCTGAAACCGGCCGCCTGGAGAGAATCCGTTACGGTCTTGCCGTAGAGCGGGAAAACCTTGTCGTCGCTCAGGATGGCTACGGTGCAGGGTTTGAAACGCTCTGCTGCTGCCTTGTCTATGCCGCTCAGACCACCCTTGCTGATGAGGATGTCATAAGTGCCTGATGCACGGACGGTGATTTTGGCTGTTTCCATATCAGTTCTTTTCTGAGAGTTCCTTTGCTATGCGTCCGTCACGCAACAGTGCGCACAATGTCGGGGCGTCATCGGCCTCCATGGCATCGGCGTACTGCGTGAGGTTGTCAATCAAGGTATGTATCTCGCGCAGAAGGTTGTCCTTGTTCTCAAGGAACAACTCTGTCCACATGTTCTCGTTGAGCCAGGCCACGCGCGTGAGGTCACGGAAACTGCCTGCGCTGTAGCCCTTGTGCTGCTGGGCCGACGGGCTCTTGATGTAGGCGTTGGAGACCACGTGGGCCAGTTGTGATGTGAATGCAATCATGCTGTCATGCTGATCGGGGGTTGTGAATACCACGCGCTTTAACTGCATGGGCTCCAGCAGGTGCTTTATGCGGTCCAGCAGTTGGATATCATCATGTGTAGGCGGGATGATTATCATCGATGCGTTCTGGAACATTGTGGCGCGTGAGTTCTTGTAACCTGACAGGTGTGTTCCTGCCATGGGGTGACCGCCGGCGTAGGTGAATCCGTATTTTGCGGCGGCTTTCATTCCGCACTCCACAATCTTGCGCTTGGTTCCGCAGTCATCGATCACGATTGTGCTCTTGGCAATCTCCGGAGCGTGGGCGTTTATCCAGCCGCATGCGGCATCGGGCGTGACGGCTATGTGGATAAGGTCACATTTCTTTATGTTGCTGCTGTCCAGCACTGCATCCAGAGTGCCTTCCAACTGTGCAAAGCAACTCACGGACTCGTTCAGGTCATAGCCGTATACCGTCCAGCCGGCCTCCTTGTATGCTTTGGCCAGCGAACCGCCTATAAGACCCAATCCTACAACTGCTACAATCATCTTGCTTAATGTTGGATTACAAATGTACTCAGATTATTTGTTTCAGGGCGTTTACTTTACGGGCAACCTCGTCAAACTGCGCAGGTGTGAGTGATTGTGCACCGTCGCAGAGGGCGTGGGTGGGATCGTTGTGCACCTCTATTATAAGGCCGTCGGCACCTGCTGCAACTGCTGCCAGACTCATGGACGGAACCAGACGAGACTTGCCGGTTGCATGGCTGGGGTCAACTATGATGGGCAGGTGTGAGAGTTCCTTTACAACGGGGATGGCACTCAGGTCAAGCACGTTGCGGGTGTAGGTGTCGTAACTGCGGATACCGCGTTCGCACAGTATGATGTTCTCGTTACCGCCGGCCATGATGTACTCGGCACTCATGAGCCACTCCTTGATGGTGCTTGAAAGACCGCGCTTCAGAAGGATGGGCTTGCGGGTGCGGCCCAGGGTCTTGAGCAACTCAAAGTTCTGCATGTTGCGGGCGCCAACCTGGATGAGGTCTACATCCTCAAACAGGTCCAGGTGTTTTTCACTCATAATCTCTGTAACTATGGGCAGTCCTGTTGCCTTACGGGCCTTACGCAGCAGTTCAAGGCCATCGGCACCCATTCCCTGGAAATCATACGGAGAGGTTCCGGGCTTGAAGGCGCCGCCGCGCAGAAGTGTTGCGCCCGATGCCTTAACGGCCTGTGCAATGGCTGCGCCCTGCCCCTCGGATTCAACTGAGCAGGGACCGGCTATCATGGCAAAGTTGCCGCCGCCAATCTTGACCTTGTTCTCGCCCTGACCAATCTCTACGATGGTGTCGGCGGGGTGGAAACGGCGGTTGGCGCATTTGAACGGCTCGCTGATGCGGGTGACTGACTCTATGATGTCAAGTCCGCTCAGCAGGTCGGGGTCAATCTTGCTGGTATCACCAATCAGACCTATTACTGTCTGGAACTGTCCTTCACTGATATGTACGTCTACTCCCTGGCCTTTGATCCAGTTGATAAGGTTTTTCTTTTGAGTCTCTGAGACTCCGGCTTTAAGTACTGCTATCATAGTTTTATGTGTTTGTTTACGTATCAAAAAAGAGCCCGAATCATTGATCCGGGCTCTCTGTTATCTTGTTCGTTAGTATGCATACAACAAATTACCCGGCTATTGTCTGGTAAACCAAAAGTAATAGAAGTATGCGTTAATTGCTTTCATTCTGGGCGCAAAGGTAAACAACATTTCAACATATTGTCATCCGGGAGCCAATTTTTTTCTGTTTGCTATTATTTGAAGATGAGCTGAGCGAACTGATACAGGCTGCGGCGCCAGGTGTGCCACTCGTGGGCGGTGCCCTCTGAGATGTAACCTACTGCCTTGACACCCATACCGTTCAGGGCTTCGGCTGCCTCCATAACTCTTGGGTTCTCCTTGCTGCCGGAACTCATGAATACCAGCTTGGCGGTGTTCTTGAAGCCGTTTGCACCGTTTACGTCATCGGGGCTGATGGTGCCGCCGCTGAACATACCAATGTAACCGAACTTGGTGGGATTGGCCAGTGTGATGCGGCGTGTCTGACCGCCACCCATTGACAGACCGGCCATACCGCGGTGAGCGGCATCGGTATATACACGGAACTCCTTCTCAATGAACGGGATGATGTCATTCAGAAGCACTACAGAGAATGCGTCGTTGCTGGCACCGCGTCCGCCCTGCTGACCCTGTTGCTGGGGCTGAGGCTGAGGAGCATACTGACCCTTAAGATGAATGTTCTGACCCTGGCCGTAATCCATCACGATGATGAACGGAACTGCCTTCTTCTCGGCAATCAGGTTGTCCATGATCTGACCGGTGTGACCCTGAACTGACCAACCGTACTCGTTCTCGGCGTTACCGTGCTGCAGATAGAGTACAGGATACTTCTTGCCCGGGTTCTTGTCATACTCGTTGGGCAGATAAACAAAGCAGTGACGCATGCTCTCGGTGGCCTTTGACCAGTAGTATTTCTCTACGATAGAGCCCTGCGGCACGTCCTTGACCTGCCAGAAATCCATATCATCTGACGGAATCTCAATACCGCTTCCCCATCGGCCTGCACCGAAATAGGAGATGGTACCGGGATCAGGCATAGCAGTGCCGTCCACAATCAGCTGATAGTAGTGGAAACCCACATCCTGAGGGGCCGATGTACCTGTCCACACGCCGTTCTCATCTTTGGTCATCTCATATCGGCGGCCAAGATCCAACTGGACCGATGTGGCACCGGGAGCGCGCAACTGTACGCGAACCGCACCCTGTGAGTTGACCATGGGGTACTGACGGCCGGGCTGATTGGTGATTACTGAGGGTTTGAAGTCCTCAACTGCGTCCGCGAATGACGGGACGGGAGCATTGTTTCTCTGTTGCTGAGCCGATACTGACACGGCTGCAAGCATCATGACTAAAAGGAATAGTTTTCTCATTTTGTCCTTATTTATAATTGGTTAGTTGGAATCGCTAAGGACAAATATATAAAAATAGTACCAAAGAGAACCGTCCCCTTTGGTACTTTTTTCAGAGCTTTTTGAGAGTTTCTTTTAGGGAGGGGAGGTTGGTGGGGTGGCAGGATACGTCCAGAAGCGCTCCGTTGCGGTTC
>JAZMZT010000042.1:0-7453 GCA_045586125.1 Bacteroidaceae bacterium | reverse complement strand
TATGATACTACGTGTCATAATCTATATCATCTTACCATTTAATATATCATGTTTATAAAAAATTCCCATAATATATCTCGAAATTACCCAACCAATCAAAAATATAGTGTACACGATAATGGGTGTACCAAAATTGCCTATCCAATTCTGAAGGAGTAAGATCTCCGCTCGGATGAAAATGAAAATCATATGTTGGATACGGAGATCCATCAGTTCTTGGCCAATACATATAATATGGTCCAGCTTCGTGATTAAAGACCGTAACGGCTGAAGCATCATTCCAGGCTAACCCACCCACTTCTTTTTCTGTATTTATTGACTTATTCCTGGCCTGGTTAACTGCTTCAATGGAATTTTCGTATACTTGTAAATCAAAATGAAATGTATATTCACCATATTCAGTTGTGTTGGTATAAGCCCCAGTATCCCAATTGTGCTCATAACCCCAGTTGTACGTGGATGATGATACATGTTGCAACCAGGCATGAGCTTCATCATTTCCACTCTTTGTCCTCTTAATCAAAAACGGAGATACTTTCATAGTATGCTCTCTCAAAGTATTATTCTTTGATAAGGCAATATTTTGGATTTGTTTCAATTCTATCACACTTGCATGAAGTAATTCCGGATAATTTTTCATCAAGTTTTCTTTATGCTTTAATACATTTTTGTATGAATCAGAGCCAGATTTAACATATATTGGTTTCCCGTTGATGACAGTATAGACATGCATTTTAGATGTATCTATATCGTTTAATTCTTCCATAAAGTATAAACATGCCATTTCATACTCATAGTACTCTTCAGACGTAGCTATTGCTAGCATTGTAGTTTCATCGATTAATTGAGCTTCTTCAATACCAAAGAATTCATCTTTTGAACAACTTGTAGTTGCTAATACACTCAACGCACAGACTGTAAGTCTGAATAGGAATTTGTTTGTTTCTTTTCTCATAATAGTTATTTTAATTGAAATTATATTTTACCACCAATCAATATCATTGCACCCATTATAAATAAACGGTCTTTCCTCTGTGCCACAGGTATGGTTCTTTAGCCATAGCAGGCAGTTAACAGGAACATTGTCATAAATCAACTCGTTACCTTCAGCAGTCTTTCTACCCAAAGATTTCCATATTCCTCTTGAACTGAGATAGCGCAGTTCATACTTCTGTCCAGGATGTATGTCATTGTCATCACTCCTGGGGATAACACGAACTGAAGCCACAGCTTGGGGAGCATTAAAGGCCATACCAACCCAATTCCCGCTTGGATTCTGAGCAACCTCAAAGTTTGTAAGCCAGTCATTATCAAAGGCCAGAGGGATTGTATCTGGACCTGCCTCAATGTTGGCAATCGGCTGGCCACTCAGCATCTGCCTGTCCTTATCAAAGAACCCTAACTCTGCAATGCTTCCGTATGTGCTGTCTGCGCTCACATACCGCCAATAACGGTGTCTACCAACCCATTCAAGCTGAATCTTGTCCGGAATGTCTGTTGACTGAATGGTGTACAACGTACGTGCATCCTTGAAGTCGGCTCTGTTGGAGCACTGGATTCTGCCACCCAGCAAACGACGGCGCATATTGACATCGTTGAAGGATTCATAGTATTTACGCTTGAGCGTGACGCTTCTGTAGTCACTGTTATCACAGGTGATGTATTCAATACTTCCGTCTTTATGTAAGATGAAAGGATTACTTATAGGGGTGAATGCCACTCCATCATAGTCAAGGGCTATATACAGCATGTTTCTGCCCATATTCCGGAAATGAGCCTTTCCTCTGCTTACGGTTCCAAAATCCAGTGCCCTCCATGAACCTTCACTCACAGCGGAGAACATTCCTATATATACGTATTTGTCCTTTAGCCTTACGTGATCAAAAAGCTCTATGTCTATATCTGATGTGAGGTTGTAATGGTCTGTCACATCATGCTCATAGAGATCAAAAGGATATACATATTTAGCCGTCTTCTTATACTTCAGGACTCTGCGGTTCATGGCGTATGAAACCCTTAGCACTTTGGGGAACCTATTATAAGGGAAGAACTCCCTGTCAGATGACCTTATAAGAGAGTTTGTGGTCTTTTCTTCTATCCCCTTGTCTGAAATATAGACATACCAGCTATGGCCGTTATTGTTACGACCCCATAGCGGAACGCGGTCAACGCAAGCGGGCAAGGACAGGCTGCGGAAGGTGGCCACTCCCATATCTACAAAATTCCTGCAGTCACCGTATGTCATTCGAGCCCATGTGTCTGCGCTAAGAAAAGGCAGACCGTTCCTTTCCTTCCAGAATATCACGAAACTCATAGCTGACTGCTTGGTATGTATCTCATTACGGACAACCTCAATTGCACCGTATATGGTGTTACGTTTGGCATCCGTTGGAGGAAGTTTGCTTAGACTGTCTGTATAGTGCTCCGGAAGAATTTCACGCCACGCATCAAAGCTCTGGCATTCAACAACCTTGTATGGTAACAGCCAGTCACGGAACTCATTGTATGTAAGATGCCGCGACCAGGGCATGGCCTTCCACTGCTCAAAGGCCTTGTCAATGCTGTATATTAGATAATCTGATGTCATTACCTCAACATCGGAAATAACATCCTGAGCTATCCGGGCGTAATATTTGTCGCCTATATCACGCAAGGTGTCACGTTGCCACTCTACAGTACCCTTTCCAAATATTTCAAGAGCCTTGTCATAAAATTCATTCATGGCCTCCATGTTACGGTATGAATAGTGACCAGGCATATTTGCAATGAGATATTTGGCGGCCTCAAGTTTCTGCGGGTCATTATCTACGGTACGGTAGTGCTCCAGGACAGCCTCAAGCTCAGTCCTGTTCTCTCCTGCCGCTTTCAGTGCATCACGCAGATAACGGTTGTCTTCAGAGCAACCGGCAAGTAACAGTATTGTCAGGGCAAACGATAACAGTTTCTTCATAGAGCGTTGTTTTTCCATTTGTCAAGACTTGGCGAACTGATGGTGTCAGCGTTGACATATTCTATCCTCTCGTCCTTGTGGAGTATGAAAGGATCTGTTATCTGTATAAGGGAGTTTCCATCATATCCCATAACGGAATATAGGACTTCACGGCCCATGTCATGAAAAAATGCCTTGCCGTTTCTGATAGTTCCGAAATCTACTATCTGCCATGGATTGCTGTCATCCCTGACTGCAGATGCTATATAGACATACTTGTCTTTCAGTTGTTTTCTTACTGTGCTTTCTATAGGTATGGATAAGATACTGGTGAGGAAGTACTTTGATGTAACGTCTTTCTTACCAAGCTCAAAGGGGTACTGGTATCTGGCGTTACACCTGTACTCCCAGCGCTCCTTGTTTATGGCGTATGTGTTGCGATATACTTTGGGGCCACGCTCGTAAGGGAAGAAGTCCTTACCTATGGCCGTTGAAAGATCCCACTCAGAGGTATATTCTTCACCGCGGTCAGAGTATAATACGAACCATCTTGTGGCTGCCTCACCACGCGGGCCTACGGGTGTCTCGTCCATAAAAGCGGGAATACCGGCACTACGGAATGTGAGTACAGCTGTTAGGGTGTAGTCTGGTGTATCACCAAAAGTCTGATGAGCCTGTAGATGGGCGTTGAGTAATGGAAGGAGGCCTTTTGTGTTAAGGGAATAGCGGCGTAAGGAGTTGTAGGTTTCAATACGTATAGTATCGGCTACCTGCATGACTGTATTGTACTCCACATCATTCTTGATACGATAGTTCAAGCAAGTACCAAAATGAGCAAATAACGTGTCACGCCAATTGTCAAGCTCCTGCAGTTCTACGCCCTTATATGGAAGTAGCCATTCCAAATACTGCTCAAAAGTAAGTTGACTGGCCCACGGGTATGTTGTCCACTGCTCATAAGACTGGTCTATGTTTTTGATCAGGTAGTCCGCCTTGATAATCTGAGCATCCGGAATAGTAAGATTGGGAAGGTTGCTGTACTTGCCGGTGGACATTGCAAGCAGGCTGTCACGCTGCTGCTCTGAGATCAAATCCTTATTGGCAAGAATCCGTGCAGCATAGTCGTAGTACTGATAGATTTCATTGCCAGCGTATGAGTAGTGGGCTGGCATGTTTTCAATAAGGAAACGTGCTGCAGCAAGTTTCTCAGGGTTGTCACTATAATGATTAAGAACCGCTTCAAGCTCCTGCCGATTATCTCCAGCCAAATCTAAAGCCCTGTCAAGACTTGACTGTTTATTACAACCTGTTATAATGGCTGTAACTATCATCACTATGGCTATCAGTTGCCTAATCATTCCCGAATCCTATTTATAATATATCCGGGGCAAAGGTATTCAGGATGATTTCTATGACAGATTTTATTGTGTCCAAAGGGAGTCCACAAGCGTCCAAAATGCGTCCAACAACGTCTAAGGCCTATGGTTGACGTAGGTTGTCTATTAATCAATACACCTCATGATTATTCTTAAAGAAATCATGATACAGTTTAGCTGGCAACCTTTCCTTGAGACGCGGTTTGATATTACGGACTCCTGACTGCGTGATGTTATTCATAAGTTTATACATGTCTTTCTGCTTGAACCCGGCCAATGTCAGGATGCAGTAATCAATATCAGTGTCTATCATTTGGGGAGCGACAGAACGCAGGTAAAGCCTGAAATCAAGGAAATGCACATAAAGGAATTTATTCATTTCATTCAAATCAGGTTTATCCTCGTTCTGGGGATTAATAAGATACAAGACAGTGCTTGCATAAAACTTTGACTGTTTGAACTCACGGAACATGCGTTCTATATCAGTTGCCTTTATACGTTTCTTTGTCTTGTGATCATAATCTATAACCTCAGTTACAGAAACCAAGTTGACATGTTTAGGTTCAATGGCATCGGGTGTAATCCAGTTCTTACTGAACACCCTAATAAATACTATTACAGCAAGGATAATTCCAACAACGACGGCTATTGGGATCAATGCTGTCTGTATAGACCAGGACAAGAAATGAGGACAGAGATATATCATAGCGTTATATTAATGAAGTATAAGGGTTCTGCATGCCATCATTGAACGATGGCATCAAGCCAAACTACGATGCTTAGTATGTAAAGCATCGTAGTTTCAAATTGTGCTAAATGTGGATTAGGCTACCGGATAGCCAGACCTTATTCTATCTCAAACTCGCCTATCCACCAGGTATCAAAGGCGTAAATCTCTACTACGTATTCACCTGCTGGTAATGTGGTGAGGTTTGCCTGTGCGCTATACGCGGGCGAATAGTTTTGTGTGAATAGCGGCGTGTCAGGATCCGTTGCGTCATAAACTACGATACTGGATGCTGTTACATCGCTGAATGATACTGTTAGCACTTGCTCATTGATGGAAGCATTTACTATTACTTCTGTACGCGAGCCGGTTTCATGACCCGGTTTCTTTCTAAGGAAGATGTCGTTTTCACCCGCAAAGAGCGGAAGAGACACTAGTACTGCTGCCAGCAGCGAAAAGATGACCTTTTTATTCATATCTATTCTTTTTAAATTTTGGAGCCAAAGATATACATGGGTAATCCATAAGCAAAAAACAAAGCGTCCCAGAAGCGTCCTAAAAGCGTCCCAAAAGCGTCCTAAAACAAGATAATGAATTGATATTTTGCATGTTATAATTCCCGCTATTTTACACGCTCTGATCCACGAAAATATAGCGGTATATGGATTCCGGAACCTTATCTTTTATCCTGATCTTGAGATTCCTGCTACCCGATTGTGACAGATTGAATATTCTATGGAAATCCTTTTGTTTGAACCCAATCATTAAAAAGATGCAGAAGTCCAATTCAAAGCCGTTGAGTTTATTTGATGAAGCATAAATAAAATTCCTGATTCTTTTGAGTTCAGGAGAGATTTGAAATTTTCTACTAATCCCATACTTTTGTTTATACTCAAGTTCTTTATGTTCATTTATGTTTATTATCATTTCGTTATAAAGGTCACTTTGTTTGAATGCAATCAGATCTTTTTCAAAATCTGCAATCGTTTCAGCTTTTGGAATAATGTTCATCGGTTGTTCAGCCTGCAGATCCACATGATTTGACTTACTTTGTAAAGAGAACTGTACTATTATGGCGATTAACACTAAAGAAGAGACAATTGCCAAAAATAAGGTATATAGGTTTATTGGCCTAGGTAAGGATTCTGAATTACTCATAAGCGCCCTTAATATATTATCCGAACCTATTGAAGATGTAATCGTGTCCATCCATGCGCTGGCTTGTTTTGCAAAGAATGAGGCTGAATCAGTATTACCTTTCAAGGAGTTAATCTCAGAAAGACGACGATAGGAATCACATATAGTATATGGTTCACTTGCATCTATAAGTGATAGTTTATAATAATGATAGGCTGAATCAACAAAATTAAGTTGGTATAATGCATCGGCCTTGATAGAATATGCAGTACTGTTTGACGCTGTGCATTGATTTTTTATTAGAAACGAATCTGCGTATGATATGGCTCCTGTATAGTTGTTGTTTACAAAATCAATCTTTGCAAGATGTATGAGAGGATTATTGATGGTATTTGGTGACAACCATTTACTATCCTTGAGTTCGAGGAACATTTTTCTGGATGCCTCATAATCATTGTTATAAAGCAGTGATTTGGCAATGTTGTAATCACAGAATGCTATGGCTGCAGAGTCTTCCAGACGTACAGCATTGGCCCGACAGGATTTTATCAGCGGTATCGCTTCGGCATCCATTCTGTGGTCAAGAAAAATATAGCTCAGGTTCTGCTCTGCAAGAGCGTAGTATCGTACTAAGGTATCTGGGAATAAACGTATTGCTGTCAGGTAGGCATCAGCAGCTGTGCTGTCACTGCCAAGCGCTGCAGATATACAACCCAGGCTGTACCAGGCCATTGCAGAGTGATAACCCTTGTATCTCCTCCCGTAATGGTCTGTGGCTATGCGTATGGTGCTGTCACTGACAGCATCACGGTACATCTTGTAATCTATTTGTGTCTTGACTAGGGCGTAGAGGGCGCGGTTGCGTTTGTCTGTTGGCTCAACCATTGAGCAGATAAGAGAGTCTGCGGTTTTAATGTCACTCTCCATAAGGCGTTCCACTTGTAACAGCCGGTTTCTAATACAGCCAGTTAGCGCACAAGCTGTTAAAACAACTAGCATAACATTGGTTGTATGCTTGGCTACTCTCGCCAAACATTTGCGTCCTTTCTTAATACCATTGGTGGTATTGCTGATTACCTCCATGCTGTCGGCCTTTTTCTTTACTGCCATATCTTAAAAGCAAAAATCTACTTTGCTTTAACGTCATCCTCATACCGCAAAAAAAAAATCCCGCATGACATCCGACATGGGGCCGACAGGTTTTGAGGGAATCGGTTTACCCCTTTCTCCGAGCCGGCAAGTAGTCAGATGCCATGCGAGAAGGGAAGTCGGAGGCCAAGCGGT
>JAZMZT010000041.1:0-16804 GCA_045586125.1 Bacteroidaceae bacterium | reverse complement strand
TCTCAAAGGTCAACTCCTATCTTGCAAAGCTTATGAACGGCTATCCCATGTATGAGGTACGCATGTCCGAGACCCACCACATCCACAAGCTTGATGCCCCCAGCGGCACAGCAATCACACTGGCCGAGGGTATCATCTCACAACTGGACCGCAAGACCGGCTGGAGCAAGGGTACCGTACTCAATGCCGACGGAACCATCAGCGGTTCATCGGAGTACAAGCCCACTGACGTGCGTATCGACTCCATCCGTGAAGGCGAAATTGCCGGTATCCACGAGATCACATATGATTCAAGTGCTGATTTCATAAAGATCATCCATTTTGCAAAGGACCGCAGCGGTCTGGCTCTGGGCGCAGTGCTTGCAGCCGAATTCACCGCTGACAAGAAGGGATTCCTCTGCATGGATGACCTGATGAACTCACTCTCATAAGAACCCGCGATGAAAAAGATTGGCGAAATCACAAAAAAGGAATGGATCAAGGCAGGCATATACCTGGCTCTCTATATCCTGTTCCTGATTTGGGTCAGAAGCTGGATGGGAATAATACTCATCCCGTTCATATTTGATGCCTTCACCACCCATATCATCAAATGGAAATGGTGGAAGACCATCAAGAACAAGAGCATGTATCAGATCATGGACTGGGTAGATGCAATAGTATTTGCATTGGTCGCAGTCTACTTTGTGAACATCTACCTGTTCCAGAACTACGCCATTCCGTCTTCATCACTTGAAAAGTCACTTCTGACAGGTGACCATCTCTACGTGAGCAAGGTGGCATACGGTCCCCGCAAGCCCATGACTCCGCTCACCATGCCGCTCACCCAGAACCAGTTCCCGGGCGGAACCAAGAGTTACTTTGACAAGCCCCAGTGGCCCTACGAGCGCATCAAGGGATTCGGCAAGATCAAACTCAATGAGATTGTCGTTTTCAACTATCCTTCAGGTGATACCCTGGTTTCTAATCCCAAATGGTCCAGTGCCGATTATTACGGCATGATTGTTTACCCGTTGGGAAAGAGCCGCTGCAAAGAGATAGATCTGGATTCACTCTCCACGCTCGAGCAACGCCGTGTCTATGACTTCTACTACAAGGTTGGCCGCCAGGAGGTACTTCAGAATGAGGATGTTTTCGGCAAGATAATATCACGTCCGGTTGACCGCCGTGAGAACTACGTAAAACGCTGCGTAGGACTGCCCGGTCAGACTCTGGAAATCAAAAACGGCATCATTTATCTGGATGGTGTCATGAATAAGCAGCCCGATGCCGTTCAGACCAATTACATAGTCACACTGAAGCACTCCATTCCCGCCAGTCTGCGTAAGGAACTCGGATTGAGTCAGGAAGACCTTTACGACAGGAATAATCCGCCCCAGATTAAGGACATATCCAAAGAGAACAGTCCCGGAGTCAGGATTTTCCCGCTTACATCCCAGGCTGCCGGACTGCTGGCCTCAAAGACCGATATTGTAAGTGAAATCAAACCTTATAAGAGTTCGGTCCAGGAGTCTGAATGGCTGTTCCCTCAGAACAAGAACACCAAGTGGACCATTGATAATTACGGCCCCATCTGGATTCCCTCCAAGGGTGCCACACTTGACATCGATCTTGAGAACCTGCCCTTCTACGAGCGTATCATAAAGATCTATGAAGGCAATGACCTCAAGGTAGAGCGTGACGGAACCATTCTCATCAACGGTCAGAAGGCAACCAGTTACACCTTTAAGATGGACTACTACTGGATGATGGGAGATAACCGTCAGAACAGTGCCGATTCACGGTTCTGGGGTTTTGTACCTGAGGATCACATAGTAGGACGCCCTGTATTTATCTGGCTCTCACTTGACAAGGACAAGAAATGGGGTCAGAAGGGTAAGATCCGCTGGAACCGACAGTTCCGATCAGTCAAAAAGTACAATTGATGGATACAGTCCTGCTCAGTTCGGCATACCTGCCACCCGTAAGTTTCTTCACCGCCATCAACAGTGGCGGTGATGTTCTTATTGAGCAGTATGACAACTACTGCAAGCAGACCTACCGCAACCGCTGCAGGATAGCCACTGCAGCCGGAGTCCAGTCACTCACAGTACCCATAGTCAAGGGCACCACACCCAAACAGCTCATGAAGGACGTCCGCATAAGCGACCACGGCGAGTGGAGACGCCAGCATTGGAACGCCCTTGAATCGGCCTACATGAACAGTCCCTTCTTTATGTACTATCAGGATGATTTCCGCCCCTTCTATGAAAAGAAGTATGAGTTCCTGGTTGATTTCAATACTGAACTGACCCTGCTCATCCTGAAACTGGCGGGTATGGACAAAACGGTAAACCTTACGGAATCATACGGTAAAAAGGAGCAAAGCATTCTGGATTTGAGACAGTTGGTCAACCCGGGCCAGCATGAGCCCCAGGCTTGCCGCCCCTATTGGCAGGTATTCAGACAGAAGTACGGATTTCTGGCCAACCTGAGTGCCGTTGACCTGCTGTTCAATATGGGACCTGAGTTCCCGCTCTACCTTTAAAGGTAAGCCTTTACCTTAGCGAAAACCTTATCGGGATCGATGCCTGTCATGCATCGGTAATCACCGTATATGCACTCCTTCTTGCCGTAGATGGAGCACGGACGGCACGGCAGGTCCAGTTGGACGCAATCGTCAGGTTTCTGACCCCAACCCATGAATCCGGCATACGGATGGGTGGCACCCCATACTGAAACGACCGGAGTTGCGGTGATAGATGCCAGATGCATGTTTGAAGAATCCATGGCCAGCATCACCTCCATATTGCTTATAAGCTTAAGTTCACCCTCAAGCCCCAGACGGGGATCAATGATCTCAACTGAGCGGTATTTCTGAGCCCACTCCTCAACAAGCGAACGTTCCTTGCCATATGCAAACACAAACTGGCGGCACAGGCAGGCGCTGTCTATCTGTGAGACCACATCCTCCATCAGATACAACGGATAAATCTTACCCTTGTGTGCTGCAAAGGGAGCAATGCCTACCCACTTGCAGTCCTTCTCTCCTACAATGTTCTTTACTGAAGCCAGATCAGCCTTTCCATCACCGAATATTGAACGGAACTTAAGGTCAAACACAAAGCCCAGTTTCTCAAGAACCAGACGGTAGCGGTCAAAAGAGGTAAGACGCGGAGTCAGATCCTTGTTCTTGAGGCGGGTAATACGCTTGCGTGAGCGGCGGTCCTTGTCAATCCTCTTGACTTTGGTAAAGCATGAACGGAAGAAGAAGGAGAGTGCAGTGGTTCTAAGTACACCGTGAAGGTCGGCCACTGCGTCAAAGTGCCTCTTGCGCAGCTGAAAGAACAGTTTGAGCATGGCGCCGAAACCGTGGTAATCCTTTTTCAGGTCCACGCCTATGAAACTGACGTTCTCAGGCATTCCTGAAAAGAACGGTGCAAAACGCGCATTTGAAAGCATAGTGAAATGCTTGTCGGGATATGCCTTTGCAACCGATTCCAATACCGGAACGGTCATAGCCACGTCTCCTATTGCAGAGAAGCGGATTAGAAGGATGTTGGATTTCATCCGACCTTTTCTCGCCACGACAGAGTGAGTAAACTCCCTCTGTTCGTCTGGCTTAACGAAAACGTTCTTGTATTTGGGGTTACTTGGAGCCATTCTGTCCGTAAAGAACAGGGTTGAGTGAGGGGTCGTTGTACATCTTCATCTGCTTGTATACTTTCATGTACTTACGGCCTGCAGCCATATCGTCCAGAAGCATGTCTATTGCTCCTGAGAGATCCTTCTTCTGCTCCATAAGGACAGAGAGTTTCTCACGGCAGCGCTGCTGCTGCTCAGCAGACGTATCCGTACGTTCAGCCTCAATCTTCATGTGGAAGATCTTGAGCGCCAGAATTGAGAGGCGGTCAACAGCCCACGCGGGGCTCTCAGTGTTTATAGTTGCATCAGCAAGGGTCTGAACCTTACTGAACTTTTCCAGGAAATAACTGTCAATGAGTTCTACCAGGTCTGTACGGTCCTGATTGGAACGGTCAATGCGGCGCTTGATGGCCAGAGCCTTTACAGGATCAATCCGGGGGTCGCGGATGATATCCTCCAGATGCCACTGAACCGTATCAATCCAGTTCTTGAGGTAAAGGTAGAACTCTATGCTTTTTTCCTTGTAGGGGTTGGCAATGGGAGTATCTACATTATCCTTCTTATGATAATCTGCGATTGAGCGTTCAAATACCTCAAAACTTTCCTGGCTGAATGTCATGATTCAAGTGCGTTCTTAAAGACGATGCAAAAATAGCGGTATTTTTCTGAATAGACAACGATTAGGTTTAATTAGCATTACACACATTGATTGCGTTTGTGCATAGCACCTCCGATTTATTTTTTCAATTCTTGTAACGCTTGCCGAAAATGGGTTTCTTTGCAGCCAAATTCATTTTTTAATACATAAAATTTACAATTATGGCAGATTCACAGATTGCAGAGAGAGTTCAGGCTATCATCGTTGACAAACTTGGTGTTGAGGCATCAGAGGTTACTCCCGAGGCAAGCTTCGCAGCTGATCTTGGTGCAGATTCACTGGATACCGTTGAGCTCATCATGGAGTTCGAGAAGGAGTTCGGTATTTCAATTCCCGATGATCAGGCTGAGAAGATCACAACTGTAGGTGAGGCTATCGAGCTCATCAGCGCAGCAGCTACAAAGTAATCAGGCAATCTTCTTTCGCATAAGATGGATCTTAAAAGAGTTGTCGTAACCGGACTCGGTACCGTCAACCCTCTGGGTAATTCTATCCCTGAATTCTGGGAGAATGCCATAGCAGGAGTGAGCGGCGCCGGCCCCATTACCAATTTTGACACAAACGCCATACAGACCAAGGTCAAATTCGGATGTCAGGTCAAGAACTTTGACATCTCTGAATTCATGGACCGCAAGGAGGCCCGCAAGCTTGACAAATACAGTCATTTTGCCATTGCATCGGCTGTCCAGGCCATCAAGGATTCAGCCCTTGACCTTGAGAACGAGAATCTGGACCGCATAGGTGTGATTCTTGGTTTCGGTATAGGCGGTGTGGATTCCTTCGAAGAGGGTGTAGATACCATCCATGAACAGAAGAAACTTGGTCAGGAACTCAAGGTAACCCCGTTCTTTGTACCCCGCATACTCGGTTCCATTGCAGCCGGTCTGATTTCAATCATGTACAAGCTCAAGGGACCCAACTACGCCACATCATCGGCCTGCGCATCAAGTACCCACGCCATCATAGATGCCGTGAACATGATTCGCCTGGGAAAGGCCAACGTTATTGTTACCGGCGGCGCCGAGGCAGCACTCGGAGACTGCGGCGTAACAGGATTCGGCGTAATGCACGCACTCTCCACCCGAAACGACTCACCCGAGACGGCTTCACGCCCCATGAGCGCCAGCCGTGACGGATTCGTACTCGGTGAGGGTGGCGGTATTCTTGTACTTGAAGAGTACGAGCATGCAGTAGCACGCGGTGCCAGAATCTATGCTGAAGTTGCAGGATGGGGTGCCACAGCCGATGCATATCACATGACTGCTCCCGAGCCCGAGGGCCGCGGCGCAACACGTGTAATGCAGGAGGCACTTGAGGATGCAGGAATGAAACCCGAGGATATTGACTACATCAATATGCACGGCACATCCACTCCTCTTGGTGACATCGCAGAGTGCAAGGCCATCAAGGCCGTGTTCGGTGATCATGTTTATGACATGAACCTGAGTTCAACCAAATCCATGACAGGACATCTGCTTGGCGGTGCCGGAGTCATTGAGGCAATCGCAACCGTGCTTGCCGTCAAGAACGACATAGTTCCGCCCACCATCAACCACGAGGAGGGTGATGAGGACGAGCAGATTGACTACCGTATGAACTTCACCTTCAACAAGGCGCAGAAGAGAGAGGTGCGCGCCGGTCTGTCCAACACATTCGGATTCGGCGGACACAACTCGTGCGTCATCTTCAAAAAGTTCAAGGATTGAATCATCGCTTTAGCGACATAACCCGTACTATCTACAATGCGGCATCGGCTCTTTTGGCCTTTGCCGCATTGTCAGGTTGTGCAGCCATAGGCAATCCTGACGGAGGCCCCTTTGACGAGACTCCCCCCAGAATCACCGGAAGCCACCCTGACAATGGAGCCACGGGCGTAAAAACCAAAAAGGTCACCATTGATTTCAATGAGTTCATCAGACTTGAGAACGCAAGTGAAAAGGTGGTGATATCTCCTCCTCAGGTTGAGCAGCCTGAGATTAAAGTGACAGGCAAGAAGATCCATGTGGAACTTTTTGACTCGCTCAAACCCAACACAACTTACTCAATTGATTTTGCCGACGGAATCGTTGACAACAATGAAGGCAATCCTCTGGGTGACTACTGTTTCCGTTTCAGCACAGGCGATGCCATTGACACCCTTGAGGTATCGGGCTATGTGTTGAATGCCGATAACCTGGAACCCGACAAGGGAATGACGGTAGGTCTGCATTCTGACCTTTCCGACTCGGCATTTACCACCAAGCCGTTTGAGAGGGTATCCCGCACCGATGCCAACGGACACTTTACAGTACGCGGCATAGCTCCCGGCTCTTACAGGATATATGCCGTAAATGACATGGACCAGACATTCAGCTACTCTCAGCGAAGTGAGAAGATAGCATGGTTGGACTCCATAATCGTTCCCTCGTCAGAGGTGAGATACCGCGTAGACACAATCTATACAGACCAGGGTACGGTTGATACAACAGTGACAGTTCCCTTTGTCCAGTATCTGCCCAATGACATTACCCTGCTGGCTTTCACCCCCAGACCTATACAGCAGTACATGTCCGGATCGGAGCGCAAGTCTCATGAGAAATTCACCCTCAGATTCGCACTCCCGCTGGATTCAATGCCTGTGATAAAGGGTTTGAATTTTGATGAATCAGACGCATACATTCTGGAGCACACCGCCGGATATGACACCCTGACCTTCTGGATGAAGGACACTGCCGTCTACTATCAGGATACTTTGAGTTTCAGCATAACATATCTGGCAACAGACACCACGGGCGTACTTGCTCCCAGGACCGATACAATGAGACTGGTTCCCCCAAGGAGCCGTGAACTGATACTCAGGGACCAGGCCCGTAAAGCCGAAAATGACAAGAAAGAACTGGACAGGCAGATGAGACGCCTGGAACGTAGCGGCGACAGCATAGGAATGGCCAAACTGCTGCAACCCAAAATCAAGTTCCTGGATTATAAAATCACATCGGGAACCTCATTGAGTCTCTATCAGGACGTAACCATTACATTCAATGAGCCCGTTACATTCCTTTCTGACACCGCCGTACACCTGTACCAGCAGGTTGACACCGTCTGGAAAGCCGTTCCCTTTGAGATGGAGCAGGATTCTGTTGAGATTCTCAAATACTACATCTACGGTGAATGGAAACCGGAAGAGACATTCAGGATATCCGTTGACTCGGCAAGCATACAGAACATTTACGGACTGTATAACGACAACAAGGAATCCACACTTAAGTTCAGTGCGCTGAACAAGTACAGTACTCTGACCGTCAATGTGGCCCAACCCAAACCCGGATATACCGTAAGGCTGCACACCGCCGGCGGAAAGGTTGTAAGGACTGAGAAACTGGAGAACGGAAGCGTTGATTTCTTCCTCCTGCAGCCCTCAACATATTTCGTCTCCATGTTTGATGACGTGAACGACAACGGCAAGTGGGACGTAGGAGAATATGAAGAGAAACGCCAGGCCGAGAGTGTATGGTACATCAAGAGAGGACTTGTCCTCAAGCAGGACTGGACCCACGAGACCGATATGTGGTATGTGAACCAGACACCTCTTACACAGCAGAAACCTGACGAGCTTTCCAAGAACAAGACCCAGAAGGCCGAGAAGGATATCCACAAGAAGAACCTGGAACGTCTGGAAAAGAAGTCCAAACAGGCCGAGGATGAGAAAAAGAAGAAAGAGCGTAAGCGTCAGGAGCGCAAGGACCGCCGCGAGAAGAACAAGCAGAAATACCGCGAGATCAGAGCCAACGCCAAGGCAAAGAAAGAGGGTTCAAAGGCCGATGTTAACGCTCCAGACACGGAGGAAATTACGACCCCACAGGAGTGACAACTGCTCATCACTCAAGCCTTCTGCCATAAGCCTTGCGGTAAGCGACACAAACCACGAGGCATCCTCAAGACCCGGAATACCGCCTCCGCCGTCAAAATCAGAACCTATTCCCACGTGCTCCACTCCCATCACGTCTATCATATGAAGGATGTGGCGGACAGCGTCATTCACAGTGGCGTCTTCTTCCTTCTTAAGGAATCCGCTGTACATGCAGACCTGGGCTACGCCACCCGATTCGGCAAGGGCACGCATCTGCTCATCGGTCAGGTTACGGGTATGGTCACAAAGGGCACGGCTTGACGAGTGTGTGCATATGATAGGCTTGCTGCTGCACTCCATGGCATCCCAGAAACTCTTCTCGGAAGCATGAGACAGGTCAACCATCATACCTACCCTGTTCATCCTTTCAACCACCCGCTTTCCGAACTCCGAGAGTCCGTTATGCTCATGATTTCCCTTATGTGAGTCACATATGTCGTTGTCACCGTTGTGGCATAGTGTCATGTATGCCACACCACGGTTGCGGAAACGGTCCACGTTATCTATGTCAAGTCCTATGGCATATCCGTTCTCAATGCCACGGACCACTGATTTGACACCCTTGAACTTGTTCTGCCAGAGTTCCTCAGGGGTAGTGGCAAGCGCAGCCTTGCCGTTGCACTCACCAATGCGCTGCTCAATAAGGTCAAGCAAACGGTCAGCCTTGCTGACGGCAGCCTTAAGTGAAGCCTCATCACGTCCTTCCTGCTTGAGGTATGCCACCATGAAACTGGCATCCTGACGGCCCAGGCTCATCTTATGCAGGTCAACCAGCATCTTAGGGTTCTTCTCAAAGAAATGAGTCCCTTCGTCAAACAGCATCGGGCTGTCGCAATGGCTGTCAAGTATGATTGTTCTGGAATGCAGATCCTTGGCACGGCGGTACAAATCAGCCTGCTCAATGAGCCAACTGAAAATGGGCATCATGGTGCGGTCATTCTCCAGGAGGAAACACTCCGGATGCCACTGTACACCCAGAACAGGACGGAATCCTGTCGATTCCATACCCTCAATGATACCGTCCGGAGCCACGGCTGTAACACGGAAACCGGCCGGCACCTCCTTTACCGCCTGATGGTGGAATGAGTTTACAGCAAGAGTCTCCTTTCCGAAAAATCCATACAGAAGGGAATCCTTTTCCAGTTTTACGTCATGTGACGGAAGCCCGCGGGCTATGGTCTGGCTATGCTCAATAGACGGATGGTCATGCTGTGTCTTTATATCCTGATACAACTTGCCTCCAAGAGCCGCTGTCAGCACCTGAATACCACGGCAAATTCCAAGTACAGGTATCTGACGGTCCACTGCAAGATGAACAAGCGTGAGTTCCTGCCTGTCGCGACGAGGGTTGATGGAGACACACTCCAACGGCTCTTCGCCCAGATAATCAGGGTCAATATCGGCTCCACCCGACAGAACTATGCCGTCAAGTCTGTCCAGAACTGATACCAGCGCTTTGTCATCGTCATATGAAGGAATCACAACAGGTGTGCCTCCCGCCTCAAGTACAGACATGTAGTATGCCTGGGCAAGAGTACAGTCACCCTCACGGAAATTACCGCTTATTCCTATTACAGGTGCATGGTAATTCAATACATCCGTGCCGGATTCCATGCTGCGGAGTCCGGATTCAAGCTGAACGGCCTTGTTCATTCTATGGGAATCTCTTTCTTGATGCTCTCGTCCAGAGAGATAAGGGTCTCTGTTGCAGTCACGCCCTTGATCTCCTGAATGCGTCCGTTGATAAGCTCCATCAGATGTGAGTTGTCACGGGCGTAAAGTTTGATCATCATGGTGTAGCGGCCGGTGGTGAAATGGCTCTCTACAACCTCGGGAATCTGATCCAATTCGGCTACGACCTGGTGGTACATGGAACCCTTCTCAAGGGTAAGACCCACGTAGGTGCAGGTATTGTAACCTATGCTTCTGGGATTTACGTGGTATCCCGAACCGGTTATGACACCGTCATCAAACATCTTCTGTACACGCTGGTGGATGGCTGCGCGTGAAACACCGCACTGAAGTGCCACGTCACGGAAAGGAATACGTGCATTCTGGGAGATGATACCAAGAATTTTTCTATCAAGAGCATCCATTCGCTCTGTAGCAGAGATCGTCTTCTTAGGATTCATATTGTAAGCATTTATTAGTTATCGGCTACTAATTTGACCCAAAAGTAGGCAATAATTCAATATCTTGTCATTTTAACGCTTACAAAATGACAAAAAACAGGAGGGAGCATGAAATATGCCCCCTCCGTTGGAATTATAAGTAATAATTACTGGATGCTTACAAGCTCAATCTCAAAGACAAGAGCTGCACCCGGCTTGATGTCCTGACCGGCACCCTGCTCACCGTATGCAAGTGATGCGGGCAGATAGAACTTGTACTTGTCACCTACGCTCATCAGCTGTACACCCTCAGTCCAACCCTTGATAACACCGCCAAGGTTCAGGGTAACAGGAGTTGTAGCCTCGTCAAATACGGTTCCGTCAATCAGCTCACCGCGATAGCGAACCTCAACATCGCTGGTAGCGGTAGGTTTGGGACCGCCGTCACCAAGCTTGATGATCTCATACATCAGACCGCTCTCAGTCTTAACCACCTTCTCATCCTTAGCCTTCTGCTCAAGGAAAGCCTCGCTCTCTTCACGGACCTTGTTGAACTGAGCAGTTGACAGATACTCATACAGACGGTTTGAAGTCTCATCGGCCTCCTCAAAGGTCATGATCTTCCAGTTCTCTGTCATACCGTCGCAGAAACCCTTGATATAATTGGACCTGTTGAACTCCTCACCTGCACCGAAAAGGTTCTCGCTCAGGCCGACATAAGCCTGGCTCATCTCCTGACGACCAATCTCAAAACCTATTGCATAAGCCAGTTTGGCGTTGTCATCGGGATTAAGGGCTGCCTCAGTGAAACCCTTGATAAAGGCCTTCATTGCAGTTGAATCCATAATCTCATAGGTAACCTGATCCTTGTAGACACGGACTGCACGACCCATACCGATTGAATAGGAGATAGTGTCCTTTACATCATTCATTGTAACCTTGCTGATACTTGTACCGCCGCATGAGGCAAGTACTGCTATGGCCATCACAGCCATCAGAACATTAAGTTTTTTCATTGCTTATATTAATAAATACCTGTTTTACAGAAATTTTGTGCGAAGATAGTGTATTTTGGCTTTAAGGATACCGAAAAATGCAGTAATTTTGAGATTTCAAAGACTATAGGTATGGAAATCTACTGCATTAACAACAAGAAAACCGAGAGTTTTGAGCCCGGTATCTCCTTCTCGGAGGTGTTCAAGAGGTTTGACCTTACGCTTAAGGGAGCTCCCATGTGCGTATGCGCCAACGGTAAGATCACAGACTTGGAATCAAAGGCCTATGAGGCCTGCGACGTGGAGTTTCTTGACGCCACCACCAGTCTGGGCGCCAGGTCTTATCTGCTCGGACTTGTCTTTGTACTTTATAAGGCCGTTTCTGAACTGTATCCCGGAGGAAGAATCAGAGTATCTAACGCAATTTCAAAGGGTTTCTACTGCCCCATCGAGATAGGCCGTGAACTCACTGATGATGACGTCACCGTCATAAGCGAGCGCATGGGCAGCATCATAGGACGCAACATCCCGTTTGTAAAGCATACCGCCCACACCACCCAGGTGGCCGATATAATGGAGCGTGCAGGCCGAAAGGACAACGTGCGTCTGCTGCGCAGCATAGGTTCCATCTACACCAGTTACTACACACTTGAGGACCTTCCCGACTGGTTCTTCGGCACACTTCCACCCAATACCGGATGCCTTAAGGTATTCGGTCTGGAGCCCATGTCGGGCGGTGTTCTGGTACGTCTGCCTGACAAGAATAACCCTGAGCAGTTAGAGCCCCTGATCAGACAGGACAAGATGTTTGAGATATTCAAGGAGCATCATGACTGGATGCAGATACTTGGATTCTCAACATTGGGCAGACTCAATCAGGCCGTTGCCAAGGGTGAGACAAACATGATAATCAACGTCGCCGAGGCACTTCAGTCACAGAAGATAGTACACATAGCCGACCAGATTGTGGAACGCCGCAATGAGGGTAAGGGACTCAAGCTGATTATGGTTTCCGGTCCGTCTTCATCGGGCAAGACCACATTCAGCAAGCGTCTTATGGTACAACTGATGGCCCACGGACTCACTCCCAAGGTACTGTCACTGGATGACTACTTCCTGGACCGTGACCATACTCCTCTGGATGAGAACGGAGAGCATGACTTTGAGTCACTTTACGCCATTGACCTGCCTTTCTTCAACCAGCAACTCAAGGAACTGCTTGAAGGCAAGAGCATACTGCCGCCCAGATTCAACTTCAAGAAGGGCGGAATCCGTGAGTTCACTGACCCCGAGATGACACTGGGTGACAACGACATCCTGCTTATTGAAGGTATCCACGCCCTCAATCCGGACCTCATGCCCGACATCCCGGCTGAACGCCGTTTCCTGATATACGTATCGGCCCTGACATGCATACGCATTGACCAGCACAACTATATCCCCACTACCGATAACCGCCTGCTGCGCCGTATCACACGTGACCACAAGTACCGCAGTTACTCGGCACAGGATACCATTGGCCGATGGGCATCGGTCCGCGCCGGTGAGGAGAAATGGATATTCCCCTACCAGGAGAACGCCGACGCCATGTTCAATTCGGCCATGATATTTGAGATAGCGGTCATCAAGGATATGGTGCTGCCGCTGCTTGACGAGGTTCCCGAGAACAGCCCCGAGTACGCAAAGGCCTGCCAGCTCAAGGATTTCCTAAAGCTGTTCCGTACCATACCCAGTCAGAACCTGCCGCCCACATCACTGGTACGCGAGTTCATAGGAGGCAGCAGTTTCCACTATTGATTCCTTAAGATGCCCGGTTTAAGCAACATACAGACCCAGGTCCAGACGCAGACCCAGATACAGACCCTCTCGCCCCAACAGGTGCTTGAGGCCCGTCTGCTTGCGCTCTCCACTCTGGAACTTGAGGAGCATGTACGTGCCGAACTGGGTGACAACCCCGCCCTTGAGGACGGACCCGCCGAACTTTCATCATCCCAGAGTGACGACAGCGTTCAGGATGATGACATGGAGTACGGCACAGACCAATACTCCTATCAGGACGATAACAACCGCGATGACTGGAACGATGACGATGATGACTGGTATGACCGCCAGCCGGGGGGCAGCGGCCCCATAGCCGATATCCCCCTGGCTGATACCCGATCATTCTACGACATACTCTATGAGCAACTGAGAGAGCAGGACCTGACCGCGCGTCAGATGAAGATTGCCCTCTACATCATCGGCTCAATCGATAATGACGGCATCCTGGACAAGGACCTTCAGGCCATATCCGATGACCTGGCCTTCTACCACGACACGGATGCATCGGTCGATGAGATAGAGCAGGTGCTCAAGGTCATCCAGGAGTTTGACCCCGCCGGAATAGGTGCACGCAACCTGCAGGAGTGCCTTCTGATTCAGATCCGCCGCAAGCCGGATTCAGAGAGCAAGAAACTTCAGGAAAAAATCATCTCTTCCATGTTCGATGAGTTCACCCACAAGCGCTGGGACAAGATATCGGCCCGTCTGGAACTGAGCAAGGAGCAGACTGACGCCGTCATTGCCGAACTTGTAAAACTGAACCCGCGTCCGGGCAGTTCATTGGGTGAGACGGTGGGACACAGCCGCCAGCATATCATACCTGATTTCCTGCTTGACAACTATGACGAGGAGATAAGGTTCACGCTGAACAACGGCAATATCCCCCAACTGCACGTAAGCCGTGAGTACTCAGATATGCTGGAGAACCAGATAAAAGAGGGCACCAGCAGCCAGAAGGCCGCCGCCGTCTATATCAAGAGCAAACTGGATTCGGCCCGCGGATTCATACAGGCACTGAAACAGCGTGAGCAGACCATGACCCGCACCATGCAGGCCATCATTGACCTGCAGCGCCCGTTCTTCCAGGAGGGCGATGAGACTCTGCTCCGTCCCATGATCCTGAAGGATGTGGCCGAGAAGACAGGATATGACATATCCACCATATCACGCGTAACCAGCGGCAAGTATGTGCAGACCCCTTTCGGCACCTTCCCGCTCAAGTCCTTCTTTACCGACGGAGTCAAGACCAGCAGCGGTGAGGAGGTATCGGTCAAGGAGATACACCGCATACTGCGTGAAGCCACCGATGCCGAAGACCACAGCAACCCGCTCACCGATGAGCAACTCTCCGATATGCTGGCCGAGCGTGGTTTCAAGGTGGCACGCCGTACGGTAGCCAAGTACCGCGAGCAGATAGGCATACCAGTAGCAAGAATGCGTAAAAACTAGAATATATGAAACCTACAGTAAGCATTATCATGGGCAGCACGTCTGATCTGCCCGTAATGGAAAAGGCGGCAGCATTCCTGGACAGCATCCAGGTGCCGTTTGAGATGAACGCACTCTCAGCCCACCGCACACCCGCGGCCGTTGAGGAGTTTGCCAAAGGTGCACAGGCACGCGGCATCAAGGTAATCATTGCCGCAGCCGGTATGGCAGCCGCCCTGCCCGGTGTCATTGCCGCCAACACCAACGTCCCCGTGATAGGCGTGCCCATCAAGGGTATGCTTGACGGTCTGGACGCCATGCTCTCAATCATTCAGATGCCCCCCGGAATACCTGTGGCAACAGTAGGCGTGAACGGCGCACAGAACGCAGCCATCCTGGCCGCCCAGATACTGGCCGTTACCGATGCTGAACTGGCAGCACGTCTGGCCGCCCACAAGGAGGGACTCAAGGATAAGATTGAGAAGGCCAACGCCGAACTCAGCCAGGTAAAATACAATTTCAAGACCAACTGATAATGGCCGTTTACAACCGCAGGAAATCCATCAGCGTACGTGTGGGCAGTACCGCCATAGGCGGCAGCAATCCCATACGCCTGCAATCCATGACCACCACCGCCACAATGGATACCGAAGGGTGCATTGAGCAGGCCATCCGTATCATTCAGGCCGGCGGAGAACTGGTGCGCATGACCACCCAAGGCACACGCGAGGCGGAAAACATGCGGCTGATACGCGAAGGACTCACAGCCCGCGGTTACAACACCCCGCTTGTGGCCGATGTCCACTTCAACCCCGCCGTGGCCGATGTGGCCGCCCGTTACGTGGAGAAGGTGCGCATCAACCCGGGCAACTATGTGGATCCTGCACGTACGTTCAAACAACTGGAATACACCGATCAGGAATACGCACAGGAGATTCAGCGCATACGCGACCGTTTCATCCCGTTCCTCAGTATTTGCCGTGAGCATAATACCGCCATCCGCATAGGCGTAAACCACGGATCACTCTCCGACCGCATCATGAGCCGATACGGCAATACGCCCGCCGGCATGGTGGAGAGTTGCATGGAATTTCTGCGTATATGCGTGGAACAGAACTTCATGAACGTGGTCATATCCATCAAGGCCAGCAACACCGTGGTCATGATAGAGACCGTACGCCTGCTGGTAAAGGAGATGGACCGCGAGGGCATGGCATTCCCCATCCATCTGGGCGTGACCGAGGCCGGTGAGGGTGAGGACGGCCGCATAAAGAGTGCCATAGGCATTGGCGCACTGCTGGCCGAGGGCATAGGTGATACCATCCGCGTATCGCTGTCCGAGGCACCCGAACGTGAAATACCCGTAGCCCGCAAACTGGTTGACTACGCGGCAGAAAGTGCGCAGGTGCATGCATCGGCCAGGATTGAAAACGGAGTGCTGAGTCTGTCATACAATGACATTTCACTGGAGGATTTCCAACTGCACGCCGCCATGGATGCAGGAGCGCTGCTCATAGACGGCAAGGCTAAAGTCCTTAAACTGAGCAACCCCAATATACCGGCAGAGCAGATACGTTCTACAGAGGATGCCATCCTGCAGGGCGCACGCATCCGTTTCAGCAAACCGGAATACATTTCATGTCCGGGCTGCGGACGGACACTTTACAATCTTGAAGAGACAATAGCACGCATCAAAGCCGCCACAGGCCACCTGAAGGGAGTCAAGATAGCCATCATGGGCTGCATAGTGAACGGACCGGGTGAGATGGCCGATGCCGATTTCGGCTATGTGGGTGCCGGCCACAGAAAGATAAGCCTCTATCGCGGCAAGGAGTGCATAGAGAAAAATATCCCTGAGGAGAATGCCGTAGAGCGTCTTCTCCAATTGATTGAAGAAACAACAAAAAGATAATATGGAAAACAAATTGACCATCTACAACACCCTTACAAGAAAGAAGGAACTGTTTGAAGCATTGAACCCGCCGCACGTAGGTATGTACGTGTGCGGTCCCACAGTATATGGTGATCCGCATCTGGGTCATGCACGTCCCGCCATCACCTTTGACATCCTTTTCCGTTACCTGCAGCATTTAGGCTACAAGGTACGCTACGTCCGCAACATAACCGATGTAGGCCATCTGGAGCACGATGCCGATGAGGGTGAGGACAAGATTGCCAAGAAGGCACGTCTGGAGCAACTGGAGCCTATGGAGGTGGTACAGCATTACCTGAACCGTTACCACAAGGCCATGGAGGCGCTGAATGTGCTTCCACCCAG
>JAZMZT010000040.1:0-8846 GCA_045586125.1 Bacteroidaceae bacterium | reverse complement strand
AAGGAGTTGAATTACTAAGTTGTCTTCCTAAGACCGCTTGGCCTCCGACTTCCCAGAAGTTCTTCATGTCACACCCCGAGACATTCGTTAGCCTCACCGCCGCCAGTCTCATGGAGGAGCGTTACCAACTGAGCGGCCTCTTCAAGGACAACATGCCCACCGAGGATGAGACCCACCTTCTCAAACTGACCCGCCACATCATGGCCGACTACCAGATGGAGGTGGTCCGCCTGGAAATCAAGAAAACGGAAAAAGAGATCCAGGAGGCCTCATCGGACACTCTTGCATCTCTTCAAACGCGTTACCAGCAGCTCCTCCAAGCCCGCTCCGAACTCTCCAAAACCCTGGGCGAAAGAGTAATCACCCTCTAAAATGATACCAATGGGGCCTGACCCCAATGGTATCATTTTCGCGAAATCAGGTTCATGAACTCTTCGCGAGTCTTGGCGCGGTTGAAAGCGCCGGTAAAATCTGATGTAGTTGTAATGGAATTTTGTTTCTCCACACCGCGCATCTGCATGCACATGTGACTGGCCTCTATGACCACCATCACACCAAGCGGCTGGAGTGTATCCTGAATACAGTCCTTAATCTGTGAGGTCATGCGCTCCTGTACCTGGAGGCGGCGTGCAAAGGCATCTACCACGCGGGCAATCTTGCTCAGACCTGTAATGTAACCATTGGGAATATACGCCACGTGAGCCTTGCCGTAGAACGGTAGCATATGGTGCTCACAAAGAGAATAAAAGTCAATATCTTTTACTATGACCATCTGGCTGTAGTCCTCTTTGAACATAGCCGATTTAAGGATGGCCGACGGGTCAATCTCATATCCGCTGGTAAAGTCCAGAAGCGTCTTTGCCACACGCAGAGGAGTGCGTACCAGACCCTCACGGCCGGCATCGGGCTCAATAAGTTTAAGTATCTCCTCGTAGTGATGCTTCAGTGCCAGAAACTTCTGGGACTGCTCATCGGAATATGGTATCAGTGAACTCATAGCGGGATTGTAATATCCTGATTACGTAAAATGATCATTCCCTTGTAGGGAGTTTCTTTTCTAAGTTTGCGCAATACGTCATAGGCCTCCTCATAGTAGAGGAAATCACCTACGGTACATAACCAGCGCGGGTTCTTGAACTCAGTGTGTACCGGCAGGTCGGGATACTTGGAGCGGATATAACGGTCCGCCTCATTGGCCCTCTCCTTTGATGCACGTGTGTTGTTTCCTGCAAAGACCTGGATGCGGTATCCCTTGGCCTTGATCTTAGTGCCGGACTGTGCCTCAGATACCGTGCCGATAAGACTGTCCAGACGCTCGTCACGTTCCACGCGGATCTGGCCCTTACCGGGGATATCCCTCTCCAGAACCTGGACCAGTGTGGTTTGTTGGGCACTGGCCAGGACTGTAAAGAGAAGCAGGAATACTATTAATCCTGTCTTTTTCATATCGTTTTTACTTCTTCCAAGCGTCGATGATGCCCTTAAAGTCAGCAACCTTCAGTGAAGCGCCGCCAATCAGACCACCGTCGATGTCGGGTTTTGCAAAGAGCTCTGCAGCGTTTGAAGGCTTGCATGAGCCACCGTAGAGGATAGAAGTATCCTCAGCAATCTGCTTTCCGTACTTGTCGGCAATGACTGAACGGATGTAAGCGTGAATCTCCTCAGCCTGATCGGCAGTAGCGGTCTTACCGGTACCGATAGCCCAGATAGGCTCGTAGGCGATGGTGATATTCTTGAACTCATCGGCTGAGAGATTGAATACTGAACCCTCCAGCTCAGCCTTAACAATCTGGTTCTGGATGCCCTTCTCGCGCTCGTCGAGTGACTCACCGATGCAGAAGATAACCTTCAGACCGTTGGCAAGAGCCAGCAGAACCTTCTCCTTGAGGATCTCATAAGTCTCGTGATAGTACTCACGACGCTCTGAGTGACCCAGGATTACATACTCGGCACCGGTTGACTTAACCATAGCGGCCGATACCTCACCGGTATAAGCACCTGATTCCTTGTCAGCGCAGTTCTCAGCAGAGAGACCGATAACGTTGTGGTCAATGATATCAGAGATCTTGGCAAGATGTATGAACGGGGTGCCGATAACAACGTCGCAGTTGGGTTTGTCGGCAGCCAACACCTGATTGAGCTCTTCAGCAAGAGCAATACCTTCCTGGAGAGTCTTGTTCATCTTCCAGTTTCCGGCTACAATTTTCTTTCTCATTTCAATAAGTATTAAAGTGTTATTGTATCAATTCTTTCAGTCTGTCAATCGCTATCAGCAGGAGCAGCGGCAGAGCAAACAGCAGTGCAACCGCCCACGGGGTCTTAAGAGGATCGGCATCAGGCATCTGACCTACGCTGATGGTCTCCAGCGGTCCGCTGAGCTCCTCATCGGACGGGATGTTGGCGTGACTCCACTTGTTCACTATGACACCGTTCTTAAGGAGTACCAGTCCGGGGTTGGAGCGTACTATGGTCTGCAGCGGAATCTCGTCACAGAACAGGAAGTGCAGATCGGCCCCGGCATTCTCGGTCCACTGACGTATGGTCTCGGTACCTGAAGCAGTCAGTCCTATAATATTATATCCCCGATTGTTGCAATAGTCAAATATGTCGTCTATCAGATCCAGGTCACTCTCGCTGGCGTCCTCCAGATGTGACGATATCACCAGGAAGGTGTAACTTGAGTCCGACAGGATATCCATGGTCACGTCATCCATGTCATCATTCATGATGCAGAAATCGGTGAATGTCATGTCGTGGTTCTCATAGGTGGTGCGCAGGTCGGTCCCCACCTTGTAGGGGCGGAAATCCAGCACCGGCAGGTTGATGATGTTACTTGCCATGAACCTGACCGATATGGCCACGATGACCACAGTCACCATCCAGTGACGGCGCTCGGCCATGAACGGCACCACAAGTTTGCGTTTTATGAATACCAGCAGCGCCAGAGCCAGCAGGAACACGTTCTTGGCAAAGGTCTGCCAGTTGCTCAGCACCACGGCATCGCCAAAACAGCCGCAGTCCGATACGGGGTTCTTAATGGCCAGGTAGAGGGTGAAAGGTGTAAAGAACACCATCATGAGCAGGGCCAGCAGCGACGCCCCCCTGTTGAATGCACCTGCCACCAGGTATGAGCCTATCAGAATTTCAAATCCTGCCAGGATGCAGGCCAGAATAAGCAGCGTTGAAGCCAGCACTGATTCACCCATGCCAAACGCATAGAGGTAATCTATCAGTTTTATCTGGGTGCCCGTGGGGTCAACGGCCTTCACGATACCCGAGAACATGAATGTCAGACCCAGCAGGATGCGGCAGAAATTGACCAGCACCTTAAGAGGCATTCCGCTATGTTTGGTTTCAGTGCCCATTATGCTTTTGACTGTTCCTGTATCTTAATCAGTCCAAAGACTGCGTAGTTGATCATATCCATATAGTTGGCGTCGATGCCCTCGGACACAACCGTCTTACCCTCATGACTCTCAATCTCCTTTGTGCGGTTTATCTTGGTCAGGATAAGGTCGGTGTATGATGTGGTACGCATTCCGCGCCAGGCCTCGTCATAATCGTGGTTTTTCTTTTTCATCAGGTCCAGGGCAGCCTGTGAGTACTTGTCATACTCCTTAAGTGCCCAGTCGGCATCCTTATCGACAGTATCCGAGAATCCGTGCTCCAACTGAATCAGGGCAATGACTCCGTAATTTACTATTCCGATGAGCTCGGACTTGATGCCCTCGTCAATGAGTGAAACACCCTTGGTTTCGATGCTGCGTATGCGCTTGGCCTTGATGAAAATCTGGTCGGTCAATGACTCGGGACGCATAATACGCCATGAAGCACCGTAGTCCTGCAGTTTCTTTACGTACAGGGCGCGGCACATTGCAATCACCTCCTCAAACTCCCTGTTGGTATCGGGAGTGTTCTTTTTGTCACTCATATCAGTTGTATCATTGTACCCTCAGTGTCTGTCCCGGCTTGATGACGGCCTTGCTTGTGATGCCGTTCAACTTGCAGATACTGGACACGGAGGTCTCGTTCTTTAATGCTATTCCGCTCAGAGTATCCCCGCTCTTGACCCTGTAATAGACCGCACGGGTATTCTTCTGATACACGTAGAAATCCGTCTGGGCCCGCTGGTGCGGAAAGTCAAACATCAGCGCGGGGTTGATGGCGTTACCGAGTATCCTGGTCTCAAAATGCAGATGAGGACCTGTGGAACGTCCCGTATTGCCGCCCAGCGCTATGGGATCTCCTGCGTGAACTATATCGTTTTCGGCCACCAGTTTCTTGGACAGGTGTCCGTAAAGCGTCTCAAGTCCGTTCGGATGGCGTATCACCAGGTAGTGGCCGTAACCGCGGCGCTCGTAACGTGATATGCGCACCTTTCCGTCAAATGCCGCACGTATGGTATCGCCTGTCTTGATCCTTATGTCAAGGCCAAAATGCTGACGGCCGCGGCGGGGACGGTATCCGAACTTATCGGTTATGTAGGTGCTGTCGGTGGGCATGCAGTATCCTTTCATGGATATGATGACCGAATCCGGCAACTTTACATCGTCAAAATTATGTACGTACTTGTTGCTCCACTCCGGATAGAGGAATGATGCCGGATTCTCCAGATCAACCGCCAGTCCGGGATTAAGATGTGCGGGCAGGGTTACGCTCACCATGGGCTGAACAGGCACCACGCGCGACGGCATTGCATCCTGAGCGGTGGACTTTACCACTCCCGATACCAAAACCGTCAGTAAAACCAGGAACCTGCAAACAGCACTCATGTACTTAACTTTGATTTCAGAGTGCAAAGATAGTGCAAGCCGAGAGAAATATAAAATAAGCTAGCTTATTTTTACTTCCGAGGCGAAGCCTATCTAAAAGCGTAGCTTAAAGGTACTCAATTTCTAAGAAATTGAAGACCAGTCGTACTCACTTTTCTTAAGACGGCGGAGCATACGTCCCAGCAGGACATTCTCAGGGCGTGACAGTTCGGCATCCTGAGCAATGATATCCTTGGCTATCTCACGCACATGCTCAATCAGGGCTCCGTCACGAGCCAGATTGGCAAGTTTAAGGTCAAATGCCATACCGCTCTGCTGCGTTCCCTCCAGGTCGCCGGGTCCGCGCAGTTTAAGGTCGGCCTCGGCAATCTCAAAGCCGTCGCAGGTGGCGGTCATTATCTCAATGCGCTTACGGGTATCCTCGCTAAGTTGGTACGGGGTTACCAGCAGGCAGTAGGACTGGTCGGCGCCGCGGCCCACACGACCGCGCAACTGGTGCAGCTGTGACAGGCCAAAGCGGTTGGCGTTCTCAATCACCATAATGCTGGCGTTAGGTACATCCACACCCACCTCAATCACCGTGGTAGCCACCATTATCTGGGTCTCGTTACGCTTGAACCGCTGCATCTCGGCATCCTTCTCGGCCGGTTTCATGCGGCCGTGAACCTTGCTCACGCCGTAGCCCTGGAATCGCTCGCAGATGGTCAGGTAGCCCTCTTCCAGATTCTTGAGGTCAATCTTCTCGCTCTCCTCAATGAGAGGATATACTATATATGCCTGGCGGCCCTTCTTAAGTTCACGGTCCAGGAATGCATAGACTGATTTGTGGTTGCCGTCATAATAGTGGTCGGTCTGTATGGGCTTGCGTCCGGGCGGCAGTTCATCAATTACCGATTCATCCAGATCACCATACAGTGTCATGGCCAATGTCCGCGGAATGGGGGTTGCGGTCATTACCAGAACATGGGGCGGCATAGTGCTCTTGCTCCACAGACGGGCACGCTGAGCTACGCCAAAGCGGTGCTGCTCATCGATTACCACAAATCCCAGGCGGCTGAACTCAACAGGATCCTCAAGCACGGCATGGGTGCTTACCAGGATATTGACGCTTCCGTCCTTGAGTCCCTTAAGTATCTCCTCGCGGCGTTTGTCCTTTATTCTGCCCGTCAGGAGTTCAGCACGCAGGCCCAATCCGTCGATGAATCGGCTGATATTTGCGTAATGCTGCTCGGACAGGATTTCGGTGGGAGCCATTATGCAGGCCTGATAGCCGTTGTCAATGGCTATAAGCATGGTCATAAGCGCCACCATAGTCTTGCCGCTGCCCACATCACCCTGAAGCAGACGGTTCATCTGGCGTCCGCTGCCCATATCGTTACGGATTTCACGTATCACCCGTTTCTGTGCTCCGGTAAGGCTGAAAGGCAACTTCTCATTGTAGAAGCGGTTAAAGTGCTCGCCCACACGGGCAAAAACATATCCCTTGAAACGGCGCTGGCGGTCACTTGCAAACCGGGCCAGATTGAGTTGTATGTAAAAGAGTTCCTCAAACTTGACTCTGAGTTGTGCCAGGCGGAGCTCAAGCGGGGTGCGAGGATTATGCAGCACCTTCAGGGCATCGGTCAGGGGCATAAGATGCTCCTTTTCACGCAGCCAGTCGGGCAGAGTCTCCGGCAACGGCTCTACTATGAGAGCCATCAGGTTGTTTACCAGTTTGCGGATGGCGGTCGAATTCAGACCCGCCTTTTTCATCTTCTCAGTGGTGTTGTAGTATGGCTGCATGCCCATCTCTGAGAGGTTGATGTTAGCCTCCAGGTCAATCTCGGGATGCGCCACATTCACACGGCCGCCAAATATGGTAGGCTTGCCGAACACCACGTACTCCACTCCGGGCCGATATCGGTCAAGTGTATATTTTATTCCGCTGAACCACACCAGGTCGGCAACGCCGGTTCCATCGCTGAAATGGGCTACAAGACGCTGTTTGCGTCCCTCACCTATCTGCTCAAAACTGAGTATCTTACCCTTAAGTTGGATATAGGGCATGGTGCCGTCAACCTCCTTTACTTGGAAGATGCGGCTGCGGTCAATATATTTGTAAGGAAAATAGTAAAGCAGATCCTGCAGCGTGCTTATCTGGAGCTCGCTTTTTAAAAGAGCGGCTCTTGCCGGACCTACACCGGGCAGATACTTGACGTCACGCTGATCAAGGTCAAGCATCAGGCACGCCCGAACATCATCTTTTCACAAACCGAGGCAGTAACCTCGTCACCGCGAAGCAGGCTGATGATAGCCTTTGCAAACTCTACAGCAGCGGCGGGACCGCATGCGGTAATCAGGTTTCCGTCCTTCTGAACGAACGTTTCCTTGCAGTCGGCGCCCTTGAGCATACCCTCGCAACCGGGATAGCAGGTGGCAGTGCGTCCCTGCAGCAATCCGTGCTTGCCCAGCACCGTAGGAGCGGCGCAGATAGCACCTACCGGCAGGTTCTTGGCCATAGCCTCACGCAGCAGAGCCTCCAGACCCTTGTGCTTGCCCAAATTGGATGCACCGGGCTGTCCGCCGGGCAGAATCAGCATCTCGGCATCGCTGAAATCAGTGTTCTCAAACAGGTCATCGGCCTGAACGGGAATACCCTGGCTGCTCTTGACCAGAAACTCATCGGATATGGATATGGTGTTGACCTCTACGCCGGCGCGGATAAGCATATCCAGCGGGGTTATGGTCTCTATGGCTTCAAAGCCTTCGGCAAGGAAAATGTATACCATAAGTTATTTCAGTTTGAAATAGTAGGTGATGGTACCGGTCTGGTTGTTCTCACCTCCTATTGCGTTGAACGTTGTGCGGCGGGCGGCCTCAACAGCAGCATTTCTCAGTTGCAGGTTTGTGGTATTGGTACGATTGTTTATTCTTGTATCAATCACCCTTCCTTCGGGATCAACAGTTATTGTAACAACTACACGGCCCTCCTCTTGGATTCCGTTATAAGCCGGGCGCGGAAACTCTCCAATGTCACGACCGTTAAGATCCCAAGTTCCCCAGCCTCCGGTTCCGGTTGGTTTACCTTCAGTTGAATTGCCATCTTGTGAACCGGGTACACCCTTTTCTTCTGAGTTATTCTCAGTTGGTGAATTAGCCTGCATCGTGCTGCTGCGGCCAAAGGCGTTGGCCATCAGGTTCTGGGCGGCCTCGGCAGCCTGACGCTCCTGTTCAGCGCGGATCTCCTCGGGGGTAGGCTGCTTGGGAGTCTCGGCGGGCTTGACGGGTTTCTCCTTCTCGCCGCTCTCAATGGCTACGGTCTCCTCCAGATTCTGGGTGATGGCGGGTTCGGCCTGCGGTACTGCGGGAACCGGAACGGCTGCGGGTGCGGGAGCCGGCATTGAGTTGACCTCAGTAAACTCATAGTCGGTATCCAGGTTGCCCATATTGCCCAGCATCACGGGCACGCCGCTCTCTGCCTGAGCCACCGGTTTGTTCAGGTGCAACACCAGCAGCAGCACTATGGCCAGAGCGTGCAGCAGTATGGTCCAAAGAACTGAGAATATGTCAAATTTCTCCCTTTTCATCGGTCGTTATTTGCGGTCGGGACGGCGTGTGGCAAGCACCACCTTGAACTGGTTCTCATTAGCTATGTTCAGGACCTTTACAATCTCCTTGTAGGGGACGGACTCATCGGCATAAAGGGCCACGTACATTTCGGGTTCCTTCTGTGAGCAGTCAATCAGGAAATCGGTCAGTTCCTCAAACACAATGGGCATCTCGTCATCGTTACCAAAAGCCGTGTAGTAGTTCAGGTCGCGGTCTATGATGACGCGGGTCAACGGCTTGGCCGATGTCTGCTGCGAACTCTGCGGCAGCAGCACCTTGATGGCGTTGGGGCTGACCATTGTGGATGTTATCATAAAGAATATCAGCAGCAGGAATATGATGTCAGTCATGGACGACATGCTGAACTGCGGCGATACCTTATTGCGTCTCTTCAGCATATCACTTCTCCAGATTTACGGTGAAATCCTGAATGAAGGACTCCATCTCGTTTGCAATACTGTCTACGCGAGCCACCAGATAGTTGTA
>JAZMZT010000039.1:0-11979 GCA_045586125.1 Bacteroidaceae bacterium | reverse complement strand
CCCTCGGCACGGTCACCGGTAGCGGGATCAAGCTCAACCACGCGGATGAATCCGAAATATGTTCCGTAAGTTACAAAGAGACGGCCATCGGGAGTCATGATAAGACCTGCATCGATAGCATCGCAGTCCTCGTCAACGAGTGACTCGGCTACCTGGATCTGCTCTGTCCACTCGTAGTCAGGTGACTGGGGATCCAGAGTCTTGTTCCACATGGTACGGATAGTACCTGCATGACCACCACCAAGGCCACCGCCTGTTGAGCTGTGTGCGCAGAGATAACGGTCACCGATCTTGATCATATCAGGAGCAGCACCTACAGAAATGCGGGCACCACCTTCGCCTGACCATACCCAACCGTCACTGGATACCAGCGGTGAACCGCCTGTACCCCATGTATAGTATTTACCGTCACACTCCATTATTGTGGCAGGATCGTGAATAAACGGAGCACCGATCTGAGCCATAACAGTTTCAGACATTGAGACTGAAACAAGGGCTACCAAGCCCATCTGAAATATCTTTTTCATATTCTGATCCTTTTATTAGTTGTTAGTGATGGTGATGTTCTTAACGATAGTGCCGTCCTCATTATAGAAACGTGCGCACATATCACTCATACCCGGGCCGTTGATGACAGCGGCACGTACCAGGTTCTTACCCTTCTTGAGGGTGATGCGCTTTGACATACCGTCATCGGCAACCATACGGCGGTCAGCCTGAAGAGTCAGGACCTTCTCACCGTTAACCCACCAGATAGAAGATGCGTTTGAACCGGCAGCCAGACGTACAACCATATCCTGCTCGCAGTTTACAACTGTGAAGGCATTGAAGATAAGACCGTAACGCTTCTGACCGTTTGATGTACCCTGAGCAAAACGGATAAGCTTGATGTTGAACAGCTTGCTGTCAACTGAATGCCACTCGAGAGTATCCTTGACAGTAGCGGGAGCTGCTGCAGCGGGAGCACCGCCACCCATCATACCGCCAAAGCCGCCGAATCCACCCTGAGGAGCACCCTGAGGAGCGCCCTGGGGACGGCCCTGACCCTGAGGAGCACCCTGGGGAGCGCCCTGGGGACGACCCTGACCTGCACCGGGAGCACCCTGCGGACGTGCCTGGCCTGCGCCGGGAGCACCACCGCCAAAGCCGCCGAATCCGCCACGTCCACCGGCACGCGGAGCCTCAGACTCTACGATAACCTGATCACCGGTCTTGGGAAGAGCGTTGATGTCATTTGTAAACTGACCCTTGAAATACTCCTTGGTCAGCTCAGCCAGAATATAGCTGTCTGTAAATACAGTATTGCCGCTGTTAGGCTTGTTGATAGGCTCAATGATAGTCCAACGACGAATAAAGCCTTTCTCATCGGGCTTAGCCGGAGCGGCATCGGCCTTGATCTCAGTAAAATACTGGTCGAACTCAACATTTCTGTTGGCAATGCGCTGCGGGTCAATAGTTGAACCGTTGGAACCGCAACCAACCAAAACTGCTGTCATTCCTACAGCCAGAATTAATTTGAAGTTTTTGTTCATAGTGAACTTTGGATAAAAATTAGGTTTATAATAAATTGATTGTTCTGCACAATTGGCTCGCTAAGTTACAACAAATAGTTAATAATTTGTACAAATATGAACTAAAATGGAACAAAAAACATCCGACTCCAAACAGGAGCCGGATGCTTTAAATAATTATTCGGAAATATTACTTACCGGTGCCCCAGAAGAACTGAGCCATCTGATAGAGTGAACGTCTCCAGGTCAGGAACTCATGAGCTGTACCTTCTGATACATAGCCCATTGCATCGAAACCAGCCTCCTTAAGGGCAGCAGCGGCGTTACGGATGTTATCCGGGCCCTCCTTGCTACCGCAGCTGATGAAGATCTTCTTAACCTGCTTCTTGTCAGCAATCTCTGAGGGGTTGTAGGTACCGCCTGAAAGCAGACCGTAGTAACCGAACATCTCGGGACGTGCCAGAGTGATTGAGTGAGTCTCCATACCACCCATTGACAGACCGGCCATAGCGCGGTTGTCCTTGTTGGCGATTGTGCGGAAGTGAGCATCTACGTAAGGAACAAGCTCATCGCAGAGGAATGTCTGGAAGCCGGCGTTGCTGCCGAAACCGCCAAAGCCGCCACCTGCGGGACGCTGGCCCTGAGGACGCTGTGCCTGGCCCTGAGCCTGAGCATCAGCAGCGGGACCTGCTGCGGGACGTGCTGCGGGAGCACCTGCGCCACCAGCGGGACGACGCATGCCGCCACCGAAACCACCGGGACGGAAGCCCTCGTTGGTCATACCATAGGTGCAGACAATGATGAAGGGCTTGATCTTACCCTCGGCAATCAGGTTATCCATGATGAGGTTAGCGTGACCCTGGGTCATCCAAGCGGTCTCGTCCTCACCCCAACCGTGCTGCAGATACAGAACGGGGTAACGTACATCGGCCTTGTCAGCATGATATGTAGGAGGTGTGTAAACGAATGCACGACGCAGGCTGTTGGTGCTCTCTGACCAAACCAGGATCTGCTGTACAAAGCCGTGCGGGATGTTGCGCTCCTCATAGAAGGCTGCATCGTGTGCGGGAATCTCAATACCGCTCTCCCAACGGGTTGAGCCGTAGTAGTTATTTGTACCGGGGTCATTGAATGTACCGCCGTCAATTGTCAGATGATAGTAGTGGAAACCCTCATCCAGGGGCTGTGATGTAGTACCGGTCCAAACGCCGTTCTCATCCTTGGTAAGATCTGTACCACCGTTGGTACCACCCAGACCCAGACCTACTGATACGGCCTGTGCATTGGGAGCAACAATACGGAAACGGGCATAACCCTGTGAGTTAACCATAGGATACTCCTGCTGGGGCTGATTCTTTGTTGAGGGCTTGAAGTCCTCCTTGATCTCCTGTGCTGCGCAGAAACCTGCGGTCAAAAGGGCAGCACTCAAAACTACTGTAAACTTTCTCATTTTATAAATCGGTTAAATAGGTTTATAATCATTTGAAGCAGATCTGTACGAACTGGTACAGGCTGCGACGCCATGTATGCCACTCGTGTGCGGTACCCTCTGAGATGTAACCGGTGGCGTTGATGCCGGCCTTCTTCAGATTCTCGGCAGCCTCCATAACACCCATGTTCTCCTTACCGCCACAACTCATGAACAGAGCCTTGTTGGTCTCCTTGTAGCCCTCGGCACCCTCGATGTCCTGCAGAGAGATTGTACCACCGCTGAACATACCTACATAAGCAAATACCTTAGGATTGGCAAGAGTCACTGAACGTGTGGTCATACCACCCATTGACAGACCTGCCATAGCGCGGTGCTGAGGATCGGCAATTACACGGTAGTTCTTCTCAACCATGGGGATGATATCCTTGATGAGCACGTCTCCGAATGCGCCACCCATCATGAAACCGCCGCCGAATCCGCCACGACGCTGACCGCCCTGAGGAGCCTGAGCCTGAGCATCAGCTGAAGGACCACCGGCAGGACGCTGGCCGCCAAAGCCGCCGAATCCGCCGAAACCGCCACCCTGCTGACCGGGAAGCTGTGCATCGAGGCAATCGATAACGATAATGAACGGAACAGCCTTACCCTCAGCGATCAGGTTATCCATGATCTGAGCGGTGTGACCCTGCTCTGCCCAACCGTGCTCGTTCTCACCCATACCGTGCATCAGGTACAGAACAGGGAACTTCTTGGTTGTGTTGGTGTAATACTCGTTGGGGAAGTAGATGTAGCAGTGACGCATCTTCTCGGTGACTGTTGACCAATAGTAAACCTCGTTCATGCTGCCCTGCGGTACGTTCTTTACCTGCCAGAAATCCTGGTCATCGGACGGAACCTCGATTCCGCTGCCCCAACGGCTTGCGCCATAGTAGTACAGGCTTCCCGGATCGGGTACGCTTGCACCGTCAATGTTCAACTGATAGTAGTGGAAACCGGGATCCTGAGGAGCAGAAGTACCGGTCCATACACCGTTCTCGTTCTTGCTCATTGAATAGATCTTACCGTCTATGTCAAGACCTACGGAAGTAGCGTTGGGGGCCGATATCTGGGCACGTACCATACGCTGTGAGTTTACCATAGGATACTGATGATTAGCCTGATTGTTTGCTGCGGGCTGAAAGTCCTCTGTTACATTCTCTGTTACTGAAGGCACTGTGGGGTTTCCCTGACCACGTCCGCCGAACTGGGCATACGCAGACACTGTAGCCAGTGCCATAAGTGAAAGGATAATCTTTTTCATACTTTATTTTTATTATTTGGTTTGATTAAGTCAATGCACACGTTCTGCAAACATACTACATTTTTTTAATATCACTGTATCCCTGCCGCGATTTTGCGCGCTTTCTCCATATGTTTCTCCAGGTTCTTTATGCGGTTGGCATGGCTTGGATGGGTGCTCATGAACTCCGGCACGTACTCACTTTCATTAGCCGCCATACGCTCCCAGAGCACAGGAGCCTGCTCTATGTCATACCCCGCAATGGCCATGATGTAAAGGCCAATCTCATCGGCCTCAGACTCATGCTTGCGTGAATACGGAAGCAGGTAACCGTACTGGCTGCCCACAGCAAAGGCTGCCTCAAAGAGCATCCTTCCGGCCTGTGACGTCTTAATCTCCACCGCCTGTCCGGCCACACCGCCCACCAGGCTGGTAAGCGCCTGCTGTGACATACGCTCGTTTCCGTGACGCGCCAGAGCATGTGCAATCTCATGGCCCATCACCACTGCCACCAGGTCCGGGGTGTCGCACAGCGGCATGATGCCCTCGTAGAACACCACCTGTCCGCCGGGCATGCAGAACGCGTTCACCTGACTGTCCTTAACCAGCTTGAAACTCCAGGTTATATCGTCCAGTTGCGACTGCTGTCCAATGCTGGCCAGATATTTGGTCAGAGCAGCGGTCAGACGCCCGCCCACCTCCTGTATCATAGCGGCCTGCGCCTTGTTGTCCGATACCTGTGAGGTAGCCATCATCTCCTTGTATGATTCATTTGAGAGCGATGTAATCTCGCTGTCCGAATAGAGCAGCACGCGGTTACGGCCGGTAAAAGCCACCGAACTGCACGCAATGAGCACCGCTGCAAGCAGCGCGCACATCAACCACTTGACAGTTTTTTTCATATAGCGTTAATCTTCTGTTTCAAGAATCTTCTTTATCTCCTCGTCGGTCTTATAGAGTTTATCCTTGCAGAACTTAATCAGTTCACGGGCCTCCTTGAGGCTCTCACCGATCTGGTCTATGTCCATCTTGTTCTCTTCAATCCCTGAGACAATCTCGTCCAGGCGCTTCATTGCTTCTTCGTATTTCATTATTATTGGTATTTAGGTTTGTAATCAGATGATTTCACTCTCCACGCTTCCGTCGGCAAACACGGTGGTAAGACGGTCACCCTTCTTGAGGTCCGATGCACACCTGACCGCACGTCCGTTCAGACGGGTAAGCGAATAACCCCGCCTGAGGATGACCTGCGGGTCTGCAGCGGCAAGCGTTTTGTCCACAATCTCCAGCCTATGGGCCTGGGCGGTCAGCATATTGCGCACTCCGTTGACCGATCTTATCCAAAGCGTCTCCAAAACCTGTTCCTGGCGCGTTTTCAGAACTGCGAATAGAGAAGGTAACTTCTGTGACATTCTTTCCATTCTCACCTTCTCCGCGTTCATTTTCTCTGTTATGGCGTCGCTCATCCTGCGAGTCAGGTTCTCCAGTTCAGATGCAGTGTCAAACACCCTGTTTATGATGAACTCGGCTGCGGCGGTGGGCGTCTTTACCTTGGTGTGCGCCACCACATCGGCCACCGTATCGTCACGCTCGTGTCCTATTCCGGTTATCACGGGCAGCGGGAAATTGGCTATGTTGAATGCCAGGTTGTACGAGTCAAAGCAACTCAGTTCACTCACGGCACCTCCGCCCCTTATTATTATCACCACGTCAAAATCCTCCCTGCGCATGGCAACCGCATTCAGGGCCGATATCACACTGCGCTCCACATCGTCACCCTGCATGGCGGCGGGGAACAGTTTCACGTAGAACCGGAATCCGTAGATATTGCCGTCCAACTGATTGCGGAAATCGCCCCAACCGGCAGCCGTGGCCGATGAGATGACCGCTATCCTTTGCGGCAGCGCAGGTATCTCAAGTTCGCGGTTCAGACCTATCACGCCGTCTTTCTCCAGTTGTTCCAGTATCTCCTTGCGGCGGCGTGCCATATCGCCCATGGTATATGTGGGATCTATGTCCTGTACCACCAGCGAATAGCCGTAGACCTCGTGGAAAGTGACGGTAACCTGAAGCAGGACCTTCATTCCCACATTCAGCGTCTCGCCCGTCTGGGCCTCGAAATAGGGTTTCAACTTAAGCCATGTGCCGCGCCAGATATTGGCTTTGGCCTTGGCCAGGAAATTACGGCCGGTTGCATCCTTCTGCACAAGTTCCAGATAGCAGTGCCCCTGCCCCGAGGGGCTGATGCTGCTTATCTCCGCCTGCACCCAGTAGGCATCGGGCATCTCAAACTGCAGAGTGCTCCTGACGCGGCCGTTGAGTTCAAGTAATGTGATTGCTTCCATAGTATCAAATAATCAGATATCATTCTCGCGTTTTATCTCAAGAACCTCAAGGTTCCTGAAAGTCTTGCCTTCCACCTCCAGGCGGACCAGTGTCCGTACCTGCTGCCAGCCCTGCAGACCGGCGGCTCCGGGGTTGATGAAAAGCATATTGTATTTTTTGTCGTGCATGACTTTGAGCATGTGCGAATGGCCGCACACCAGCAAGTCTGGAGTCTCTATTAGCAACTGCTCCCGCACGGAACGGTCATAATGGTCAGGCGAGCCGCCTATGTGCTTTATCATGACGTTGGCATCCTCCACCTTGAAGCGGTAAATCTCAGTTGTGAAACGGCGTACATCCTGCCCGTCACAGTTACCCCACACGGCGCGGACGGTGGCTATCTTGGAAAGACGTTCCAGAATCTCGTACGACCCCACATCGCCTGCATGCCATATCTCATCGCACCCCTCCAGGAAAGTTGCGTAACGGTCATCCCAATAGGCATGGGTATCGGACAGGATTCCTATCTTTTTCATATTCCAAGTTTTTCCTTTGCCAAAGATACTATTATATCGGCACACCTCTCATACCCGAAGGTGGTACTGTTAAGACAGATGTCATAAACGGCGGTATCACCCCATGTACGGCCGGTAAAGTAGTTGTAGTACGATGAACGCTTGCGGTCAATGTCCTCTATCAGCGACAGGGCCTTGGACTCGGTCATGTCATCGCCGGCATGGCGCATCACACGGGCCACGCGGTCGTTGATATCGGCCGCAATGAATACGTTGAGCAGGCGGTCGCTGTCACGCAGCACGTAATCGGCGCAACGTCCTATGAATACGCAGTCCTCGGATTCGTGTATCTTGCGGATGGCGTCGCTCTGCATGTTGAATATGGATTCGTTGCTCAGATAGTTGCTTGACATGCCGTTGCTGTTGAAGTGACCCATAAACAGTGAGCGCAGGCCCTTGCGGGTCTTCTCCTCATCGGCCTCGTCAAAGAACTTTTCGCTGAAACCGGTGTCCTGAGCGGCCTTCTTTAAAAGGTCACGGTCATACACCCTGATACCCAGTTTCTCTGCGACAATAGTTGCCACGTTACGGCCACCGCTACAGAACTTGCGGCCTATACATATACAGTAGTGCTTATCCATATCACACCATTTTTTTGAGTTTTCTTACTTGAGGAACAAGAAGGGAGAATCCCAATATTACAGAGAGTATGTCCGATGCCGGCATACTGTACCATATTCCGTCTATGCCGTAATAGCGCGGCAATATAATAAGGAACGGAATGAGCAGGAGCAACTGACGGGACAGTGACATGAGGATGGACTTTCCGGGCATTCCTATGCTCTGGAAGAAGTTTCCTATCACCATCTGCGATCCTATGAGAGGAAAGAATATGAAGTTTATCTTCATTCCGTTATGAGTGATGGCGGTCAGTTCGGGGTCATCGGTGAATATGCGTATGCACATATCCGGAAGGAACTCGCCTATGGCAAATCCCAAAGTCGTGACACAGGTGCCAAAGAACATGGTCAGGTTAAGCACCCTTAGTACACGGCCCATCTGACGGGCACCGTAATTGTAACCGGCTATGGGCTGCATGGCCTGGTTGAATCCCATAACCATCATTACCACCATGAAGCCTATGCTGTTTATTATGCTGTAGGCTCCTATAGCCACGTCACTGCCGTATTTGAGCAATCCGCGGTTTATAAGCAGAACCACAAAGCAGGCGGCCGCATTCATAAGACAGGGTGAAAGACCGATGGTAATCATGTTACGGACCAGATCACCGCGCAGGCGGAATGTACCTTTTTTAAGGTGTATGAGTTCACTCTTGTCCGATAACTGGAAGCACTGCCATACGAATGCCAGAACCTGCGAAATGACCGTGGCAATTGCGGCACCCTTGATACCCCAATGGAACACCATAATAAAGAGGTAATCCAGCAGTGTGTTCAGCAACACGGTTCCGATGGTGGCAACCATGGCCTTGTTGGGGTGTCCTGCGGCCCTGAGTATGCAGTTGATACCCAGATAAAGATGTGTGAAAGCGTTGCCCAACAGGATGATTATCATATACTCGCGGGCATAGCCTATTGTTACTTCTGTAGCACCGAATAGCGTCAGGATGGGATTGATGAAAATGAGTGACAACGCTCCGAACAGTACACCTATAAGTATGTTAAGCGTCACCGAGTTACCCAACAGCATCTGGGCGCTCTCATGGTCTTTCTGTCCCAACTTGAGTGAAATCATGGTACCGGATCCCACGCCTACCATTGATCCCAGTGCCGCCGAGAGGTTCATAAGCGGGAAAGTCACAGCCAGACCCGAAAGAGCCATAGGACCGACTCCGTGGCCTATGAACGCACGATCCACAATGTTGTAAAGCGATGAGGCCAGCATAGCAATCATGGCCGGTACGGCGTACCTGATTAGAAGTTTTCCGATTTTTTCTGTACCCAATTCCTGGGGTGTTTTCAATTCTGCCATTTTAAGTTTTTGATTTTACACAGCAAAGATACATTTTTTAATGAGGTTCATTAAACTTTTGCAATTTCGCGATATCTTAAATAAGCAAAGTTTAAACAACTTCTAACCTAAAATAACAAAACAATGAAGAAGATTTTATTCGCAATCGCAGCTCTGATGATTTCAACACTGAGCTTTGCACAGGGATTTGGCGGCGGCTTCGGCGGCGGCCAGGGTATGAGTATGAATCCTGAGGATATGGCCAAGCGTCAGGCTGACCGTCTCAAGGAGCAGCTTGAACTGAACCAGGTTCAGTATGACTCAATCTACAACTACTATGTTGCAAACGCCAAGGAGCAGGCAGCACGCCGTGAGCAGATGCAGAACGGTGGCGGTCAGCCCTCACAGGAGGATATGCAGGCCATGATGGAGCAGATGCAGAAGCAGCGCGCCGCTCAGGAGGCCAAGATCAAGTCTTTCCTGACCGATGACCAGAAGAAGAAATATGACGAGATCCAGGAGCAGCGTCGTCAGCAGCGTCAGCAGGGCGGCCAGGGCGGCTTCGGCGGCGGCTTTGGCGGCGGCTTCGGCGGCGGCATGCCTCAGGGTGGATTCGGTGGCGCACGTCCGCAGTAATCCATTTAACTGGAAACAATTATAACGGGGATCCGGCAACCGGGTTCCCGTTGTTTTTTGTATTTTTACCGCCATGAAACGTTTTATCCACCTGATTACTGCAATACTGTTCTGTTCCGGGTTGTTTGCCCAAAACCGCCCCGAGACATCCGATGATTATACCCGTGAACTCATGCGTTTTTCGGGCAACATCCATCAGTTCAACACCATATTCCCCCAGGAGAAGGTATATCTGGAATTTGACAACACCGCATATTTCCAGGGAGAGACCATCTGGTTCAAGGCATTCGTAACCCACGCCACAACCCTTAAGCGTGCCCCCAGCAAGGTGCTTTATGTTGATTTCCTGGCCCCTACCGGGCAACTCATACTGCAACAGAAACTCAAGGTCGTAGCCGGCCAGTGCGACGGCGCCATCTCACTTATGGATGTATCCACCACACAGTCACGTGAAAAGCGCGGTGTCACCGAGTATCCCAGCGGATTCTATGAAATCAGGGCCTACACCCAGAACATGCTTGACTTCAGCCATGAGGCCATCTTCTCACGCGTGATTCCGGTATACACCAAGCCCAAAAAGCCGGGAGATTTTGACAACTCCCACGTGGTGCTCAAGAATGACAATCCCATGATTGAAGGTATCCGTGCCGAGGCCGATGAGGAATCCCGCAAGGTCAATGTCTCATTCTTCCCCGAGGGTGGCGACCTGATTGCCGGCCTGCCCTGCAACGTGGCCTTCAAGGCTACCGGAAATGACGGCTTTGAACTTGAGGGTACACTGGAATATCAGGACGGAAATGCAACCGTACAAACCGTACATGACGGAATGGGGCTGTTCACAATCGTACCCAAAGGAGGCGAGACCGTTCATTTTGTGACATCAGACGGCAAGAGAACCCGTTTCACACTGCCCAAGGCCCTCAAGAGCGGTTATTCCATGACAACCGTGCCTGTATCCGATTCACTTCTCAAGGTCAGCATCACGCGCACATCGGACCTTATAGGAGAGCAGACAGCCATTGCAGTCACATGCCGCGGCGATGTCATCTATTTCCAGGAAATCCACGATGACGACAGTTCAGACCTGGACATCGACTGCTCCGGATGGCCCATTGGCGTATGCCGCATGACCCTGTACAACAAGGAGGGCCGGATACTCTCGTCACGAAGCATTTTCCACAACAATGAGAAATTCCGCAGCCCCACCATCTCCTTACAGACCGACAGCATGTCACGTCAGCCCTTCAGCAAGGAGGTCATCAAATTCAAACTGACCGACAGGAACGGTAATCCGCTGCGTGACCGTTTCTGCATTTCAATACGTGATATCAGCGACTACGGAAACGGACAGACTGAAAACCTGCAGTCCAACCTGCTGCTTTCATCGGACCTGAAGGGATACATCCACAACCCAGCATGGTATCTGGAGGCCGATGATGACAATCACCGCGCAGCCCTTAACCTGCTCACGCTTATACAAGGCTGGGAGCGTTACGAGTGGAAACTAATGACCGGACAGAAATTCTACGCCGAGAAACACCGTATCGAGGACAGCCTCACCATGAACGGATGGGTGCTCTCCTACTCACGCAGGAATCCGGTATCGGACATTGACGTGTATGCATCGGTCATGCCCAATTATGACAAGACCAAGTTTGAGACATTTGAATATCACACTGATACAACCGGATATTTCGGTTTTGACCTCTCTGATTTCTACGGCGAGGCCAAGATGACCATAAACCTTATGTCCAAGAAAAGGAACGGACGGTCCAAGTTTGAAAAGAGCACACGTATCAAATTTGAGCGTTCCGACCGCCCCGAGCCCAAACCGTTCCTGAAACAGGAGATTGACCTGGAGCACAACAAACCCAAGAAAGAAGAGGTTGATTTTACCGATGACGGACTGCCTCTGGTCATCCGCGAGGACCTGGGTATAGTGCTTGATGATGTGGATATTACCGAAAAGCGCCAGTTTGTGGATTATGACACATACACCTCATGGGATGCCCAGAAGGACGCCGAGATGGAACTGGATCTGGGCGAATACACCACTGATATAAACGGATACTTCCTGGAACAGGGAATACGTTTCTACACTGATGAGGGCGAACCCATCAAGCCCTATTTCTATGTCCATGACGAAAAGAAGATACTGGACAAGAAACCGTTTGACAATCCCATGGGAATTGACATGATTGACGTCAAGAGCATCATTGTGTATGACAAGCCCATGTTTCCCAGTTACTTTGTACAGTTTACCCCCATCCTGGTTGATTATCACAGAAAGCGTATTGACTCAGACTGGTT